>JAAFKL010000243.1 GCA_021399405.1 Candidatus Heimdallarchaeota archaeon | reverse complement strand
ATCAATCCAATCAGTGTGATTAGTCCTTATTTATCAATCACATCGGAATATCAAGAAAAAGAAAGACGAAAGATATTGAATTCATCAATTAAATTTGCAACTATTGCTCTGATTACATGTCTATTCATAGGTGGTATGGTTTTAGATATATTTGGAATTTCTACATTTTCCCTTAAAATTGCAGGAGGGATATTATTTTTCAAATTTGGATATGATACAATAAATGGTCAAAAACTTATGAAAGATGATTCTCAAGAAAATCCTGGACTTGTGCCCTTAGGATTCCCCATAATTGCGGGACCAGGATCGATTACTGCAATAATCCTTCTTTCTACCCAGCTATCATTTCAAATTGAGCTCGCAATTTCACTGATCAGCTCTATATTGATTATTATGGTCCTAACATTCTTGGTTCTTAGGCAATCAACTCAAATCATCAGGGTGCTCGGAGCTGAAGCTACTAAGGCAATAGTGAAAATAATGGGTTTGCTAATAATCACCTTAGGTATACAATTAATCTTAACAGGAATTAATGACTGGATGCTAATTAATGCATAATAATCCAGATATGGTATATTTTATTCTATAGAGATTTTACAAGAATTTGGTTACCACCGATTTTCTTAGTTTGAATGGAATCACATTCAGGGCATACTACAATCGTATCTGTGTGTAACTCATGATCTTGAATTATTTTTGTTGGTGTACCTACAAAATCACAATTATAACATTGGATAGTTCCTGAAATTGTTGAAAATTTAATATTTCCAAGTATCTCTATGCTGAAAAGATCAGGATTGATATCGTTGAGAAATTTAGTAACCATTGATTGGTTTAAGTTTGTAAAATTGCCGATTGAGATCTCTAAATCCACTTCCTTTTGAAGAAGTTTCTCAAGATCATCAATTATTGGTAAAATTAGTGTTTTGTCATGCATGAGTAATCACCTTTTCGATGGATGAAATTATCACATCTGCTGAATTTTCGATTTCAATTGATATTTGATCATCCAATTTGACTTCTGTGACATTTATTCCTAGTACAATGTAATCTAATTGCTTTCCCAACTCAGTTTCAAGGAATTTTATTATGGTTTCGTATCCCTGGTAATGAGTGGTGAAAGTATCTACTTGTTTAATTTTGGATGGGCTAATTATTACAATATCTCCAGGAGAAAAATCAGGATGAAATATAGCATCTAGAAATATTAGATAATCTGGATTGTAGGTAACAATTTTCCCAAGATAATTTGCAGGGACATGATAGCACGATAGAATATACGGAATTTGAGAATTTGTTGTTTCTATTAGTTTGTCCGAAATATAAATGCCAACTGCATCATCCCCTTTTATTGGGTTTCCTAAACCAATGAACGCAATTCTCTGATATTCTTGCATGATTTTATTTAATCGATCTACTAAATAATTATCAGAGAACTGTTGTGTCATTATTTCAAACCTCTCAAGGAAGTACCAGATATATCCGTGATATTATCTCATTGGGGAAGAATCCAATGAAAATCAATGATAGAGAAAGCACTAGTAGTATTCCTTTGATTATCATTGATGAACGGCTTGCGATCAATTCAAATTCAATTTCTTCATCTGGTTTATCGAATAGAAGATATTTCATAAGCCATAGATAGCCAATAAAGGCAATAAATCCATTCACAATAAGTATCAAAGTAAATATCTGATTCGTTGCGGTATCAAATATTCCTATGTCTGCATTATTTTTGTAGAACACAATGAGAATTAATAATTTGGAAACAAAACCTCCAGTTCCAGGTAATCCTCCAAGAGACATTAAGGAAATAAAAATTATTACTCCTAGGAATTTTTCTTTCTGACCGATTCCTTTTAATTTTCTTAAATCACGAGATCTTGTCAACATTAACAAGTATCCAGTAATAAGGAATAATTGGGCTTTAGCAATACCATGAGTAAACATGTGTAGTAGAAGAACGACAATCCCATCATTAGATATAATTGGTGTAATAACAAGCAAATAGCTCAGATGTACGATTGTAGAGTATGCTAGGATTCGCTTGATATCTTTGCTGTCATCGCGCATCAATTGTATAATGATCATTAAATTAGCTTCCGTCATCGTGATTGTAGCAACAATTATCACTATTTGAGCAGTAGTTACATAATTAGCACTATTCACCATAAAATTGAATGCTAGAAATATCCCATATATGCCTGCATTAACCATGATGGCTGACAATACCGCACTAACAGGGGCTGGTGCGGCTGGGTGTGCATCCGGTAGCCATTGATTAAGAAATAGCATACCTGCAGTTACTCCGAAACCAATTATCAAGAAAGTGAATCCCAATTTTCCAATGAACCCATCCGTTAATGTATCGCTATTGGCAATAGTTGCATAAGACAAATCTGTGGATATTCCAGAAATTAATGACATGCCTAGAAGTATGTTTAATGATCCGATTGTACTGATTACCAGATACTTGAACCCAGCTTCCAATGATTCTTCTGTTTTTGGGAATAGAACTAATAAATAGCCCGTAAGGACCATTAATTCCCAAGACATGAATAAGAGGAACAGATGAGATACACTGAATACAAGGATAATACCTAAATTCATTGAGAAATAAAGAGCGAAGTATGCTGATAGATCTTTTTCCTTTATGTAGAAAATGCTAAATAATCCAATAAGGATCAATAGTGTCTGTACAAAAATTACAATAATTATTGAGATCCCAGATATTTCAATATTCTTAGTTATCAGTTTGTATTTTTCAAAATCATCGTAGATTATGACCATTACTATCAGTTCAAACAATAGTATTGGTAAATAGAGAATAATAGATAATAATTTACTGCTTTTCTTCAAAAATATAGTTGATGTTGCAGCAAAGAAAATTCCGATTACTGGTAATATTAGATATAGGGTTTCTACGTAGTCTATAATTGTACACCTCCAATTATTGTCCCTATCACA
The DNA here is from genome assembly GCA_021399405.1 of Candidatus Heimdallarchaeota archaeon. The sequence continues at coordinate 12,888 of JAAFKL010000243.1, read as the reverse complement.
GAGATAGTGACAATTCCAATAAGTCCGATTGTCCAATTTAGATCTCCACTATGTAGATTTCGTAATTTGAAGACAATGGACTTCACGACTTTCCAGATTAATTGCCAAAGATCATCAAGATAAAATCCCTCAGAAGCAAGTACACCAATAGGTCGTATCAATTTAGAAGTCATAATTTTATTTGTTAAATCAGGTTTACTGATTAACATGTACATTGAGATGCCTAGCGCTGAAATTATCAATAGCGTATTAAAAATCGCATGCAACTCAAAAGAACCCAAAGGTTCAACGTCCGTTGTGCTAAATTCTTCAAAGTAATCAAATAGCTTCAACCCAAATAAACCTCCAATTATGGATAATCCACTTAGTATAACTATAATTCCCTTCATGAGTATACTACTTTCATTTCCAGCCGATTTCTGATTTTCTTCTTTTGCAAAAATCAAGTAATATAAGAATCTGGCACAATAACCTGCAGTAACTAAAGCTGTCAATAATGCAAAAACGAAAGCCGTTTTGCCAATCGATGAATCGTGGTGATAACCTAACTCATAGCTTACAGATATTATTCCTTCTTTGCTGAAATATCCCATGAATGGTGGTATACCTGACAAAGCAAGAGATCCCGAAATTACTCCAGCGGCTAATATAGGATTATTATCCCAATGTGCAACACCCTTGAGCGATGTAATCTTCTTTTCATGGTAGGTGTGTATAATATAACCTGCTGAAAGAAATAAAAGTGACTTAAATATCGCATGGGAGAGTAAGTGAAACTGCGCATAATTGAATGCTTGAATTGATAATTCCTCATCCTCCTCAAGTGCAGTGAAAGCCACTCCTAATGACATGAACATATACGCTAACTGTGAAACAGTTGAGTATGCAAGAATTCTCTTTATTCCCACACTTGCAAGGGCAGATAATGCAGTAATCAATGCAGTGACACCAGCAATCAGTACAATAAACCAGTAAAATTCTTCTGTTGCGTCAAGATGTACAACAAGGTAGGTTCTGGAAACAAGGTATACTCCAGCTTTAACCATTGTAGCAGCATGTATCAATGCAGAAACTGTAGTAGGACCCTGCATTGCGTCAATATCTATTCTATCCGGGCTACTTAGCCATGGAATAAATGGAAACTGAGCACTTTTTCCTAATGCTGCAACTATAAAGCCGAAAGCAATTAAATTATTTTCAGTACTACCGCTTGCCAGTTGTATTACTTCAAAATCAAATGTGTTGTATTCTTTATATATCAAGATGATGGAGAAGAAAAATCCAGAATCTGCCAAATTTGTGAAAAGAAAAGCCTTAATTCCAGACAGTGTTGCCTTGTTTCCTTCATTTCCATCTTTGTATGAGAAATGAGCAATCAACATGAATGAACACAAACCTACAAGTTCCCAACCGAAAAACAAGAATAGAAAATCACCAGCTAGAACAACAATATTCATCGATCCGATAAATAGTTGGATGAAAAACCAATACCTGAGTTTTGATTTATCCTCGCTCATATATTCAATTGAAAATATGGCTATACATAATCCGAGAAAACTCGCAATTGTAGCCATAAAAATGCTGAGAGAATCAGCAGTCACTGATAATTTAATGTCTCCAAGTACAGAGAAATTGAGCCAAGTTATATCATTTTGATATGTTTTCCAATCACCACTAAGATTCTGAATAAATGCCATCAAGGCACTAATACCAGAAACTAATAGAAACAGAACACTCACAATTGGAGTGAGTGATGATTTTATTTTATTTACAATAGGACTTACTAAGCATCCCAAAAATGGAGGGATTAATATTAACCAAACTAATGTTTCTTCTGTCATTTTACCACCTCAATTTATTCAATTTGCTCACATCAATGGTATCGAATTGTTTCTGTATGAGCAAAGCAATAGCTAACGCCAATCCTATGATAGTTCCACCAATTGATAGTGAAAGTATTGCATATGTTTGTGAGAGTGGATCATATGGATCATGGCGTAAATATCCAAAAGCAATAAACAGAAGATTAGATGCAATCAACATTAACTCGATAGCAATAATAATTTTTACAGCATCTGGTTTTGTTATCAATCCATAAAATCCAATAATATAGAGCATTAGACTTAATGAAATTAACAAGTTCAGTTCACTCATCGTTATTTTCCTCCTTAGTTAGGTGGATCACTCCAAATATTGTTATTAAGAGCGCTAAACCTACAATTAAAGTGGCGAGGTGGATTGACACTTCTTGAAATCCAACTGTTACTTGCAACCAAAGTGGTAACAGCGCATCAATCGAAATTTCTTCATTCACAACACGGGGATTATTAGCAAGTGTATTATCGCTTGTTGTTATTAATTGAAGCAAAACGATGTAAAACATCAAGAATATAACGCCTAGGCCCGCTACCTGCTTTTTCATTTCAGTCTTCATTTTCGTCCTCCTGACTAGTAACTTCATCTTCTGGTAAGAAATGAGCAACGGCAGCAAAAAGTACTGTCATAACGCCAGAATACACAACTAAATGGAATACTGCTACATATATTGCTCCAAGGAACAGGAAAATAGCACCTGTCGAAATTGTGGCTAAACCAATTGAAACAATTGAATGAAGCCTATCTTCCGCCTCTAACGCATAGAAGGCAAAGATGATTGTAATTATACTTAAAATAAAAATAATTGTAGACAAATTTATCCCTCTTTTTTCACCTTTTTCTTTTTATGTACTACATCAACAGTTATCAATTCAGATTTCTCCATTGCTGCAGTCATCCACTGGTCTGTTAATGTAATTGCATCGAAATTACAAGCGTCTTCACATTCTTGACAATAACAACAACGTCCTATATCAACGCTGAAGTTAAAATCGGTTGCTGATAGTTTATCAATTGTAATTGCACCTGTTGGACACACTCGTTCACATTTCAAACAAACAGTACAATTCTCGGGTACCAATACTGGCTTCCCTCGAAATGTGCTACTTATGGGCACATGTTCATTTGGAAATAGTATTGTGTTCGGTTTTCTAAACAAATTAGAAAATGCTTCCTTGGAAGCTGATAGATATTCTTTGAGTACTGACATTTTAAATCTCCAAATGTATTGCAACAATGATTGCAAACAAGTTAATTATACTTATTGGAAGTATATATTTCCACAAAAATTCAGTGGATTGGTCTACTCTAAGCCTTGATAGGACCGTTTTCAGATAAGCAATCAAAAACAAAATAATTATTACCTCAATCATGAACAGGATAAATGAAATCCCGTTAGATAACAATATTTCTAGGGTTGATTCTCCAAAATCAATAATTTCATTGGGGCCTCCAAAAAATAGTGTAGCAGATAACGCAGCTAAATTAAATGCATTTATTGCATCCGCTAAAACCGTCAATCCAAGGTCACTGCCCGTTAATTCCGTTTTCCATCCTGCAACAATTTCTGTCTCAGCATGTGCTGCAGAGAACGGGTTCAATTCTAATGCCCCCAATGTACAAATCAAAAAGGTTGAGATCATACTGATCCAAATTAAGACATAGAATATTATTCCAATTTCAGATGATTTATCACCTAAAATACTGGCCATATCCATCGAGGAAATCTTCATTGATTTACTTAGAATCGCAATTCCTGCCACTGAAATCGCAATTGGCAATTCAAATGAAATCTCAGTCAATAAAGCTCTTCCCGACCCACTTAGGGCGTATGGATTTCGACTAGCCCAACCCATGAAATATACAGAGGAGCCATGTAAAGCCAGTAAAAACAAGAACAGATAAACATCTCCCTCAAAACTGATTAAACCCTCATCCTTGTATATTGGGATGAAAAATGACATGAGTAATGCGAGAATCAGTTGAAAACGTGGTAAGTAATGAACAAAACGTTGTGATGATTGATGCGCGTATACTCTCTCTTTTGCCATTATTTTTGCAAAATCAAACAGAGGTTGATTAAATGGGGGGCCGATTCGGTTCTCCATTCGTGCTGTAATCTTTCTCAATAACCAAACTGAAGTCAAAGCTGCGTATATAACAAAAATAATTCCTGGAAACAAGAAAAACTCTGCAAATGATGTGATAAACATATTTTACACCTCGAAAATCCTTACTCCATTATTGGTTCTTTGAGCTTTGTTCGATCTCGCAATAAGCTCGTCTCCCTGAATTTCTTTTACTTTGCCAGTGTTAAGGTCCACAAAGGTCACTCTTTCCATACACCCTATACAGGGGTCTATTAGTCTAATTATCAAAGGAATATCTGCAATTTGCATTCCCTTGAACCGATGAAGAAGAGATGTTATATTGGCTAATGTTGGAGCACGTACTTTGTGACGATCGGGGTTTTTCCCTCCTGTACTTCTTATATAGTGGATATCCTCACCTCTTGGTGCTTCAACTCTAGTATGCGCAATACCTTCAGGGATCCTCCCTCTAAATGGAATTGCAATCTCACCGCTAGGTAGGTTTTCCAAGATATAAATGCACATATCGACCGATTCAATAGTTTCATCCAACCTCACTATAAGACTCGCATAAACATCCCCCTCTTTTTGATGATAGACTTTGAATGGAATTTCTTTGTAAGCTGAATAAGGAATAGTTTTTCGCAGGTCATACGCAACTCCGGATCCTCTTGCTGTAGGACCAACTGCATTCATTTTAACTGCATCTTGATAGCTAAGTACTCCAACTTCTTGAATTCGTTTGACAAAGGATTTCTCTTTTTCGAGAATATCAATATGTTCATTTATTTTTTTCCTTAATTCTTTCAACTGGGTTAGGGTGTATTGCAGTGTATCCGGGTCTATATCCTTTCTAAGTCCTCCAATTGCTTCTATGCTATAATTAACACGATTTCCTGTAATTCTCTCCAGTATATCCATTACTAATTCTCTATCTCTCCAAGTAACATGGAACATCATGTCGTATCCACCATCATGGGCAAGTACTCCATACCAGAGGATATGACTGTGAATCCTTTCCAATTCTGAGATTAATACACGTAACCAATTAGCTCGATCTGGGATTTCATCCATCATTCCTGCTATTTTTTCCGCAGTAAGCACATAGGCTAATTGGTGGGCTGCAGAACAGATACCACAAATTCTCTCAATAAGATACAAGTTTTGAGTCCAAGTGTTTTGCTCTAATGCTTTCTCTATGCCTCTATGGTTGAAGCCTAACCTTAGATCAACACTTTCGATATTTTCACCCTTTACAAAGAATTGAAATCTAATTGGTTCTTTATGAGTGGGGTGCTGGGGCCCAATCGAGATGACATAATCTTTCTTTTCAATTATTGGTGTGATAGAATTGCGTCCTACTCCTAATTCATCAAGTAGTTTTTTCAATTCATCAACTGTAACATCTTTCCTTAGTGGGTAGACATTTTCGGGATAATCATCTGGGAGGAGAAGTCTTCCATTCTCGATACCATCAAATGATATTCCTAACATATCGTGAATTTCTTTTTCATAAACGTCAGCTCCTGGGAAAATATTAGTAACTGTATTTACAATTAATGTGTTGTCCGTTGGGATTACAGTTCTTACAAATGCAGTATTTAAATTCGGAAAATTCGGATCTGATGTGCTTATTGGATAATCTAATACATACGTACCATTGCTTTGATGACCTATAATAGTACTAAGATGTGTATATCCACTTGAGTAAAACTTGGCTAGGGTTTGATTTAGATCATCTTTTTCCACTGTGTAGACTTTACTCTTATCAGATAACTCTGTAACTGATATTATATCGGCAATATTATTTATTTCAATATCTGTGATTTGCATACTTATTCCCCTCCGTTCACTGATTCCTCAAGTTTCTTGAGTAATATATATACCCCAAATACAATCGCTTCTGGTCTTGGGGGGCACCCCGGTATATAGAGGTCCACTGGTAGGACCTGATCAATGCTTCCTAACACATTGTAGCAGTCTTGATAAACTCCTCCATCGATACCACATGCTCCAACTGCAATAACAAGCTTAGGGCTTGACATTTGGTTGTATATTTCTTTCAACCTTGGAGCCATGAATCGATTCACTGATCCTGTACACACTAGCACATCTGCGTGTCTAGGTGACCCTTGTAGTGTGATCCCAAATCGCTCGATATCATATCGAGGAGAAAGGGCTGCGACTATCTCAATATCACATCCATTGCAACTGCCTGCGTTCATGTGGCTGATCCAGGGTGATCTTATGAGTGCGTTAACAAGTACTTTAGTACTTAATTCTGCTAGTGTCATGATATAGTTATCTCCTTTGTAGAACGAATCATAAGGATGATGTACAATGTTATGGCCCCAAACCCAAATGTGGTCCAGGTCAACATTTTCTCGTTAGTTAGATTTAGACTGTAGGTTGTGGCCCATAAAAATCCTAATACGTGCAGAATCAAGAAGAATAAGACATAAAAAAATATTGTACTTGCATATCTTCGATCTCTAGCACTAATAATTTCTCCACCTTGATAAAGTTCAGATTTTCTATCTTGCTGAACCTGAGATCCCACATTTAGGAATGCTTCAAGTATGTGGAGAATTATTAATATCGTAATTAGTGCCAATAAGCCTGAAAAGAATAGTTCATATTGCATAGCTATCACTGTTGAAATGAGTTACCTGCTTGCATAAAGAGATACATTTTATCTATATTACTTCTTTCAAGATGACTAATAAATTAGTTATTTTGTAACAATTATACAAATATAAATGAATAATATGGAGAATATCTCTAAATATTAATAATAAATTAGCAAAAATTGGGTTTAGGTTTTATGATTTATATTCAAGATAATGAATATAAAAAACAAATGTACGAATTCCACCCTAATTCTTTACTTATTTCGCCATATTTCGTAATACAAACTCCTAATAACGTAATTTAGTCATTTAACCATACGGTTATCGCACCTATCGAATTTAATTATGTTTACAATACAATTGTACAAGAAAATCATAGTAATTTAAACACAGTACAATTTGTCCAATCTAAGGTATATGTAAAATCTAAACCAATTTAACATAAACTAAGCATACAAGACTTGAGATTATAAAAAATTGAGATATTTGTAATAATCCTTAATATCGGTAATGTTTGGCAAATGACCTTTGAAAAATTGAAAATTACTAGCAACATGGTAGTTACAAATACATATGTCTTACTATTCATCAATTTAGACTGCAAAATCAAAAGTTAGGAACTTAGTTCAGTTGGAAGAATAGTTATCGACAGAACACCCAATCCGGGGATCAAATCCCTCAGCGCCTGTTTGCCTTAAACTGTTTGTACGTCAATGTCAGATCTTGAAAATGAATAATCAGCTCTCATTTCATATCCTTTATTCAACTTTCTTATTGTAGCTTTGTCATCAATTACAATCACTATCGGGCTAGTTTGGACATATGATACTATTTCGTAGTCATTTAACTTCCCAAGAAACCTTCTAATTGTTCTATTATTTACATTTGTGAGAGATTCAAGTCCAGAAACTGAAATCTCATTTTGATCAATAAGATTGACCATTTCTTCGATCAATACTTCTGAATATTTAGATTGGATGTTCATTTCCAATGCTTTGTATTCTGTATCAAAGGTATCTACAAAATCAGCTGCAACAAAAATTGTATTGCGATTTATCTTGTATTTTTGAATAAAGTAAAAGTCCTCTAAAACTTGTAAATGCCATAGTAATGAACCAGTACCCATTCGAGTTAACGATTTTAATTCACGTATATGTGAACCATATTGGCCAATATATTCCAGATAATCTAATAATTCTACTCTTGATTGATTTAGATAAACATCATTTGTATCAAGGATACGATCCTGAACATTGTAGAATGCACCTATTACAAAAACTCCAGCGTAAATTATTTTTTCACCAAGCCAACGGAAAATGGATAATATCTTTCTAATAAAGATTAATCCCATCAGAACAAGTAAGAGGAGTAAATATTCAATTGGCAAGGAATAATCTAATGGAAGGTTCACTTCATTATTCTCATCGTTTGCTGTATCTTGGGTGTTTGAAGACGTATTATCAGAATCAGTGATATTTGTATCACCGGTTTTAATTTGATTTCTATGAATCTCAAATGATACATTAAACAATTTTTGGAGTAGTATAGTAAAGAAATCAGGAATTTGATTTAAGAAACCACTAGAACTATCAATGATTGACAAAGTTGATGCAATAATCTCTGCTTTATCATTAGTCGCATTGAACACGACTGGAAGAGGAAAATCCACCTCTTCTATGTCTTCATTAGTTGAGGTAGAAGAAATTGCCGAAGCAATTACTACAGTGTTTTCATGTAAATCAACAGCTCCAAGTTTACCTGAATAATCATATGTAGTATCTTTTTGTTCATCTCCTAATGATTGATCAAGCGATATTGTCCAATCTGTGAATTCATCTTCTTCAGATGGAAAAATCTCATCGATATCATCCATACCTAATTTATCTCTTAGATCCCCACCAAATTGGTCGATATATGGAGTAAACACCATTAAGGTATTATTTATTTCATTAGCAAAATTAATTAATTTTGATTCTTGATCTCCATTGATTGAAAAATCAACTGAACTTGTAAACACAATAAAATCGTAAATATCTAGTTGTTGTTGATCCATTTGAGTTATTAGTATACTAGAAATCACTGCATCACTATTTTCAAGATTAACGACACTTTCAATTGCAGTTTTTTCTGAATTTAAACTGTGAATAATAAGTACTTGAGGTGGATCTGTTTCCGCACTTGATAAACCTGGACTAATCATAAGTATAATAAAAATGAGAACATTCAGTCTTTGTTTAATCAAGTTATTACCTCTAAAATTGGGGGACTACACGATCGTTATAAATCGTGTAGTATTTTTATTTATTTTTGGAAAAGGATTAGGTAAATTTTCTGCGAATTACAACAATTCCCGAAAACATTACCATAGCCATCCATAACGAGAAGAATGGAGCAGAACTATCATCAGATTTGTCTACGGGTGATGAAGTAGTTGTGGTTACTGAGGTAGAACCTGTTGTAAGGGCTGCACTTGCAACACTAATCAAACCAGCAGTACCTTCACTGACAACACCTACTTTTGGATCCATATAATCTCTGATGCTCCTTCAACAATGAAACTGAAATAGAGTTTACCAGAACTCTCTCCAACTTCTAGATCATCTTCTTCAGTTGTTTCTGTCTCAGATTCATCTTCCGTATCAGTGGTCGATGATTGACTTGCAACATTTGAGAAACTATTGAAAACTGAGAATAATAACATAAATAATAATAATAATCGTAAAATGTTTTTCATACTATTCATCTCTAGGGTATTTCCCTAATTTAGTATTGACTTGTTTATTATAAAGCATGTAAGGAACAACCTTGACCGCGGCTAGTGAGGAGATGAAATTGCACAGTTTCGGCTTATATGGTGGATAATTTATTCTTTGGGAGTAACTGTACTGGGGATTTTTTGTTCAATAGCAAGTAGACCCCCTGTAATCATTATTATTCCTCCTCCAAGGACAATTTTTAAACCTAATTCACCATTATAATCATCATATGGGACAAATAACCCAAACACCAAAAGTATAAATCCAAAAATGACCATCAAGTAGGCTATAATCTTGATAGTGGGGACCAAATAGTTAGTATAATCATTAATCACAGTCATAAGTTAATGTTAAGTCACATTCATAAAAAAGTTGAGTGATAAAATTGGAATTAGGGTCAATAGCAGATGAAGAAATATTTAACAAAATCTGCCAATCGGGGTGGTTAATTATTGTACTAAAATTTGAGAGATTATTGACATCTAAATTCAGCAGCATATATACGATATTAGATATCTTATAATGTTTATCGACTTCAGCTACCTAAGTGTTTAATTTAGGATGTCAAAAATTATTTTTGAAGTGATAAATAATCGTCTCCTTAATTTCAATAAAAAACCATCATCTCCAAAATTACATAAATCGGTGTGACGTTCACTTATCCGTCACCCAAGCTGAAAGGCTACTAAGCCTTTTAACTATCATGATAGATTTTGTTGTGATCGAAGAATAGTGTATCAAATAATTGCAGATAGCTGATCCTAAACGCAATTATTCCATTTGATTATCCAATGGGAGAGGCGGTAATTAAATTAATTAAGCAAATGGGAGCATAATCAAATTGAAAATTACAATTAAAAATAATAATCCAAAAAATCCTAGTGTTGCATATGATACAATTGTTTCAGTGGAGCTGTTGTTATTGTCTGTCATCTTTTTAACCAAGTCATGTAAAAATTAAAGCTTCTTAACCTTTCTGACTAGAGTAAAGAAAATATAAAAATTGTCTAACGTGTGATTCTGAGATTTTTCAAGGCTTCAAGATACATTTGTATTTGTTTTTCTTCTTCGGTATCAAGAACAGCACGACCAATATCACGTAATACTTTATAGTGATCTTGGATCAGGGCTACTCTGTAAATTTTGCCTTCTTTGAATGTAAACAAATGAAATCCAATTGTGGAGAAATACTTCCCCGTACCAGGAATACCCAAGTACATGTCAACATGTTTGGCTTTGAATTTGTAGTACACTATTACTCGATCACCTTCAGCAACGGTCTCAACAATGTCGAAAGTTAAATCAGAAACACCTTTCCTTACTTCAAGCATTCGATGTTTTACTTTCGCTATACCCGAACCAAGGTCCATCTTGTCAAACTGTTGTAGAAATTCAACGGCTTCATTTGGCGCATATTCGGGGTGCAATATTTCATCAAGGATGTCTATTTTTCCTTCCTGATAAGCATTAAGCAAGAATTTGTGTGCAAATTCTTTTTGTTTATCACTATCCATATTGCCTAAATTAATAAAACCATTATGATATTTATTTATTTTGAAATGGCTTATGTTTCTAAAATATATTAGCGTGAAACATTACTGTACAAGAAATGAGGTACCAATCTCTGCTAAGAGAGATTCCACAACCCCGATTGAGTGCTCATCCCAAAAATTTTGCAATTTTCAGTCCCGGTACCTCAAGCTGAATATCGCGCTAGATTGATATGTTTGTTATTATTGGTAACCATTTGAAATGTAAGAATCTTAAATATTGATTAGACAATATTTTGTTTTACGGCCTCTTCGATGAATGGTTGAAATATATCATTTACTCGTATATCTTCTTTTGCTGAAGATTCTAAATACTCTGCATTCACTGATTTAGAATACGACAGTGCCTCATCATATGATATAACTCTCTCATCTTCCAAATCAATTTTGTTTCCCACAATAATTGTTTTTAAGTCACCAACCTCCTCTCTTACTTCGTCTACCCATCTCACCAAATTATCAAATGTTACTCGCGAGGAAAGATCAAATACAATCACAGCACCATTTGCTCCAGTATAATGTTGTTTGCGCAATGATGACATGAATTCTTGTCCTGCTGTATCAAAAACTAATACTTTGATGAATTGATCCTGGTAGGCAACCATTTTGACTAATAGGTTAACTCCAATGCTGGGTTGGTATTCTGATTTGAATGTATTTTTTGCAAACCTTGTTGCTAAGCTTGTTTTTCCCACACTACCGTTACCTAATAGGATTAATTTAATCATCAGCTCTTCGGTAGCCATTCGAAGTCCACAATAGAGAAATAAAACTCTCATGTAATCAATTATTTAGTTCTTATTAACTATGGGGCAATATGGTATGATTTATATAAAAATATTTCATAATTTCTATAAATTATATATTGAGCTTCACGTACCATTCATTATCAAATAATATTGAAGATTTTCATCGTGCTCTAATCATACAATACTCGTTATTTTATACTTAAATTCTAAATATTATGGATCATAGATTATTAAATCATTAAAATCTTTATTAGCGAAATTATTAGAATTAAAAGAGGAATAATCACAGAAATGTCGAACGAATCAGAAGAAAATGAAGTTCATAAGCTAAAAAAAGAGATGCTGATCAAGGATCTTTTGCTTGCTTCTGGATCTGAAGGAATCGGAATTTCTGAAAATGGTAAAATAATATTTGCTAATGATCAGCTTGCCCATATGTTAGGACATAACAACGCCGATGAAATGATTGGCGAACCAGTTAGTAATTATGTTGCTTCGAGATCAGTTCAATATGTGATGGATAATATTGCAAAAGGTATCTCTGAACCTTACGAATCATTTTCACGAAGGATAGATGGATCTGAATTTCCTTCTCTGACTTTTGCTAGACAAACTGAATTTAATGGTAAAAAAGTGCGGATCACTACAATTAGAGATATTAGTAAATATTACGATTCAAGAGCTCAATTCGAAAGTAGTGAACTGCGATACAAGTCTCTTTTTAATCAAATCCCTATTACTGTTTGGAACGAAGATGCGTCTGAACTATTGGTATACGCAAAAGAAATGGGATTGGGCAAAATTGAGAACTTACAAGAATATCTTGCTGAGAATCTAGATATAGTATCTCAAGGTCTAAGTAAACTGAAGATCACTGATGTGAATGCGAATGCTCTTGAACTATTGGATGTTCAGAATAAAGATATGATTATAAATTCGTTTTCTAATTTTTTTACTGAAAGAACTCTACAAACGTTTAGTAAATCCATGACGGCAATCATTAAAAGAAAACCAAGCTTTGAAGGGGAATCTGAAATCTTAACTGCCAGCGGTAAGATAATTGATATTCATATTTATTGGAGGTTATTACCAATTGATGAGGGAGATTATTCAAAGATTGTTACTGTAATCACCGATATAACCGTGAGGAAAAGGTCAGAAGCTGAAAGACGAAGAATGGAATCAAGATTTGAGCAAATGCAAAAGCAAGAAAGTCTGGGTATATTTGCCGGTGGTAT
>JAAFKL010000242.1 GCA_021399405.1 Candidatus Heimdallarchaeota archaeon | reverse complement strand
GGGGGTCTCGAGTTTCTTCAACACCACCTCATTGAACAGATTTATTGCCAGATTAACTGTGGAATAGATTCTTGGGTAAACAATCTGATAAAGTGGGAGGAGATCCAATGTACCTCCAGCCAGATCTATTCTGGTGGGTGTACGAACCTTAATCACATCCTCATAAGGTTTGTGGAGCTTAAATACCTGTTTTCTTCAAGTTATTAGAAGGTAAGATCTGCAAATAAAAATTGATTTGAAATTCATGCAAGTAGGAATATTATTGCCATTTTAATTTATATTTTATAGTATATTTCATTTATTTTAACTAATACTTAAAATTAGTGCCCTAACTAAAAATTACCATGATATCAAGAAAAATGATATTAGCAATCGGGGTTGGATTACTCTTGGCATTAAGTAGCTTTACAGTGTCAATTGGCCAATCTAATATCGAAACAGTATTTGACACCAATTTCACCTATAATTATGAAAAATCCTTTTCAAATAGTAAGGAATATACTTTCACACCACCAGATGTTATTAATTATGTAGACAATAATATTACTTCAACAGACGCTGGTACAATTACATATGCCAATACAGATGAGATCGCATTGACAAACTCTTTGTATGATATCAGTGTAACTGCTACCAGCATTTACGTGGTCAACGATCATGATGGGACACTTCAAGGAGCTGGAGAAATATTCATTGAGGGGAGCGTTAATGGCAATCCCATCAGATTTCCTTCCGTAGGTAATGAACTTTCACTAAATGATGGTGAGAGTGCTACGATTTCAGAATTATTATTTTCAGGTACATCAGCAGGGATTTTGATAATTTATGAAGTTAGGGAAAGTGATGCTGAACTTGATGATAGTCTTGGATTTATTTACCAAAATATCAAAAATCCTGTTGCAGGTAGTTTTGAATATTACACCGATATTGGGGACGCAGCAATAACTTTTCAAATTGATGTAACTCCGTTAACAACTGCAATCACAGCTCAGGACTTATTGGATGGTTACAAACCCTATTTATTTGTTGATGATGAGACTGGAAGTACAGAAATGCCGGATGGAGTACATGGAAGGGTAATTGGCGGAAATGATGCAGGAATAGATGCATTGGTACTTCAATATTTCTACTATTGGAATGAAGAATACTCCCCAGACGGTGGAACCTTTACCTTCAAATTGCATGATAATGATTTTGAGGGATTGATGATTTTCTTGGATAAAACTGATATCAGTACACCTTACAGGATTGTGTTTAATGGTTACCAATATACAGAACTCCCGGGTTTTCCAAGTGAAAATCTAGTCATATTTGAAGCAGGAGCTACAGAGGAGAAATTACAATTTTCGAATATTATTGGTGATGATCTTAGCTTATTACTTGGAGCTACTGCTAATCAAAGTGCTAACTATTATCCTTTATCTGCAATGGAAAATTGGGGATATGATTTATTATTTTCAAAGGATGTAAGAATAGGATCTTCTCTAGGATTAGCAACTTTTGAATTAACAGTGGATACAAGTTATCATACTTTTGATCTTGGACCAGGCGGAACAGAATATGGTTACAACTATATTATTGAAGAGCTTTCTTCAACCGTAATTCGAGAGTGGTATAAGATAATGGATGAAACTTTCCTTAATGGTACTCATGAATGGAGTTATTTTGGAATAGATGTGCCAGTAACTGGTCCTTTTACCTTTGATGTGACACAGGTATTTGACGCACCCTATATTATCAGTGGCTACTCTAATGTAGTAGCTGATGTGGGAAGATTAACAATAGCACAAAATTCAGGACTTAAAATAGATCATTCATTTAATCTATGGGGTGAGCTTAGTTTTCCTGGTAAGATGAAAATTTCACACCCAAAGGGCATTATCCCAGGAGGTACTGCATCAGTGGAGTTAACATTAGAGAATTCAGATCAGATGCTCCTTACAATTGGTTATAATTATAGTTCGTTGATTGATTTTTCATACTGGTTCTTACAGACTAATTCATCCTATGATGTTGATGGCGAGATGATTATTGACGTTGATACAGCAGGCATCACCCCTCAAATTTCAAAATTAGGTCTTGCAGAATATTCAGTTGAAGATATCTCCATTGTTGGAGATTATTTAACTTTGGATTCTTTGGTAATTTCACCTAAATTCATTGGAAATATCCTCAGTGGAGAGATAAGTATTAATTTATGGGCAATATTGGAAACAGCAATTGAAACAGCGCTTCCTCAATCCAGACCCGTATTCACAATACTAAATTTTCTAATTGATTCAATGTTAGTGACAGCAGCATTTTCACTTGATACGTATGTTGAAGGCACAATTGATTCGGAAACAACTGGTGTATCAACATCCATCACAGATTTAACTTTCACCGAGGAGAGCATGACCATCCCAGTCGACATAGATTTTACAGGCATACCCTCAAGCACCTCTGTAGATATCATTATTAGTAAATTGGATTATAAAATGGATTTTACTACAGATTGGTATTTTGGAATTTATTTCGCAAAACCATTTAGCTATCTTATTGGTGGTTTGATTTGGCAAATAGGAACATTTCCTGCATTAACTGCAGAGCTGTTGCAATCCAATGGAGGTTCTTTTACAATTAATGTGTTTGAAGAATTGGCAGATACAAGTGACGATACTGAAGCATTACCAGTTGACCTTCTATTTTTAATCACCTTAATCCCAATTACAATTATTCATAAGAAAAGAAGAGTAATATAAAATTTAAAAATTAAATTCCCCACATTAAATACATAATTCACAACTATAATACTATCATACAATACTATTTCTCAATATTTTTTGATTTAATAATCGATTAGTTATATATCGGTACAGCATGAATTTTAAGGAGTGCGAATTCATAACCCTATGAAAAAAGCATTCATCAATGCAACCATCTACCCGGTTGAGGGAAGTATGATAGTTAAAGGTACACTTTTAATTGACGAAAATAAAATTATCGCCCTAGGATCAGATATAGATACCCAGGGTGCAGATCTGATTGATTGTCAGGGGCTCTCAATCACACCTGGATTTGTTGATCCCCACACCCACAGTGGGATATGGGGAGAAGGTGCAGGACCCTATCCTGGGGATAACGATGGGAATGAGATAAGTTCAGCCATCACACCATATGTGCGCACCTTGGATGCTATTCACCCCGAGGATTATGATTTTGCCGATGCCAGAATGGGGGGTGTTACCACTATGGGAGTAATGCATGGATCCGCCAACCCAATTGGTGGACAACTATGTGTTCTGAAATCATACGGCACAGAGGTTGATGACATGCTGATCAGAGAATTGGCAGGCGTTAAAATGGCACTCGGTGAGAATCCCAAAAGAGTTGGATACAATCTCAAAAGAGCACCAAATACAAGAATGGGTGTTGCCCACCTCATACGCAAGGCATTCTATGAGGCCATAGAATATGACCAGGAGATGGAACAATACCGTAAGCTCGTCAAAAGAGAGGAGAAGAAAGAATTAGAGGATCGCAAACCCATTAAAAAACCAATTCGTGATCTAGGAAAGGAAATTCTAGT
>JAAFKL010000241.1 GCA_021399405.1 Candidatus Heimdallarchaeota archaeon | reverse complement strand
TCCTCTTCTTCCTCATCTTCAGGCCAATATACTATTGCAATCATTATTAATCCTACTATCAAATAGACAAATAATTGAATAGCTGCATTTCTTTGCATTGCCAGAGAAATATGACCTAGATATGGTATTCTGTACACAATTTTACCTAGTACAGAATCAGATGCTATCAGTGTTGTGAGATTAGTTGACGGATCTGGAGTCGAGTTTGATATGGGATTGTCCCCTTTCACCCGGAAAAAATATTGATTATTGATAATTACTACATCAATGACACGATGAATTATTTTATCGCCACTTGAATTCTCATAAACAATAACATCTCCTAAGACAATATCATCAGGATTTGCATCTTCAAGTACAAACAAATCTCCTTGAAAATATGTGGGCCACATACTATTAGGATCAGGATTATCAATTACAACCATCGAGAATCCGATTGCTGAAATCAGTATACCGGTGAAAAACAAGAAAACTACTAAAATAAAAAATCCTAAGTAGAGATAATCCAAGTATTCTCGCTTAACTTTCACTAATATTTTGTTTTTAATGAGTAAAGAAAACCTTTCTTATTATCTCAAATACTTCAATGCAAAAATTATTTGTTATTTGATTTATCTTCAGTTAGTTCTCAATATAACAGATTAATTGGTAATGGGACCGATAAAATGACTATCAAAAGAACCATGAAAACAAGGATATTTGAAAATATACTGATTTTACTTTCCTCATTTAAAATATCTGGAACACCCAATCTTTGATGGACCAGCAATAACAGAAAGGAAAACAGGAAGTTGTAATAAATCGTAGCGATAATTACCAAGTATGTCGCAATTAGGTGGGCTAATTTCCCATATTTTGATCTAACAATTTGACCCCCATTTAAGAAAGATAACGGTAACAATGACAATCCCGAGATGTATATTCCCGCTAGAGCTGCCAAGGTGATTGGATTAAACAAATACATAGAGGTTACAGCATCACTTAATCCTATATCTGTCCCTAAGAATGAATTAGATATTCCCACGGCGTATTTAAGCATAAGTGGTTCGTAGTTACCTCCTCCAAGAATAGAATCCTCACTATATGCATTTGCTGCTTCAGGGTTATTTTTCGCCATCCCAAGGCTTAAAACAAGTATAATCACTGATACAACCCAGGAAATGAGTGGACCAATGAGTGAAGTGTAAAACATTGAACTTCTAGATCTATGGATTGATAAATTACCCACAAAACTACCTATCGTACCTAATTCGAATATCGGTGGAGCGGGTATAAAATAAGATTGCATCTTGATTCCATAATATTTTCGACCGATTAGAATTTGAATTACATCCTTCAACAGTAGGATTAAAATCAAGGTCGATGAAAACATAAACGCCCAGATGAAAGCATCGAATGATACATCCACACCTGAAATTACCCATCCTGATTTCGCAATACCCTGAGAATTGTTGATATTTGTGGAATTTACAATACCTGACAAAAAGATACTCAAAAATGTAGCTAGAACAAGAAGAATTGATCTTCTATTGTTCACTAAACCAGCTGGCTCAATAAAGGCATATTGTATTAACAAATGATTTGAATTCTTTGCAATTCTCGCTACTTTAGGAGTTAGTCCTTGTAGCAATTGACTACTATCTGTAATTAAGGTTTCAAAACTTTCAGCCAAGGCTGTACCTGGATCCTCAACCAAATATTTGGGAGATTCCATATGGATAGATCGAATAATTGTGAAATTATTTCCCACGATCTCATTTAATTCATTTAAATTAAGATAATAAGCTTTTCTTCCTTTTCTTCGTATCTCAATAACTCTTTTTTGAGTCTCTTTCTCTTGTTCTGCGAATATTTCTTCTGAACTTTTAACCATAACACCACAAGAAATACAATTTCCTAGTGGTGTTCGAGTGGAACAATTCCAACAAATTAATTCAGACATTCTCTACAAATCAAAATATTTCAGTATCGTCTAAAAACCATTTTGTAGTAGCCACCTACATTTCACACAAAACAATAGATCCCCAATTAGTTAATGTAAATTTACAATAGGATCGATTAATTTTAATCAGTTGAAATTACGCAGAATTTGTTAAATGGTCATTGAATTGTTAACAATTCGAGCTCCAATGATATCAGACTTAGAAGATATTGTTCATCTTAATAGGATTAGTCTTCCTGAAAACTATCCAGTTGCATATTTTATAGAGCTAATAAAATCTTGGCATGAAACAAGCTGTTCAGCAGAGGTTGATGGGAAGGTTGTTGGATATATTATTACGAGAATAGAAAGAGCGAGTATTTCTCCATGGCGACCACGTGGGAAATCACAGGCTCATATTATCTCAGTAGCTGTATCTCCAGATCAGCGTCGACAAGGAATTGGTGGAAAAATGATGAACTATATTATTGACAAAGTAACTGACATTGTGAATATTGAGAAAATCACTTTAGAAGTTAGAGAGAGCAATTATGGAGCTGTAGAAATGTACAAACAATTGAATTTTTACATCGCTAAGGTCCTAACTCGATATTACAGTGATGGGGAAAATGCACTTCTCATGGAATTAAAATTAACCTAATAGAATATTTTTTGTAGTATTTAATTGAGTAAGGATTTCCGAAGTAGCTGTTTTTAAGTAAAGAAGTATATCTGTTATTGTGGGAATCAGTAGGAAAACAATTGAAATAATAACAGAAAATAATTCTAAGTTTTCTGATGATTTACGGGGATCTATTCATGATCTAATAGGACTAGCCACCGAGTATTCACCATTATCAGATGTTACTTACCTAGCAAATAGATCAAACACTGAACTCAGAGGGATAAAAATAGAAATTGATGACAACTCATGGGTACCCATTAGAAACGTGATTCGAATTATTGGGAAAATTGCTGATGAAGTAAGTAATGAAAGTAGTCAAGTCACTGAAATTCAAATAAATAGTATGTACGCTGGATGTGACTACTTTGAGGGACATTTGTCCTATACTGTTGAATCAAAAGGCATGAATTCAGGAAATTATAAATGGCAATGGACCGCATTTCCTGGTTATGATAGGAATTATAACAAATTCAAATTATTTCCTAATGATTGGGCTAAGATCCAAACTGAGAGTAACAAAATACCAGCCTAGTTATCAATAATAACATTATCAATAATAACAAAATTATTTTTTCTAATTTCTTAAAGAATTATTTCTTCAGTAGATTTTCAAATGAAATCACAACACTGGCAACCATCATGGGTAACATAATCCATGGCCAAGTCCAAAGCAATTCACTAAGTTCATCATTGGATAATGCTGCTACAAGGATTTGAGCTCCCGCATCGATAATTGAAGCTCCTATAATCAGAATTGATAGTTTGCCAAGGAAACCCCGTTCATCGAAAAGTCCAAACAGATATAACATACCTCCAAAAATGAAAATTGCGCCTAAATTAATCATGTTATCTTCAAAGGCTGCTGTAACTTCAGAAGTTGTATCCTCAATTACAATAAGACTTAGTAGATACAGAATTGGTATAGCCACTCCCAAGAATTGCATGAATTTGTACAGCTTAGACCCTGATGTTGAGAATACTAATCCGATCAATATCAGAGCAGTACCAACAATTAATGGATAGACAATCAGATTTGTAGAGGATTCAAATAGTATTCCAGACGAGAAGGTATCGAATGAGCTAACAGAAGTCCCAGTTCCACCCAAATAATCAAAATAATCCATAGGATCAAATCCCACATAAGAGTGAATTACTAAGTTATAAAACCCAAAAAATAAGAGAAAGCCTGAGACAATACCGAGAAGTTTGGAGAATTTATTTTCATCACGACTGGTTAGTGCAGCTACTGTCTTCTGGTCAAGAGATGATGCTTGATCAATAGTGATACCAGCAATTTTCTCATATTGATCTTTTAATTTTTTCTCGTATTCAACTAATTTTTTATGTCGTTCGATGGTATCAGCGGATTTATCAGATCTCATCTGATCTTCTATCTCTTCAATCTGCTTTTGAACCTCATTTAGATCTAATCTAAGTTTAGTCCTAAGTCGTTTTGGATCTTCCACATACTAAACAATGACTTGGTAGATATATTCTTTATTCTCATATCTAATATTTTTGATTGATATGGATTCGATTTTAATTATTGATTATTTCACGTAGTTGTTCTAGTTTTTTGGTAATTGTTTCTTTTGCATGAATTGGGGACAACGATTCAGGGTTAAATGATAAATACCATGATCTAGTATCTCTATGATAATTCAAATATTCACCTGTCTCAAGATGTGGAACCATTTCCCTAGCACCATCACTAAATAAAGAAGCTACAGGACTATCCGCTTCAATTCTTCTTATTCTGAATAAAGCTAATTCTGAATTTGCAACAACCCATGGATCAAATTCGGGTACTTGTGATATTGATATTAAGTTAAGACCGAACTTTCTCCCTTCTGATGTAACATTTCTTACCCATTGGTCTCCAGATAATCTCTGTGCTTCTTCAGTAACCATAATAGTCTTCCCTGGAAGTTTATCGTTGATTGCCATTTGTAACACATACTTGATGACTGTTGAGACACAAGATGTTGTTACCCATGCATCATCCATGATAATCCAAAATACTACTATTTCACCTGGAGTGATGGGAATAACGTTCTCTTCCTCTTTTAATAATAAAGCTTCTACAGTGTCCACAACGAAACGGGTGATTGTTGGTCTAGTTCTTTCCTCATATTCTTGGATTTTACTAACTAAATCTTCCGCCTTCGCTCCTTCTGCTGAGAATACTTTTTGTTGGTCTTGGATAAATTGTTGAGCTTGTTTGAATGTATCTCCAATTTCTTCAACTGGGTAATAGCGAGTGGCTTCAGGAGTTCGCTCTCCACCGATCTGGATAATATGATCTGCGATGTCTGCATATTCAAAATGGTGATCAAAAACAACTACAGCTGTATTTTGTACTCGAATATTCTCTTTCAAAATTTGTTTCGTAAGAGTTGTTTTACCAACTCCTGTTTGACCAATAATGGATAAATGTGGTGATCCTGCTGGATTTGCTCCGAGGATTGGAATTTCACCCACTGCGACATTAAGATTTAATTTTCGTTTTGAAACAAATTGTTCCAATAAATCAGTTAATTGATCGAGACCTGTGTCAGTCATTATGGTGTAAGGTAATATTCGTGATTTCACATGAGAAACAAGTGATTCATTAACATCATCACCCTGACCTGCGCGAATGTTGGCCTCTAAAGCAATCAATCTTACATCCAAATATTCAAAATCGGATTCCACAGCAGATTTTAATCTTCTCAATACGTCCAATCCATCAGTCATGAAACTAGTACCTTTGTTATATCGATCTACCATTAGACCAAGTAATCTTAGAAAGGATTCATAAATCATTTCTGCAGCTTTTTCAGGATCTTGTTTTCTTCTTAACCAACGTCTCTCTTCACTTTGTTGGGTTTCATCAATCTGTAATGAAATTTCTTCAATTAATTCATCACGCCGATCTTTTGTGAATTTTAAATAACGAAGACAGTGATCTACATAACCTTCAATTAAGAGATCAACCATTATGTTTAGAACTTGCTCGACCCATTCAACACCAATCGCAAAATCTAAAGCTGCGACTCTGGAGGCGGTAGCTGTTGTGAGGTCAATATTAAGCATTTCTAAAATTCTAGCTTGAAAATGGCGCGAGTAAAGTATAAAGAACGGACCAAGTTTTGAGTAATATGGGGCTTCAGGGTCACCTCGTTCGATGACTACACCTAATATTTTTTCAAGTCTAGTAAGTAATTTTCTTGATTCCTTAACTTTACCAACTCCCTCGAAATAGAGAATTGCTTTCTCGTATTCGAGATATCCTTGAATAAATTCAGTGGCGTTCCCTTGGCTTATACCGTTTCTCAATAACTCTTCAGCTTTCATTGCTTGGTCTGTTACTGAGGTTTTTCTTCCAGATCTACTCACGAAATATCCACCAACTTGTTTTACAATTTCTTATATAATAGTGTGTTTAAATTACCTTGCAGGAACTGTTGTTTCTCAGTTACAAATTGAATACAACACTTAACATCTATACTGTGTAAGTATTATTTCAATCATTATTTTTGTATTAGCGGTTAAGAATTAGAGAGTTTGTAATTTTATTTTGCTTTAGTCCAACCTTTATGTCCGCAATAACTACAAGTATACAACAATCTCTCGTTTTGCAAGTTTAATTTACTATCTTTCATTAGAATATTACCACAGCTCTTGCAGAGATCCAGTCTCCTCTGCTCAACTCTATCAATTTTTAATTCCCATGGTGCAGTGGATAATACATTTTTAGTTTTGAAATCTAAGAGTCGACCTTCTATGCAACTTTCACAAGTTATTTCCTTGCATTCATCAAAAAATTCCTTGTATGGAGTACGATTGCATGTGATAGTTAATTGAAATTTGGTTGGATCGTTGAATTTTCTGGCCATCAAAAGAAGAGGATCTACATCGGCACTTGATAATGCTCTGAAAACCTTATAGTCAACTTCAGTACTCCCAAGCAATTCCAAAAAATCTACTTCAACATGAGATCTTTTTGTTGAGAAATCCTCTGATATTGCTTTCAACCTCATTGTTGAAACAGTTGGAAATAATTGTTTTAAAACATGATTGGTTTCTAATGCAGATTGTCCTGATAGTCTAACAACAATACGATCTGCTAATTCTTTGTGATTTTCACTCTCTAATTGAATCCTTGTCAAAGTAAATCAAAACCATCTCATAAATAATATTACTTAATATTTTGGTTAAACTATTCCAAATATACATAAAACTAAATATTAGATAAAATTAGTATTGTAACGTGTGATATAATGACTCGTTGTGTGT
>JAAFKL010000240.1 GCA_021399405.1 Candidatus Heimdallarchaeota archaeon | reverse complement strand
ATTAATATATAAATATTAACTACCATTTTTATATCGAAGTTCGGTATTCCGAATTCTTATTATTTTAAATTAAGAAGTCAAGAGCAGGGACTAAATTGCTTGAAAATATTGTACTTTTTTTACAAAAACAAAACCACTTTTCGGATTTTCGAATAATTATAATTTATATTTTGTTAACATTCATAGCTCCGCGAAAAAGTTCAGGTAACTGGGATAAAAAATGCTTCTGAGCAAAGTGAAGGCAATTTCATTTAGAGTGGTAAATAAAATGCCAATTCATGCAATACATTGACGGGTATGGTTATTTCTCAGGATTGGTCACACATGATATTGGGCACAGCGACATAATTTTTCTGGGTGTGCCTTGTGATAATGCCACATCTGGAAAGAAAGGGGCTTCCTCTGGACCGTCCGCTCTTAGAGCCATGTCAAATGATTTCCAAACTGTGTCAAGGTATGGAGTGGATTTCAACTCAATGAGAATTTTTGATGCAGGCAATGTGGCAATATATCCTGTAGAAGGAAAGGATACAAGGGATAGTATTGAGAAAAAATATGATGAATTACTCACACATGACAAACCAATTTTAACTGTTGGAGGTGATCATTCGATCACATATCCCATCCTTAAATCGCTTGCAAAACTTGGGAAAGTTGCTGTGATATGGATAGACGCTCACAGAGATCTGCTAGATAAATTGTCGAAGTCAAGATTTTCTCATGGGAGTCCTCTGAGAAGAGCTCTAGAATTGAATAACATTCAACCCAATAATGTATTATTGGTGGGAACACGTTATTTCACCAGTGAAGAGGATACCTTTGTAGAAGAAAATAGGATCCGGGAGATCCGAATGGTGGATATGGAGCTGGATTCATATTTTTTATCAAAATTCAATAAAATGGTAAAACAAATCGCAAGTAATGCGGATTTTCTCTATCTTTCAATAGATATCGATGTTCTGGATCCCAGTGTTGCTCCAGGGACAGGAACACCAGTTGCAGGTGGAATGTCGTCAAATATGTTATTCCAATTAATTAACGCATTACCAATCTTACCAAGAGGAGTGGATATCGTAGAGGTTTCTCCCCCCCTTGACAACTCTGGGATAACTGTTAAGGTTGCAATGGGTCTGATGACCGAAATATTGGCTAGATTCATACAAGGCCAAAGAATGGAAAAATAAGATGATTTATTGACAATGTGTATTTTTACTAATTTTTTAATTTCTCCTAGTACCTTATTTGTATACATTTATTGACCAAGGTTGATAAATAATCTCATTTTGAAGCATTCTGTGAAAGATAAAATTGTTCTGATTACCGGGGCGACTGATGGAATTGGGAAACAGACCGCTCTTGAAATGCTTCAGATGGGTGCACATGTGATCCTCCATGGTAGGAATGAGACTAAAATGGGCAAAACTGTAAAGGAGATAAGGGAGATAACAGACAAGGGAAATATTGACACTATAATTGCTGATCTTGCATCATTCGATGAAATCAGAACTATGGCTGCAGTTTTAAATGACAGGTATGACCGATTAGATATTTTGTTACAGAATGCAGGCGTACAGGTACACGATCATGAAGAATCGAAGGATGGGTTTGAACTTACCCTTGCAGTAAATCATCTTGCATATTTTCTCCTCACATCACTTCTAATGGATCTTGTTGATAAGTCCGATTACAAAAGAATTGTATTAGTTAGCTCTGGAATGCATGCTGGAGAGATTGATTTTAACAATCTTCAGGCAGAGAAGGGATACAGTCTATACCCCATCTATGCCGTTAGCAAACTCTGTAATCTTTTATTTGGGTACAAACTTGGAGAATTAGTCCAAAAGAATGGTATTACGGTTAATTGTCTACATCCTGGATTGATCGATACCAATCTTAACCCTCAAAGATCCGCACAGGTGGTTGCAAGAGCACTTCCGGTTGATCAGGGTTCAATTAGTACTATGTATCTGGCAACTTCTCCTGAAATGAATGGAATTACAGGAAAATACTACAATCATTTGGCTGAGATGGTGGATTCCAAACCTGTTTCTTATGATAAAGAAGTACAAGATCGCTTATGGAAAATTACTGAAAAATTAATTGGTGAATCCTTCAAATTACCCCAATGATCCCTTAGTGTCGTTATTAACATATATGTCAAGACTCCATGTAGAAATTTACATGGTATATTTGATTAAGAGAAATCTAATTCCTCTTTGGTGAAATACTTCTCTATATCAGAAGTATCAAAATTGTGATATTCTTCGAATGCCTTCATAATCGCAATATCAGCTTCCTTTGATAAAGGATGAATTCCTATTTGTAGATCGTCCAGGTAACGCAGTGCATCAACGTGAGCAAAGAGAATTGGATCTATGTACATATTTTCGGTTGGTGGAACTAGATTGAAATTAAAAGGAATGAATTTGGAATGAAAGATCTGATCTTCGCTGTAATTATCACCCCATTCATCAATTGCACCCAGATTTATCCTTATACCCTCAAATTCGGTGAAATAATTCGACATAACACCCTCAAATCCAGTAGCTGTGAATACAATATCTACGCCATCAAGATGTTGGCTATTCAAGAAAGGGTCATTTGTCACTAGAAATGCTGAAAATCCCAGACTACTGGCATGATTTACAACAGTAGGTGATTTATCCATAATAATAACTTCTGTAATATCCCTCAACAGACGAGCGAGACCTCTTCCTATTTTACCAAATCCCACAACAGCTATCATTTTCCCCTCAAGATATTTTTTATGGTCACCAGTGAAGTGATCCAAAGTCCGTAGTACCGATTTACCATTTCCAAAGAAAGTTTCTAACAATTTAGTTCTTGTACTATCAACATTTAATATTCTAGTATTAACTCCCTGCCACCTGTGTACCCCTGTCCTGGTAACTTCCACAACACCTATCTTTGGGGGGTGATTTCTGAAAAAAGCTGTTGTATCCAGTGCATAATCAAAATTTTCGGCAGATTGGATATGTAGATCCAAGATCTCTGCTTCTTCAAGCAATAATTTCACCTCCTCGTCAATTTTGGATGGTTGACAATCACGAACTGTAACATCAGCACCTCCAACAATAAGTGCGTAGATTAGTGGGAGAGTATTAGGAACTAGGATGTGTGCGACAATCACACTCTTTCCAGAAAAGGGGTTTTCTTTCTTGTAAATCTTTAATTGTTTCCGGAAAATGGGCATTGTCTCCAATTGCTGTGCTAGAAGTATTGATTCAGCAAGTACATCAACTTTCATACAAGATTGAGAAAGGTGATACTCTATTAATCTTTATGTTGCATCAACAACATCTGATACACAACCAGCACCATTGGCAGGAATGTGGTTATTGGTTTCTGTTTTCAGTTACCCATCAATAATTAAATTAAAAAAAACTAGAAGAAATTAGTCCGTAATATTTTGAATAATAAGAAAAATGACATTTTATCTTCAACCTCTTTCGCAGTCATTTTAATATGATTCTTATTTCTGATATTAGAAATGATTCAATCTACATCTGAAGATCGTGATTACCACTTCCTTCCTCTAAAATTTTACAATAAATCT
>JAAFKL010000239.1 GCA_021399405.1 Candidatus Heimdallarchaeota archaeon | reverse complement strand
ATTAATATATAAATATTAACTACCATTTTTATATCGAAGTTCGGTATTCCGAATTCTTATTATTTTAAATTAAGAAGTCAAGATTAGGGACTAAATTGCTTGAAAATATTTTACTTTTTATATAAAAACCAATCTGTATTTCGGATTTTCGAATAATTATAATTTTTGTTTTGTTAACATTCATAGCTCCGCGAAAAAGTTCAGGTAACTGGGATAAAATATGCTTCTAAGCAAAGTGATGACAATTTCATTTAGAATGATAAATGAAATGTCGATTCATGCAATACATTGACGGGTATGGTTATTTCTCTGGATTGGTCACACTTGATATAGAGCAGAGCAACATAATTTTCCTGGGGGTACCTTATGAAAGTGCCACATCGGGTAATAAAGGGGCTTCCTTTGGACCTTCCGCTTTGAGAGCTATATCAAATGATTTCCAAACGGTGTCAAGGAATGGAGTGGATTTCAACTCAATGAGAATTTATGATGCTGGCAATGTGTCAATATATCCTGTAGAAGGAAAGGATACGAGGGACAGTATCGAGAAAAAATATGATGATTTGCTCAAACATGACAAACCAATTTTGACTATGGGAGGTGATCATTCTATCACATATCCCATCCTTAAATCGCTCTCCAAACTTGGGAAAGTTGCTGTGATATGGGTAGATGCTCACAGAGATCTGCTAGATAAATTGTCGAAGTCAAGATTTTCCCATGGGAGTCCTCTGAGAAGAGCTCTAGAATTGGATAACATTCAACCCAATAATGTATTATTGGTGGGAACACGTTATTTCACCAGTGAGGAGGATACCTTTGTAGAAGAAAATCGGATCCGGGAGATCCGAATGGTGGATATGGAGCTGGATTCATATTTATTATCAAAATTCAATAAAATGGTAAAACAAATCGCAACTAATTCGGATTTTCTCTATCTTTCAATAGATATCGATGTTCTGGATCCCAGTGTTGCTCCGGGTACAGGAACACCAGTTGCAGGTGGAATGTCATCAAATATGTTATTCCAATTAATTAACGCATTACCAATCTTGCCAAGAGGAGTGGATATCGTAGAGGTTTCTCCCCCCCTCGATAACTCTGGGATAACTGTTAAGACTGCAATGGGCTTGATGACCGAAATATTGGCAAGATTCAAACAAGGCCAAAGAATGGAAAAATAAGATGAATCCTTCAAATTACTCCAATGATCCATTAGTGTCGTTATCAAAGTATGTTTCAAGACACCATGTAGAAATTTTTATGATATATTTGATTAATAGAATTCTAATTCCTCTTTAGTGAAATACTTCTCTATATCAGAAGTATCAAAATTGTGATATTTTTCGAATGCCCTCATTATGGCAAAATCAGCTTCCTTTGCTAAGGGATGAATACCTATTTGTAAATCGTCCAAATAACGCAAAGCATCAACATGTGCAAATAAAATTGGATCTATGTACATATTTTCAGTTGGTGGGACTAGATTGAAATTGAAGGGAATGAATTTGGAATGAAAGATCTGATCCTCGGTGTAATTATCACCCCACTCATCATTTGCACCTAGATTTATCCTAATGCCTTCAAATCCATTGAAATAATTCGACATGACACCCTCAAATCCAGTAGCTGTGAACACGATATCTACCTTATCAAGGAACTTACTATTTACCGATTTATCATTAGTTACCATAAATGCAGAGAATCCCAGATTTATGGCTTGTTCAACTACAATTGGTGATTTATCCAAAATTATAAGGTCTGTTATGTTTCGCAATACACGTGCTAGACCTCTACCTATTTTACCAAATCCCACAATTGCAGTCAGTTTCCCATTTAGAAATTCTCCATGGTCACCAGTGAAGTGATCTAAAGTCCGTAGTACTGATTTACCGTTGCCAAAGAAGGTTTCCAGTAATTTAGTTCTTGTACTATCCACATCCAATACCCTAGT
Organism: Candidatus Heimdallarchaeota archaeon; assembly: GCA_021399405.1. The sequence continues at coordinate 2,038 of JAAFKL010000239.1, read as the reverse complement.
ATTGATCCCCTTCCACCTGTGTATTCCTGTTCTAGTTACCTCCACAACACCTATTCTTGGGGGGTGATCTCTAAAGAAAGCAGTAGTATCCAGCGCATAATCATAATTATTTGCTGAAATGATGTTTAGATCTAGTATCTCTGCCTCTTCAAGCAATGATTTTACTCTATAATCGATCTTTGAAGGTTGGCAATCACGGACTGTGACCTCTGCACCCCCCACAATGAGTGCATAGATTAGTGGAAGAGTATTTGGAACAAGGATGTGTGCAACAATCACGCTCTTTCCAGAGAATGGTTTTTCTTTCTCGTAAATTCTTAATTGCTTCTGGAAAATTGGCATTGTTTCTAACTGCTCAGCTAGAAGTAATGAATCTGCAAGTACATCCATTTTCATTCATGAATGGGAATAGTTATACTCTATTAATTCCTTGTGATGTCTTGTATGATTAAAATAAAAGCTAATTATATTTTTTGTAGTTTACATTATAATTTGTTTTCCAGATGTTTATTTTATTAAAACATCAGCCAATATTGACTGATAATAATATATTTTTGGTTACTTTTTTAAAGGTAAATAATTTCAATTAAAATATGAGGGTTAATAGACCGTTCATATTATTTTTGGGTACTATTATTGTAGTATCTGGAATAAGAGGGAATCAAGCAATATCATTTGTTAATAATGATATTTCACCAGATTTGATCTCAGCTCCCATGGATCATGCTTTCACTAATACTCAGGATTATTATTTTAGGGTAAACACTAGTGAATTTAGTTATGGTGTGATCAATCACACAAAATATACCACTTTTACTTTTACAGATTTAGGAGATGGAACCATGAAGGAAGTGAGATGGATAACACTCTCAATAAATGCGATGTATCAGGTTATTAATGGTACATACTACTATCCTACCCATTATCGATTTGTTACTTTTGATGCCAATGTTAAGGTGTTTGAACAGCTGAATTTTACAGAGACCTATACAGTAAAATTTCAGCAGGTAACAGTGATCAATATTGCAAATGGAATAGTCACTGACTCATATTTTTCATCTGACCAATTCAATGCAACACCTGCTAGGGGATGGCTTGTCACAAGTTCTTATGAACAGGTAGTCACAGGATTAGAAGAGAAAATAGAGAATAATCTAGTTCATGGTAAATATTCAATTGGATCAACAACAGGTCTCTATGCTCAAGATGTGTCAATTTGGCAATTAAATGACTCAGTAAGCTTAGGAACATCAACTACATATTACAATGTGTCATCATCTGCAATTAGTAATGGAATCAACTATTGGATAATTGATAGGCATGTAACTGCATCAACATACACAAGTGATGCTTATCGTGCCATTGACAAAGCAAGTGGTATTTTACTAGGGACAAATTCTACCTATTCAAGTAATTATACCCTAAAGGAAATAAATTATACAACCTATTTTGGTGCAATGGTGGCAGATGACGGAGATCCAACTGTTAGTGGCCCCGTTGATGTATCGAAAGATGAAGCCACAGTCACTACTTTGACCTTTTCTGGTTCTGATATACTATTTAAATCATATGAGTTTTACAAAAATGGAGAAATGATTCAAAATGGATCAGATAATCTTGGGACATGGAATTTTGAGGTTCCTGTAATCAATGGATCAACTACATATACTTTCCAAATATGGGATTATATGGGTAAGTATGCAAATGTATCAGTGATTGTGACCTATTCCTTACTGGATCCAACCACCACCTCTGATGATCCAAGTGATGCATCAACTACATCTGATACACAGCCAGCACCAATACCAGGAATGTGGTTATTGGTTTCTGTTTTCAGTTACCCATCGATAATTAAATTAAAAAAAAATAGTAGAAATTAGTCGGTAATATTTTGAATAACAAGAAAAATTACATTTTATTTTCAACCTCTTTCGCAGTCATTTTAATATGATTCCTATTTCTGATATTAGAAATGATTCAATCTACATCTGAAGATCGTGATTACCACTTCCTTCCTCTAAAATTTTACAATAAATCT
>JAAFKL010000026.1 GCA_021399405.1 Candidatus Heimdallarchaeota archaeon | reverse complement strand
TTCTACTTCCCTTAACCCCCAATTTTTTTTTGATATCCAATGCTGATGAGTTGAGATTCCTAAATAGGTCGAGGAGATCGATCGATCGATTTATAAATTGATTTGGTGATGCTTGAATTATTCTATAATTACTAACATTAAGTTAGATAATAGTTATTTTGGTTCTTTTCCAATTTTAATGACTTATACCGCTAATATTACTAAGATTAAATCACATTTTGGAAATAATTAATCAACAACCTCCTAATCTACGTAATAATGATCGGCCGTTAATAAATTCGCTTGATATGTTACTTTATTCAATGCTTATATTTATTATTGTCCAACACTATAGTTTAATCAGTGTTGAATATGGCATCAATAAACCAATTTAAATTTAGCTCTTCCTTTATTAGATCACAAAAATCCAACTTGATTGCAGCTTGGAAAGTTACCAAATTCACTGTCAAGTCAATTTTAGGATTTTTTGCAATTATATTCCTTGCTGATATGCTAGTCGCCATCTCATAGTAAATCTATCCGTTAAGTCAGAAATGTAACTAGATGTTAGATGATGATTAGTTTCTATATTAGAAAATATTATCAACAAAGGGCAGGGTGAATTCATGAAAACATCGATAACACATAAATAAATAGCAATTATACTCGAAAATGTGAAAAGCAAAATCTTGATCTATGGTGTTTATGGCTACACTGGCTCTCTTATTGCCGAACTGGCCATTTCTCAGTCCTTACAAATAATTATTGCTGGGAGAGATATGTATAAGGTCAAAACTATGGCAGAAAGGCTTGAGGTAGAATACAGATTTTTTGATCTTCACCCCGATGAACTACTTTTTCAATTCAAAGATGTACTTATCGTAATCAATTGTGCAGGTCCATTTTCTTCTACAGCCAAAGTCGTTGCTGAAGGTTGTCTTGCAACTAATACCCATTACCTTGATATCACTGGCGAGATTGATGTTTTTGAGTCTCTGCAAAGGTTAAATCAACAAGCTCAAGAAAAAGATATAATGATTATGCCAGGTACCGGTTTTGATGTGGTGGCTACCGATTGTCTCGCTAAATATCTATCAATGAAAATGCCTGATGCTGATAGGTTAGAGCTTTCTTTTCATGGTATGAAGAAAATATCTCCAGGTACAACCAAATCCCAAGTGGAAAGACTGAAAGTGGGAGGTGGTGTAAGAGAAGATGGAGTCCTTAAGGTAGTACCCATGCTCTCCAAATCACAAGAACTTAGTTTTGTCAAAGATGACGGAACAAAAATAACTAAACAAACCTACCTAATTCCCTGGGGTGATCTGAGTACTGCATACTGGACAACAAAGATAGCTAATATTGAAGTTTATCAGCACTTTCCCAAATCAATGGTGAGATTAGCAAAGGGGTCTCGTTATATCCGTTGGTTACTGAAATTAAAATGGTATGAGAATTTCGTGAAGTGGATGCAATTGAAAATGAATCCCCCTCTAAAAATCGGGGAAACATCAGAGTCTCGAATGTTGGTTCGTGGGACTGTTTGGGATACAGAAGGTAATTCTCTAAGTGCTCGGTCTTCCACATCAGAGGGTTATCAATTTACAGCAGAGGCTACAGTTACTATTGCGCAAAAAATTTTATCAGGTGATTTTAAAGCAGGGTACCAAACTCCAGCTGGATGTTATGGTGAAGAATTATTTAATGAGATTCCAAACACATCTGAATTTATTGAATTTGAACATGAATGATTGGTAAGTTGGTCCAAAGAATGAATTAATGGATAGGGGGAGTCTTTTCCTAAGTTGTAGATATAAATTTATTATAAATAATCAACAAACGAATTAATAATTAAATCAAAAAAACAATTAAGATTAATATTCAGATGGCAGAATCGTTTTTATCATTATGGAATTAATACGATCTACGAATGTATAAATTCCAGTATGATGAATCTAATAGGGATAAATTTCCTGTTGGTAGCTTCTTTCTGATGGGATTATTCTACATTATTGGTATTTTATCCTACGATTACGGTTCTCTATCCCCAATCAAGTCAAATTTCTTTGCTAAGGATATTATTGTAAATGACATAAGAGCTCAATTCGCCTTGATTCCCGTATTTGAATGGCAATGGCAAATTTTCACCTATGGATTAATTCATTTTGCTCTTGTGCATTATGCCTATGTTGGATTATTAATTTTCTACTATGTCCAAGGTTTAGAAAAAGCCACCAGCTCAAAGTTTATTGTTTTTAGTTTTTTTATCCTCTCTACATTATGGCCAATTGTCATCGGGATACTTTTTTTTGCAATTAACGATATATTTCCTTTTACGGAAGAATGGATATTGTCCAATGCTACCTATCTCGGGTCATCAGTAGGAGTTTGGGGTTTGATTGGATTGTCTGTAACCAGCGGGTATAAGCGGAGATTATTCTGGATAGACATATTTATACTTCTTATAATTGAATTTGCTCTTAAAATCATGCAGCATCAAGACGTCACGTCCAATGTTACTCATATTTTTATTTTTATTTTCACTTGGTTCTTTGCTTGGAAATTTATTGAAATTGAGAACAATACTGGGAATATCGGGGGTATGAGTCGAAAGAATAAGGTTGATGTCCTGCTTGCAATCATAATTACCATCCACGCTGTTGGGATGGTTTTCTACTTTACCTATAAGCTGGGGATCACTTGAATTTGACATATGAAAATTGGTATATACACAGAACTTACAAACAATTCTAGACTTAAGTAGTTTAAATACTAAAATGACAATTTATTAGAGTAACAATCTAATGATTGTACATTTACACTTACAACCTTTGGTAACCAAAGGTGTAAGAGGACTAGGTAAGCATCTACCTGTCATTTCTTCCTAATTCAGGGAAGGAGAACGGAAAAGCGAGAAACGTACCGAAATAGTCATTAAGACTGTCCTAACCTGTATTTAGTAAAATAAAAACAGGAACGCTAGTGATCAGTCCACGGACTGAAAATGATCTGCTAGTGAGACCTGTCCCAAATAAAATGCTAGTACTGTCCCAAATGGTTGAGTTCCAAATATCAATCACAATTCGCGCCAAAACGC
>JAAFKL010000238.1 GCA_021399405.1 Candidatus Heimdallarchaeota archaeon | reverse complement strand
TCATATGCAGGCATGGATTGCCCCTTTACATGGGCAACTCTTGTAACACCATAAACTTGACCTGTGGTGACTGCACCCGATCCAATAATTCTACCTAATGCAGAACCAGCTTGTAATCCGTTTAAAGCATCAATTGCAGCTTGTCCATCTCCCCAAGGAATAACACCACCTTCCATTGCAACACCTAAAGCGTTACCAGTTTCAATAGTATCTAATCCTATATCATTGCATATTCGATTTAATTCAGCAACATGCGTCAAATTATCTATGACCAAGTTCGATCCTAATGCAAATGCGGATTCATATTCCAATGGAGCAACATGATCTGATCCATCAGCACGTGGGATAATTGCACTGCACTTAATAGTGCATCCAGGATGACATCCATGTTTGTACCTGGCATTTGTTGCATCTCCAAATTTCTCAACGGTTAAATCAATCAATTCGTGTACAGCCTCACCAGAAATTTTTGCAGCTCCCTCAAAATAACCAGAGGTCCAATTTTTAGTAGGGAGTGATCCTGCTTCATTAATAATGTTCATAAGGACATTAGGTCCATAATTGGCTAAACCACCGTCTACGCCAGTTACAGGATGTTCTCTGAGAGCAGTTCCGAGTGCGCTAGCTGCAGATTTGAATTTCTCCTCATCTACTGCTTTTATCACACTTCCATCTCTATCATCGGTAATAACAGCGATCACTTGTTTGCTTCCAAGAACAGCACCAAGTCCACCTCTACCTGCGTATCGCCCAGGATCTGAATTTTCAACATTATTTCCCCAAACACCAGCTCCTTTGAGTCGCATTTGACCGGCTGGACCAGTACCTATGAAACCGGGTCGGTTCTCATACTTGTCTCCTAACTTTTTAATAACTTCATAAGCTCCTAAATTGTAGAATTCATTTGCTTGAACAATCTGAGCATCATTATTTTTAATTACGACGTTATACCAAGCATCTGAATCTGACGGGGCTCCTTCAATGATTAAAGCCTTCACTCCAGCTCTAGCAAGTTTATGAGGTGTCCTTCCTCCTTGATTAGCTTCTTTTATTCCACCTGTTAATGGGGATTTACCACCTACAGACAGTCTACCACTTGTAGGAGCATTACTACCTGTTACAATTCCAGGTGCTACGATGAACTTATTCTTAGGTCCAAGCGCATTGGTCATAGCAGGTACTTCCTTATTAATAATTAAACTTGTTAAACCCCGTCCACCCATGTGTTTCAAGTTTTCAGGTACTTCTTCAAATCTTGTAGAGAGGTTTGACATATTGACTCTCAAAATTTTTTTATCACTTTCTAACAATATTGATTCTTCCTTTCTTGCTTCAACTCAACTGAATTTTTTATATAAAGTTAATATGTAAATTTTACATAATTAATTTTCGTCTAAAATAAAACTTGAAAAAATGCCTTCATTTTACCATAATATTAAATATTAGGCGAAAGCATCAATTTTTCGGCGCTAAAATTTTATGGATAATCTCAATTTATTCTTTTATCCCCCACCAGAGGGTGGAAACATACTTACAATTGTACCATCAGTTAATTGATGACTACGCTCTTGATGGACTGAATTGATGAAAATAATTGCAACGTCTTCATCTGGAAAATCTAGTTTTACCAATAAGTCTGCAATTGTACTCCCATTATTAAGCTCGACAACTATAGGTTCACCAATCGGAGGTTTGGGGGTTACTCTTTCCCTTAAATTAGCAAATAATTTTACTTTTATCTCCATCAGATAATCACCTAATTTGATTCAACGGTTGGGGTGGGTTCTGATTTTTCATAATAATCAACTGAAACACCTTTTTTCACTATGAAATTATGACCCTTAATGTGACTAGCACCACATAGTAGATGCATACCCAATGGAAATATGCTTATCCTACTCTTATCATGGGGTATAATATTCTCAATTTCTACAGGTTTAAAATCGATAAGAATCTCACCGATACCTTCGGGATCTATTCCTATACGTATGAGCAGATCATTCACAGATTCATTTTCTTGAAACGGGAACGGTAATATTGAATTATCAGTTGGTTTTGAGTTTTCAGCAAATTTGCGATATTCCCCAAATAATCTAATGTCTAACATATTCTATATGTTCAACGTTAACCAATTCTAATAATACTATCGATCAAGGAAGAATCAAATTAGTAAATTTTGAAAAAAAGTACTATCCAGTAAAAGTAAATCAAGTTGTTTTATGAATTATCAATCCTCAGGCTCCTCTGCGATTTTTTTAGCTCGGTCAAGATAATCTATGGCTTTGGATTTATCTGATTTCTTCGTTAGGCGTAAAATACGTTCTCTCGAAACATACAATGCAATCAATACAGTTGATAGGAAAAGTAAGGATCCAAATAGTATTCGATTTGATGTCACGAAATCAGAATTTTGTTTGGTTTCGATAAAAGGATTTTCACCTATAATGTTGATTTCTGAGTTAGATGTGTCCTCAGAGACAATTATTTCGCCATTTGTAATTGCTGTTTCTAAAAATTGCAATAATTCAAATCTTGTTTGGCCATTGAATTGATCTTCTATGGCATTTTTCTCATTTTGAGTAAATCCCATGTTTGTAATTCCAACATGACCTCCTGCAATCCCCAGAAATTCTTCACCTGCAACCCAATTATCATTAACAAAATTAGTTATTTCAGTTGTTAAACTTAATTCAATTCGCTTTATCATCGAAGTTAATAATGTACCAGGTTTAATGAAATCTTGATTAGAATTTGACCCAATAGCATAAATTTGACTATTGCCGATCTCAGCTGCTTTACTATCATTAAAGTCATGTACTGCATCGAAAATACTCGGGTTCGAATCACCGGCAACAGCGTAAATAATATCTGCACCCTGTTCAAGCTGCATCAATGTACTGTTGTAGACATTTGATCCGTCAACATATGTCTCCAAAAACTCATATTCTACACCAGAGAAACTCCCAATAAAATTAGCTCCTTGATAAAATCCAAATTTGTACCTATTGATAATATCGTTTCTTTTCACACCGTAGAAACCAAGTATTTGAGAAGTAGAAACCATAGCAGCTAATACACCTACCAGGAATGATCCTTCATGTTCCAAATAAAGGACCGAACGACTGTGAGCATTAGGGTTGAAAATAGTTGCATCAATAATAAGAAAATTTTGTTCAGGTTTGTTATTTCCGGCAATCCCGATTGATATGCCATAAGTATCGGATACTGAATTCAGTCCTTTAACATCTCCTGCAATTGCAATAATTAGATCAATGCTTTCTAAGGCTTTTTGAATAATCAAATTTCCTCCTTCAGTTATAGTCTTAGGGTATAATCGAGTGAAATTGACTCGATTTGAAAATGTCACTTCTAGATCATCCAAGGCTTCATTTACACTACTGATCTTAGATAGGTGAGAAATTTCAGATGATGATGGAGGAAATATAACTGATATTTGCAACACATCTTGATTTGTGTTGATAATAACGGAGGTAGTTGCTAAAGATCCAAACAACATCATCACTACAGTACAAACTACAAAGATATGTTGTTTATTCACAGAATGAGAAGTCTTGAATTATTTCAAAAATGTTTTGGAATTAAAGTACTAATTTTAGTTTATTGAGATAGACTTAGGTGATCTATCTACCTTTATTAGCAACATATGTGTACGTTTCTCTTTTCTATATTAATCTAACTTTTATAGCAATTGGAGTGAATTAATAGTATAGGCACCCCATTATGATCACATTTTGTGATCATGATAATGAGGTTTTGTTAATAATGGCAGATGTAAATTTAGATCCGTTTAACCTTGAGATGGATTACAAAATCTGGTTTGAAAAAGTGACCAATGATGGAAGTCAATCACTAATTGGTGAAAAAAAAATTGAGTTGTTGATTGCCATCCACAAACTTGGCTCAATTAAAGCGGCAGCAGAACTATGTAAAATTGATTTTAAAGTTGCGTGGGACATGATTAATTCAGCGAATGAGCGTTTTGCACCACATGATTTGGTAGTTTCTACAAGAGGAAGAGGAGGAGGAAGTTATCTCTCGCCTCTGGGTCTTGAGATACTCCAAAAATATGAGCGAATGAATTCCATAATTAAATCAATTCTTCCTAAGATTTTAGATGGTTATATTGCAGATGTTGTTGATGTTAAACAAATTAACGATGATAAGGTTTCGATGAATCTCAATTTAAATATCAATAAAAAAACTGAAGAATCTAATATCTACAAAACGTTAAAGAACAGCGATTCTGTATTTGTAATTCCTATCGACAAGGACGAAGAGATGTAAAAATTACTAATTAAGTGCTGCTTTTGATAAATCATCTGCATATTGTGATCTGTACCCACAGTATCGTATGTATAATCCGCCATCTATGAGTTGCATTATTTTTGGAAAAATAGCAATTCGACAATTATCATATGGTATAGTATCCGTAGAATAGGATAAACAATGGTTAATGAATAATTCGCCAACTTCGTCAATAGTTAAATCTAATCTGTTTAAACAGCCTTCCAACGTTTCATTCTCTTTATATGGAATATCAATTGTCGAAATTTGTGTAGATTTAGAATGCGTAACTAATTTCTTGAGATTGCCATATAGAATGATAGATAACACAATTCAAAATAATTAATATCTATTTTATAGTTTTTGGTTGGTTAAAATGATAAATTATATTCTAATTATTATCGCAATTATCAATATTGTAAATTTAAAGTATAGATATTAGACTATGCAAAATTTTTTGATTAAATTGAAAGATCCTTTTTCTTTATTCTTAGAATAAGTAGAGCTGACAAAGTAAACAATGAAACTAAAGTTGAGAAACCGGGTACAGGAAGTCCAGGAGCAGAAGATGAACTTGCTTCTGTTGAATTGGTCTGAGTTGTGTCAGTATTGCTTGTAATATCGGTGTTTGTATCGGTACCATTTGGTCCAACTACATTCCACTCGAAATTAAAGAACCAAGGAGCTTGAATGTCATCATAAAGTATAGCTTCAAATTTATAATTGCCTTCTTGGATGAAAGTAATTGGCACTGTGAAGGTTACAGAACTTTGTTTCGCCAAGAAAAATGAATTTGTGTAATAATTCACAGGATTTGTACTATCTTCGCTTTGTACAACTAAGGTAACATTTGGCATATCATGTATAAATGAAGTGTGAATTTCTATTTCGAAGCTCACTGTTTTATTCACTATTGATTCACCCTTGTTGGGAATAACTGACAGTTTAATCTCTTGATTTACTGGTGGACCATCATTTTGAATATATATCCAATAGGTAATAGTAATACTATTCCCAGAATAATCAGAGACAAATAATGTCAGATTGTAATAGCCATTAATAAATTGATGAGTATCCAACCAAAATGTTGTAGGACTGCTGAAAGTTAAAGATTTGTAAAAAGTTCCATTAATGTAAACTTCACCCCATCCAGTTTCATTGCTAACAACTTCAACATTGAAAGCCCCACCATACGTGTTAAAATTGGTTAGATTTGCATATGCATTTGGAGGATAAATATCAGGGGTTGGGGCAATTACGTTTATTGTCGGTGAAACAAAATCTGTGCTATTATATCTGTAAATATAATTCCCGGCATTATCAACAGTATAAACAAAGGCAACATAATACGTACCTAATAACCAAAATGGATCAATATCTACAGTAGCTTCCCAAAGGCCATTTGTTGAATTATATGTTGGGAATGGTTGAGCCTTCCATGTACCTGTAGGGTCTGCAATACCAACTTCCACATGGCTTATTCCAGATATATCATCAGTTATGTTTAGAGAAACTTGGAATGGATTAGTTGAGGATGTCGTGGTTTGACTTAAAGAAATACTCCACAAGCTGGGTGGGTCAATATCAGGTGTTGTACCAATTACATTAAATGTTGGACTAATAAAGTCTGTTTCATTATATCGGTAAATGTAGTTCCCGGCATTATCAACAGTATAGACGAAGGCAACATAATAATCACCACCTAACCAATATTGATCAATAGTCACGGTTGCATCCCAGTAACCACTTGTTGAATTGTAAAGTGGGAAAGGTTGAGTTTTCCAGGTTCCTGTTGGATCTGCAATACCAATTTCAATATGACTAACTCCAGATTCAGAATCGTTTACATTCACACTTACAGTTATAGGAGATGTTGGGGAGGCAGTGCCACTATTAAAAGAAATACTATTTAGAGTTGGAGCTGTCGAATCAGGGGTAGTTCCGATAACATCTACTGTTGGTGAGGTAAAATCAGTTGCATTATATAGATAAGCACTATTACCTGCATTATCAACAGTATAGACAAAGGCAATATAATACGTACCAGATAACCAAAATTGGTCAATCAAGATATCCGCTTCATAGAAACCGCTTGAGGAATTATAAGTAGGGAATGGTTGTGCCTTCCATGTTCCCATAGGATCTGCAAATCCGACTTCAATATGAGATAAGCCTGACAAATCGTCATTTGCACCAACAAGAACAGTCACTTTATCTCCAGCATTTACTACGGGTTTATTGAATCCAAGGTAGCTTAATGTTGGAGGAGTTGTATCTTCCACCGCGTTAACGGGATTTATTATTTGAGGGTTAATCAATAATACAAATAATAATGCAGTTAGACTGAATTTTAGTCTAAAATTTTTCATTACCAATTTTGACACCTCGAGCTATTTAAACTAAATTATATGAATTCTTACTAGATTTAATAATAAAATAACTTCGTGAAATAATGATACTACTCAACTATCAGATGAATTTAGAACAGTGTGTAAATTGACATCATCAATCCGCAAAATTTCTATATATCAGAACCCATAGAAAAACAATTCACACAGGAATTTAGATGATTTGGGTAAATGAATTAATGAACTGGTTGCAGGATGAAGACAACTCTGACCAGGTCAAAGAGGGGAAATTAAATTTTTTAAAAACTGCCAAGATTGGCCCTATTACAAAATTAGATGTAGTAGGGATATCAAATGGAGTATTGAAAAAAAAAGCCAGTGAATTCTACAGATTAAATAGGGAGATGGAATTGTCAGATCTACTTGAAGGATTGGATATTCTGTGGATGAAGCCTATGTTATCAGAAGCACGAATCCTTACTGCTTACATTTTGGGAAAATATCATTCGAAATTTGATGATACCGTTTGGCAATTAATCGATCGTTGGGTAGATACAATTGATCATTGGACTAGTTGTGATCATCTTTGCATTGACGTTACTGGCTACATGGATGTGTATGAAAACCCCATATACACCGATATTCAAGAATGGATCAATTCTGATAATTTTTGGAGACGAAGGTTTGCGGTAGTTTGTTTTGTCAAGCATGCAAGATCAAATAAAAATGCAGTTATCAAACTTCTTCCATTAATTGATCTAATTTTGAGAGATACCAATTATTATGTTAGGAAATCAATTCCTTGGTTATTAAGAGAAGCATCTAAAGCAGATTCTGAATTATTATCTGAATTTATTTTTGAGAGAATTGGGTTTCTATCCAAAACAGAAGTTAGAGAATCTATGAAAATGTTTGATAATGAGACTCAGGAAAAATTCTTGTACAAATATTCTAAGTTGAATTAACTTCGACTAATCATGTATTTTACAAGTACGATGATTGTTATATTGATTTTAATTTTCTCATAATAATGATATGAAGGTATTATCTTTTTGAGAAAATTTAAATAGAACCCAGAAATATTTAATCACATGTCATATACGATTAAAAAATATGAAGAAGGGTTTATTGAACAACAAGTTGAACTCGGAAATAAAATCACTAGTAATTGGATCGGCTACAATATGTCTTCTGTTGAAAGTATAAAAAACTCATATTCAGAAGAGGGGTTTGATCCAGAAACAAGATTATACGCATTCAAAGATGATAAGATGGTTGGTTTTCAAACAAGTTACATTGCAGATGTAGATGGTAAAAAAGAGGCTCATTATCGATTACCAATCCTCTTAGACAATCATGAGGAAGCAGCCAAGCAATTAATTGAGAAATCGATTGAAGTCATCCGTAAAAAGGGTGCTGAAAAGATAATAACAACCTTCAAGGAAGATTGGGGTAATCATAAAAATTACGTAGAGATGTTTAATTTCGAATTAAAAAGTGAAAACTCAACAACTTTTGCTTTATCAGATGTAAATGAACTTGTTGTACCTGAAACTACTTCAGAGCATACAATACAGGAATTGGATTTGGAAAAGCATGGGGAAGCCTTAATCAGAATTTTCCGTGATGAATTTGGATTGACCCAAGAAGCAGCTGAAAATAATTTTAATTTGATTAAATCGTTTGATCAGAGTAATATCATTTCACACAGTGTGATATTCAAAGGAGATGTAATTATTGGAAGATTACTTCTATATAATCCATATCCAGATGCTGATGTAGCGTTTCTCGGTAATATTTATGCTGAAAGTGGAAATGAAGAATTATTCTATGATTTATTTGTGAAACATTTAGTTAAGAAGGCTAAAGAAAAGGGAGTATCTAAAATTAATAAAACGATTATGGGTGATCGACTCCAAACAAGTAGATATGAGAAGTATGGGTTCAAATTTGATAATGTTATTCAGTCTTATGAGAAACAACTAAACTAATAGAATTTATTTAAGAGAATCTCAATATTTAATGAACCCTCATTCCTTATTAGGAGCATCAGTGGAGTTGCTTAAAAGAAATTGAATCTTTGAAATCCTATTCCCGTCCATCTCCAAAACCTTGAATTCGCAATCATTATAATTTAATACTATCCCTTCAATGGGTACCTCATCCAAATGTTCAATCATAAATCCCGCTAGTGTGATGGCTTCATCAATTATTAAATCAATATCAAAAGATTCGTTAAATTCATCTAATGATATATCCGCATTAATTAGATAGGTATTATTCTCAATCAGTTTGATCAGATTTGTTGTTTGCTCATCAAACTCGTCATCAATTTCTCCTACTATTTCTTCAATTACATCTTCAATAGTAGCTAATCCTTCTACGGAACCGTATTCGTCAACAATAACTGCTAATTGAGAACGTCTTTGTTGCATTGTACGAAGCAAAACATCCAACATCATCCCTTCATGAACAATTACTGCCTCACGAACAATTTTAGATATTGAAAAATCTTCTGCATCAGTATCCACAGTGATGATATCTTTGATATGTATAAATCCCATTATCTCATCCAATTTTTCTTTGTAAATTGGGAATCTTGAATAACCAGTTTCTTTTGCCGTGTGGATAATTTCTTTAGCTGTGATTGTTTTTGGGAATGCAACAATCTTATATCTGGGTGTCAAGATAGATTTAACTGTTGTATCAGTGAAATCCAAAACCCTCCCAATCATCTCATGTTCTGTTTCGTCTATCTCGCCTTCTTCTTTGCTTTGCGCTATGATATATTTGAGTTCATCTTCAGAGAAAACTTCGGTATAGACAATATTTTGGGGATTTAACCCTGATGTCTTGAGTAAATAGTATGCAGTTTTCCTATAAAATACTGAAATTGGTTTCATCAAATTGCCAAAGTAATAGGTTGGGATTGCGATATTCAAGGCAATTGCCTCTACATTTTGGATGCTAACCATTTTTGGTCCAATTTCACCCAGAATTGAATGGACTGAAAGAATTATGAGCACACCAACTATAAATCCAATTATTTTAATTACCGAATCATATAATCCAAAAGATGATAATGTATTTTGGGATAAATCAACAAATAGACCGATACCTAACCAACCAAGGATAAGTGAAGTAAGTGATATCCCTATTTGAACACTGGAAATATATAGATTAAAATTTTGAAATATGGAATCTAGTTTTTGTTCCCTACGTCCTCCATTGCTTTTGAAATTCGCAAGTGTTGTCTTGGGTATTCTTAGAAGTGAAAATTCAGCTGTAACAAAAAAACCATTCAGAATGGTGAAAATGAAGATTAAGAAAAGATCGTATAAACTAACCATTTAGGCTTGGATTACTCCAGAGTTAATATTCTCCAATTTGTATAAGATACTCATTGCTCAAAAATATTATTCATCATATACCCTTGAATTGTGTAAATAATACAACAATGTATAAATATATTTTAAATTTTTTCCAGTGTTTCTTACTGTAATCTTTAACATTAGAAAATACAAAACGTAATAGGTTTAAAACGGATGTCAAATATTTAACTGGACTTATTTCAATACAAAATTTATAAAAAAGGGACTAAGACATCCGTCCAAACCATAATTTACTTTGTTCCAATATTATTAACAATCATTTCATAGTTTTCCCTTAAATCCAAACTTTCACATATGTTATTAAAGATAGAAAAGTTGTATATCTGAAACCTTATTGGTTTTGTATAATTAATTTTAACAATTTCTAGTTCATGCATTTTATTAATTAATCTTCTAATTGCCTTATTAGGTATGTCCACCTGCTTTTGTATATCAATTATTGTGATTGAATTATTGTAACTAACATTTTTTAATGCATTGAGTAAATTATACGTGTATTTTGAATGTAATTTCAATTCAAGTTTCTTAAGATACGGATCAAACGATGATTCGAAATTATGAGAAACATATATAGTATTGTTTTCGATCTTATACTTCATAATCCAATTAAAATCCTCTAAAACTTTAAGATGCCACATTAATGATCCTGAAGCTAGGTTTGTTTTCGATTTTATTTCTCGCAGATGCGAACCAAATTTTCCCACTGTGTCCAGAAAATCCATGATTTCAGCTCGTGAATTATTTAGATAAACATCTTTATGTGCTAGAATTCGGTCTTCTACATTGTAAAAAATTCCTACTACAAATATACCGACTCCAATTAGTTTTCTACCTATCCATCCATACAATCGAGTTACTTTAGCGAAAAATAGCAGTATGAAAAAGATTAATCCATAAATTAGCAAGTCAAAAATTTGTAGATTTTGCAATATTGGAACTGGCCCATTTGCCACGTTATTAGATTCCAGTGATTCATCAGTAGAATTTATTCCCTGAGTATTACTGATAATATTGGTTATAACAATATTATTTCGATTGTTGACTTCAACAATAATTGATGAGAATAGCTGTATGATAAGATTATCAAAAATTTGTGGTAGCTGGTTTAATGATAGAGCTGGTGATACATCAAATGAAATTGGCGAAAGTGTACTACTTATAATATATGCACCAGTATTTGTTGCATTTATGATTGCTGGGTGCTCTAGCTCTTCGTTCTCAAGCTCGTCATTGGAAATAGTAGATACTAAACTCTGGGTGAACTCAAGAGGTTCAATTTCAGAATAAAAACCCGTATAGTTAAAATTATCGCCGGTGGAAAGGTTACCAAATCTCTGATC
>JAAFKL010000237.1 GCA_021399405.1 Candidatus Heimdallarchaeota archaeon | reverse complement strand
TGACGATTTTTGTTTGGTGTTGAGACCGTAATGCGATTGATAAAAGAAAGAAATCCATTCCCCCATTCCTTCTCCCCATAGGATTTAAACCCCGGCGACCCCATCGACAGGAACCTGACCCCCCATTTTTCTGCCGATGTGGTGTTTACGGAGTAAAACCCCCACCCCATTACAATATAACTTATCCATCGGGGGTATATAAAGGGCAAACACTCTCTTTTTTTGAGAGCGCTTTGAAAAAAAGTGAAGCTTCGAAAAATTAAAACTCTTATAATGGTTATTTTATGCTTCTACCTGATCTTCAAGGGTTATTGCAAAAATAAAATCAAATAATTCTTTTAATGCAGCATTATTCAGAGTTTCAATAAAGAACGGTGTCTCAACTTCCTTGAAATACGACGATAACGCATGTATGTATCCTTCTTTCTTGTGTTTGGGAACTATCACTGCCGCCCAACTATAATCATCTAAAGTCGCCTCTATATCCAACTGGTTTTCCTCAGCCACCACCATATCCAGAATTATTCCCTTTATTGGATTTTTCAATCTTTTGAAGTCTGGTTTGGTATATGGACCTACGGATATATGAAGCCTATCTGAGTGTAAAGTTGTTCTATTAGCATAAGTTGTCACCTTGAATTTGAATTTATCTTCAACTCTATTCGTGGTTGCTTGTTCAAACATTTTCATAATTATATTTTGCATGAACTTTACAAATTGGGGGTTATTAGTATAACAATCGATGACAACCGGGTTACCATCCTCACCATTAACATAATGAAAAGCTTGAGCAATATCTTCTGTCAAAGTATTCATTGGATGATGCTCAATTGGAATGGATTGAGTAGTGCGCACTGTACCACTATTATCGATATCAATAATGAGTACATGATCGTGGTGGACAAGACTTTTTCTTATGATCCCTGATTGGTAAGAGAACTCCTCTGGAGAAAATTCCAACCAATAAGATGTTCCACAAGAATCACAGTAGATTTGTGATTGAGAAGTTGACATCACTTAGAATAAAATGTAGTCTCCTTCTATTTAAAATGCAGGTTAGATGTATCGACTAGATTTAGTCAGTACCCTACTAGACACTGAGTAGAATTGATATAACTTCAATATCAACTATATTTTTTTTCTTTACAATCGGGGCATATTCGAATCACTTTAGTTCTGTTTCCTTCAAATGTTTCTTCGACAGAGTCTATGTATGTTGCTTCGCTTGGACATAGAACTTCGCCACATGAATTACAAGGTAATGTGTGAACACTCTTTTTACCACAAAAAACACAGATCAAGAACCCATCAATTGTTTGCATTAGGTTTTTACCTCGCATAATATATCACAATTGGGAAATAAAAAGATAACAGGGAATGCTTCTTTATTTTGCCAAATATTTGGTATTTTTTATCTATTTTTTCCGTCTTTCTTCTAGAGATTTCAATGCTTTTTTTACATAATTCGGCTGATTATATCGCTCAAAATACAGAAAGCAGCTTTCACAGAGACCAAAACATCCTGAGCATTCACGGACTGATTTTCTATCCTTTAGTTCTACTTTCATTACTAGTAGGATTCATAAAAACTATAAAATAATTATTAATTTGCTATAATCTTTTGAAATCTTTACATGAAATAATCATTCATTAAACCTTAAATTATCTCCATTGCCTTGAAAATTATGATTTCAGAAGAAATATTTATTGCACCAGAGTAACTGCGAAAATCCTTTTTGCTAATATTTAGTTATCAGATTAATAATTTAATAGCTCATACAGTTTTAACAAGATTTGATTACATCAACTTATACTGAAAATGAAATCTTTCTTTATTAGAAATTTATTTTGCATCTTTCTAATAGCTCTATTTCAGACTACAGGGACATCAATCACAGAAAACCAAGTTAGAAATATAATTGTACCAGTAGATAATAATGAAATCCATTATCGTGTAATCTCAGGTTCTGGTGAAATTGCAGGATTAGGTAACATGGAGACGAATGATACTTTTGTGATGATATTCGGAACAAAAACTGAACTTTGTTATTGTAAATACAGAAACCATGTTGGTTGAGAAAGAATATCAAATACCTATAGAGTATAATGTAACTACTGGAGAACCATTTAATTCTCGTGTCGCTTCAATTACTTATACCCCCAACAATCTAATGGCTGTTGCACTTAAAGACGTGGGACAAGTATGGGTGGTTGATATGAATCAAGCAGGTTTCCCAATTGTAAAGATGCACAGAAATGTAGGTGGATTGCTTCACGATGCTTTCCTATCCGAAGATGGTAAAACATACTTCCTAGCTTCCCAAAGTAGTAATTGGATTTGGGTAATGAATGTAACTTCTATGGAATTTATTCAAACCATCAGTACGGGAGAGAAACCTCATCCCAGTCCCGGTGCAGTTTGGAAAGATTTAGCTTTTTCACACTCTATCGGTGAAGGTAAATTGAATATCTGGAATACTACTGATTATACTAATGTTACATCGGTTGTTGCAGGAGGTCCAGGATTATTTGTTCGATCATATCCTGACCATGATGCATATGATTTAATCTGGTGGGATACCGTCCTATCCTCTAATAAATCCGCAAATTATGAAATACATGTCATAAATGCTACTCAAGTATTACTGGATCCAGATAATCCTCAAGTCACTACCCTCGTAGTAAATGGGACTTCTGAAGACCGGCGATCCTTGCATCCAGAATTCACATTTGATGGGAAATATGTCTATGTATCTGTGTGGGAAGCTGAGGGTGGAATTGCAGTTTATGATACGTATACATTGGAGCTTGTGGACTATATCACTGGCTTAACAACGCCAACTGGTGTTTTCAATGTCGGCCTTAGGGGTGCTGTAGAAGCAGGATTATAATTCAATTATATTAAATTAGAAACTCAAAACAAATAATACATCATATCAAAAATTTAATTCAATATCTTATATTGTACTTAATTACAAGTTGTGAATGGATATTAGAAAGACTAATATACTCAATTCCTATATATCTTTAATATTCAGATCATATAGGAGATTTGGTTTTTTATGATTTCTAAAAAATTCCCCATTCTATTTTTATTGCTATTCTTAGCACCTTTATTAATCAATCTCTCGGGGGCTGACCAAGTTTCCTTTTTTGTGAAAGCCGAACTTATAATTTCAGAGAATCCAAATGATTCTAACACACTTAACACTCCCACCTTGAAATGGAGTTTAACTACTTTAGATACAAAAAATCAGCGGATCATCATGGCAGGAGAAAATATTGCTGTTAATAATCAATCAGAAATTTGGGAGTTCTCGTTACAAGATTATACTTGGAAATTTATTACTTATTTAAGCCAAGGATTAGGAATAATCACTCAGGATTTGTTTTACAATTCCATCACTAATCTAGTGATAATTATTGCATATGAAATTAATACAATTGATCTTATAACCTACATTTTGAACGAGGACAACGAAATTATACAGGTAGATGTTTTTCCCTCAATTACATACATGGTTTGGACTGAGTATTTATTTATTGAAAAACACAACTATCTTTTCACTTTTGGTGGTCGAGATATATCCTACACACAATATAACACTACTCGTATTTTTGATTTTGATAAAAATGAATGGATCCAAGTGGAGACGTCAGCAATACCCACAAAGAGAGGATACCAATCAATGGTGTATGATCCAATAAATGACCATATTGTACTATTTGGTGGGGTTGCAGGTGCGGGGAGCATAAATAGTGGTTCATACATAGATTTTGCTGATACTTGGGTTTTTGATTTTGAAACATTTTTATGGACCGAAAAAACAACATTTTTCTCACCAGATTCACGGTTGCAAGCAGGGATGGTTTATGATTCCACAAATAATATGGTTCTATTATTCGGTGGCTCATCAGCTATAAATTCCAGGCTCTATTTTGATGATCTGTGGGCTCTTGATCCCAGTACTTATCAATGGAGCTTGATTGGAAAAGGCTTTGGAGTTGGAAAAATGGGTTTACCCAGCCTCGAATATGATGCTTCATCTGGCAGTATAATTCTTACGGGAGGATATATTACTGCACCTTCCTTACGTTTTTATGAAGATACTTGGGAAATATCCCTTGTCCATCCTCCTAATAATGATATTGCATTCGATTTTGGTGAAATCAGTGTACCTCTTATGTTGTTGATTGGTAGTAGCATTGTTGTTGTTATTGGAATTATTATTTACAAGAAAAAATAACCAATCTTTAGAAAATTTCAAATAATTTATTAATCAACCCTAAAGGTTCATCATATAACAATATGGCAATTGCGTCGATTAGTATACTGGCTGCAAATAGCAGAATTACTACCGCACTGACTTTGGTAATATTGTTCAACATGTCATCAGAAGCGAACTCATGAGAGATCAAAATAGCAATATTGATAATCATCACCCAAGCAAATATACCGACAAGGAACATGAGAGTGACTAAAAACCTATCAGCGAAGGTACTGATTGCTATATCTGATTCTAAAATAACCGGACCGAAACTTGCCCACCACAGATAGGACCACGGGGAAGTAACTACAATTACAAATCCAAGACTAATTTGTTTGGTAACTGCAGAAAACGTGATATTCTTTGATACTGGATTTTCATGATCATTTTCATCTAAGTTTGAGCTGTCAACACTTGATTTTAGTGCACTAAATCCAATATAACCCAACAAAGTAGCATTGCCGAAAAACAAAAGTGCAGCAATTGCTTTAACTTCCAAGATAGAGGAAAGCACCTCAGATCCCACAAATAATACGCTCATGGAGACAATGAAATCCCCTGTCATTGCACCTATTCCCGTGATTACCCCAAGTATCCAACCTCTTTTGCTGGCAACTCCCTGCTTAATCATCTCCATATTTACTGGACCCAGAGGGAGAGCTAGTGTAAAACCAAGAATTGCTAAGAATAAGAAATCACTGGTATTGAATGCCATCGGTATTTTTTATCCTATTCTAATATTGATTAACTTTACACAATGTCCCATTAATAATTATAGAAACAATTACTAGATCTAACTAGTCTTTGGTATGTGCAACACTTGAGAAGTTGAATTTATTGAGATGTATACTGGGACAAGAAGACATGTAATACATCCGCCTATCCTTACTCATGCTCCTAATATTATCTGGACCAAATGCTTTGACGAAACTTTCTGTATATCTTAGGTTTCTCACAGCTCCTTGGATCTCTCCATTTTTCACATGATACAATCCATTCCTCGTTAGTCCTGTGAGCCCCCCTTCTCTTCGTATTGTGAATCTATTATACCAAAAATTCTTGACATATAAACCGTCATCCATATCTGAAATCTGATTTTCTAATGACTTATCCCCATTGCTGACCAATCCAGACATCGGAATGAACGCTGCACCCCATGGCATGAAAAGACTGGTCCCTGTTGCTTGGTTTTTATCTTCCAAATATTTGGAAGCGAAAAATGAATTATAAGCAACAAATTTCAATACACCATTGTCAATGAAATGCTGATTTTCAGTGGGTAACCCCTCCCTATCAAAACTAGCCACATTTGCGATATCAGTTGCATTACGGGGCGCATTTTCAATGCTGAATTGTTTATCGAAAATTTGATCACCTAATCTATCAGCAGTGTATGAATTGGATTCATGAAAACTGATAGAATCAGCACTGAATAAAATGTAGACCACTAAATCAGCAACTGCCTGAGTACCCAGTAATACCTCATACTCTTTCGCGTCGAGTGTGATTACATTTACAGTATCCATTGCAGTTTGGGTTGCCTCCATTGTGAGTTTTGCGTAATTCGGTTTATTGTATCTCCAATACAATTCTTCTTGCCCATAACCTCTTTGTTCAGGTTCTCCAGTTATAGCATTCACCTTGAAATAATTTCTTTGTGATGAATCCTCAGTATCTACCCCTTCAGTCGAGATGATCCGTGTGTACAATCTCGTTTCAGTTGCAGTACCTGCAAGAATTGCATTTTTATCTAACTCTTCAGCAGCATTTACTGCCTCGATAATACATTCAGCTCTCTCTTCAATAGTCCATGGTTTACCTGAAAGATCAATTGGATTCCCACCTTTACTTGCCGGTAATCCTTGGAAGAAACTAATTTCAGGAGTATTTTTGACACTCTTAACCGTTTCATCAATTAGTGCTTGAAATCCTTCAGCAGTAGTCATACTGGAAGAAACGCTTGCTACTCTCTTACCCTGGGCTAACTTCAAATCAAATGAAATGGTATTGAGATCTGTATGTTGAGTGATCTGAGATCGGGCGTACCTAGTAGTACCTTCAACATTAAAATAAGCACTTACCTGGGCATCGAAGCCCTGTTTCTTACTCTCATTGAACAACCATCCCAGTGATGTCTCGATGAACTCAAATGGGTCGCCATGCTCTTCTTCATTGAATAATATTTTAGGATTATAACTCATTTTCTACCTCTCTCCTCCTATTTTTGTACGACTCCTATTCGTACATTTTCAAATCTTGTTGGTGAAGCACCATGTCCTGTGTACATCACTTGTGTGGGCTCACCCTTTCCACAATTTGGGGTGCCATACATCTGGAACGATTTTTCATTGCATACTGCTGATACACTATTCCAGAATTTTGGAGTTATACCTGTGTAACTTGGATTTTTAACTAGACCTGTAATCTCTCCATTTTCAACTCTCCAACCGATTTCAGTACCAAATTGGAAACTTAATCTGAGATCATCTATTGACCAGCTAACATTTGTATCCATAATATAGCCATCTTTGGTATCTTCTATCATTTCATCATAATCCCAATCACCGGGTTTTAGATTGATATTGGTCATTCGAATAAGTGGCATGCGATCGTAACCTGTAGATCTTGCAGATCCAGAGGATCTCTCCCAACCCTGCAATCCTGCTGTTTCTCGAGAACTCATGTAACCAACTAGAGTGCCGTTCTCAACAAGTGTGGTTTTTTGTGCTTTTACACCCTCTTGATCATAGAAAAATGTTCCAAGTCCTCCAGGGTGAGTAGCATCAGCATATATGGTTACTAATTCATTTCCAAAATTTAATTTATTCATTAAATGTGGCTTGATAAAAGAAGTACCAGCAAATGCTGCTTCATAATCATAAGCCCGATCCATCTCAAACCCATGACCATTCTCATGTAATTGTAACATTAATTGGCCTGGGGCAATGATTACTGTCGCATCATTTCGAGCAGGACAGTGTTTTGCTTCTAAGAGTCCAAGTGCTTCCTTGGTAACCTGTGGTGCATTATTTACCAAATCCATAGATTCAAAATATTCGTAACCAGCGGTTGATAAATCACCCCGTAAACCTCCAGGATAACCTCTTACTTGTGTATCTCCACCCTCAACTACTAATATATTGAGACCACCACCTGTCACACTGATCGTTTGGTTAATTCTTGATCCTTCACTGGTCCAAAGTACAGTCTGATCTTTCCAATGATTATAAGTGGCAGTTCGAGCCTTTATCCTAGGATCATCAACTTCCAAGGCTTTACAAGCACTCATTAAATAATCAAAAGTCTCAGAAACCTCCACATGTCCAGGGTCCTTTTTCATTGGTGTTGCTACAGTATCAGTATAAATCGGTTCTTCAGCCAGTTCAATCGGCTTTTTCATGGTTCTCCCCGAAGCTTTCGCAACTCTAAAAGCTCGTTTTGCGGTTTTCTCAAGAGCTTCTTTAGTTAGAATATTCGTTGCTGCAAAACCATATCCTCCATCAACTAATATCTTAACTCCAATTCCTTGATTTTTTGATTGAGTATTGGTTTCCACAATTTCATTTTTCACAGATAGTAAAATCGCTGAGCGTTGCATCCATTTAACGTCAGCATACTGAACACCCTGAGATTGTGCCTTCTCTAATGTGAAGGCCATTAAGTCATCATCAATATGCGCCACGACCTGATCAAATTTCTAGCTTTGAATATATTTTGGAGAGTGATTATCTCAAATTGCTATCTTAATTTTGGAAGAACAGATCTAATTCAATTTTGAACAATTGGTAACACGACTTACAATGATGGAATATCTAGATATTTGGCTATCATCAAATCAGTGTTGGAATCATTTAATTAGGAAAACAACTACTAATCATACAGGTATCAATTTGGCGATTTCAAATTTTGATCTAGTTCCAAGTGAAGAAGAGCATTTTCGACGGCTTCTTGAGACATTGGATCTAGATAAACGCCAAAAATATAACTGTTATGAATGGATATTAACTGAAAAGTCTGGGAGTAAAATACAGAATGGGAAGATAACAGGTCTTGATTTGTCATGGGAAGGCATTCATAATTTGCCAAAAAATTTTCTAAAGGGTCTAGAACATATCACTTCATTAAGATTGGATAATAATCCACATATTGTTTTTGAGGATGGATGTTTTGATTCAATTCCACATTTACAAGGATTGAAGTTACAATTCTGCAACTTATCTGAATTCCCAATTCATGCCTTTACTTCAGTTTCAAGCATTCAAGACCTTGATCTTAGTAATAACCCCATAAATGAGATGGAAACGGGTTCTTTCCAAAAATTATTAAACATAAAATCATTGGAGATATCACGCACTGGTATTAGTGACCTCCAACCTTTTTGTTTTGCTGGTTTGGGATTTTTAGCTCAACTCAGTCTCAAAAATAATGATCTAAAAACAATACCTGCCGATACCTTTCAAGGACTTTACTCTCTTGAGATACTTGATTTATGCAATAATGAAATTGAAAATTTAAACGAAAATGCTTTCTCAGGTCTTAATAAATTAATTGAACTTCGATTGGACAACAATAATATTTCAATGCTCCCAAATACAGTGTTTCATCAAATTCCTAATATTGAGTGTATATCCTTAGCAAATAATAAAATTAGTTCGCTTAACAGGAACTTCTCCAATCTCAATTATCTTACAAGATTGGATTTAGATACAAATTTGATTGATCAAGTCCAACAATTCAATTTTTCCAATTCACTTAATCTAAAACATATTTTACTTCAATCTAATATGATTAGGAGCATTGATCTTTCCACATTTGACGATTTGAATCAATTGGAGTTATTTAATATTGCAAACAATCCACTCAGCGGGGAACAAATATTCAAACTTCCATCCCAAGCAATTTTTGATTATCGTCCATTAATTGAGGAGTTGAGTGAAGAAGAAATTTACAAATATGTGGTGAAGTATCACAAAAATACTCGTTTTGTAGATTGTGTATTACAATCAGAAAGGATAAGTGACAAAACTATTGCTTTTTTGAGATTACTTGGCTATAATCCAAATCACTAATTTATCTTTTTAGAAATGTGACGATCCCCCACTAAGGGCCTGTGTGATGAATATTTCATCAGTTTCATTAAGATTGATCTTCATATTTTCAGCTAGAACACCATTAACATAAACTCGCATGTGTGGTCGTATTTTATTATTCTCATCAACAAATCTAAATCTAATTCCCTCATACCTGAGATTCAAATTATCAAGTAATTCAAAAAGAGTTGTGCCCTTAATTTCAACATATTTTTGATTATCAGTATATGAACGGAGCATAGATGGAATTCGAACTCTCAACTCAATCACTTACAATTTCAATGGAATATATTTCCGGCAAGTTTCTTTGGATACAACCCCATGTTTCACCCTCATCAAAACTTGCCCAAACTTCTCCCGCTTTGGTTCCTACATATAATCCCAGAGTATTTTGATTATCATGTGAGGTTGCTTGGCGCATTACTGTAAACCAAGCATTCTTACTAGGAAATCCCCTATCCTGCCTTGTCCATGATAAACCGCCATCAGCTGTTTTGTATAATGCAGGCTTACCATCAACACTAGTTCGAGGCCAAACATCAGTACTATCCATTGGTACCACCCATACAGTATCTTCATCTCTTGGATGGACAATCAATGGAAATCCAATGTCTCCAATTGCTTTAGGCAAGTTATCACCAATTCTTGTCCATTTTTCATCCGATTTGAGATTGATTTTGTAAACCCCACAATGTCCTTGTTGATATACTAAGTCTGGATTCTTGGGATGAAGTTGCATATTGTGTACACATTGACCCCATTCTGGATATTGATTCGGAAGAAAATCAGCCAAGACATTATTATTGAATGCTCTCCAATTTACTCCTCCATCTACACTTTCGATGAAACCCCCCAAGGACATAGCTAAACATATATGATTTTTATCCCGAGGATCGATGTTTATTGAATGTAACAGAGGTCCTATGGGTGTTCCTTCATTATCCTTTACAATTTCTTTGATTAATTCATGATTTGCAAAACCTTCAACCTCATTCCACGTCATCCCGCCATCTTCTGATCTGAATAATCCTTGTGGTGAGGTTCCTGCATACCACACTTCAGGTTCGGAACTATGACCTGGGGTGATCCAAAAGACAAAATTTACTGTTTGATTATTATTTTGAAAAGCTGGAGGTTTGCTTGCCTCCGTCCAAGAATTTCCTGAATCATCGGAGATAAAGATAGTTGGCCCCAGATGTCCAGTTTTCGCTGCGATTACCATTTTAGTGTAATCACGGGGGTCAGGAACAAAGTGGTAAATTATATTTCCGAAATAAATTGGATCTTGTAACCTCCACTCAGTTCGATTCTGTTCTCCATCTAGAATAAATGCTCCTTTCTTAGTTCCAATACAAAGACGCGTTACCATATTGTTATTACATATAATCAGAAATAAGAGTTTTCCTCTCTTCGAAAAAATTATCTAATCCAAATAACTTGGATCCTTCTAGCCAGTACCCTTAATCAGAGTCTTATATGATGATAGTAAAGAATTAGAGATGTTCATTGCTTCCAATACATCTTGAAATACCTTATCTGATAATTTATCAAATGCAATTGATAATTCATTTGGTGTAGCAAGACGGTACGAAACACTCCTCATATCCATTAAATTTGCTACACGGTAAATAATACCATTCTCTAGTAGTCTGCGAATGGCATAACGTATTGATTTTTGTGATGAAATAGAGAGAGAAGATCTAATATCCTCTTGAGTCATCGTCTGATATTCGTGTGTTGACAGCTGTTCAACAATATCTAAAGCTGGTTCAGGTAATTTCGTAATGATGGACATGACCTCCGATCTGCAGATCCCTCAATATAATTTAGACTTGGATATTTATTAATATTTCATCAACACAGAAATTTCGAAGTAACATCTGTTATTAATATAAGGGGTTGTTATATTTCCAAAAATCAATTTATATTCAACATAGGGACTGTGAAATCGCATATGCAATTTTCAATATTTTCAAATGAAGATAATCTAGATTTACTACCCGTGCTTGTTAATTTATTTGTTCAGATTCTTATTTCCTTCAAAGGAATTATCATTACATATTGAAAAGTAAAAAAAGGTAAGACAAAATTAATATCTTAACTATTTAGCTATAGAATATGGCAGAGCAAAATCCATTATTACTCGAAATTGGTGATTTATTTCCTAGCATAGGGATGGTTGTCCCATATATTGAGATAAAATTTAGACTTGCTGGTAAACATGGACAAGAAGCATTAGACACCGCGTTGGAAGAATTAATACAGATGGAAAAAATGTCAAAATTTGAATTCAATAATCAATTGCATTATAAATCAAAAGATGATATTCCCATAGCTTTTGGTTCTGCAAAAAATACCGCTTCAAGTCCTTCAAATTCATCAAATCAACTTGAAGATTTAGCAGAAATCGTACTCGCAATTGGTGAGGCTTTGGATAATCCAATCGTATCAGATCTGATTAGTAAATATAAGTCAAAATATTAGTTCTATCATTTCCTTCGGGGTTAGCAACAGTTATTCATAATCTAGCTAACCTTGAACAAACTTATACATTATAATTTATTAGATTTGTTTGAATTTATGATTGAATCTGGTTTTAATCTGTCGATTTGATTTTTTGATTTTTTTCACTTGTAAGCTACTGTGCTAAAGATTCTTATAGTAAATCAC
>JAAFKL010000236.1 GCA_021399405.1 Candidatus Heimdallarchaeota archaeon | reverse complement strand
TCTAAAATATATATTCATTGGTTTAATTTTGCTGAAAACCCAATATATCTAAACATTGTTACGGTTTTATTTTTACTCCTTTCATTTGGTATTTTAATAATAATATTAGTAATTCCTGCAATTGGTAACCTTAAAGCTGCAAAAATAATGATTTTCTTTGTTTATTTAATTGATATTTCAGTAATAATGTATTTTTCATTATCCGATAATCATGTGGCACAGTGGCAGCTGCTCTACCCCGCAGGAGACTTAATAATATCTATTCTCGTATTATCTTTCATCAGATCTCTTACCTTATTTTTCAAAAATGATACTAATTTATTAAGCAAATTATAAAAAAGAAATATTACAAAAGATAACAATTATGTATATAATCCATTGGGATTATTAAAACTAAATACTTAGGGAATATAAGAAAAATATTTAGGTTGCCATTGAAACCAATTTTCGTAATACCAAGTGGAAATCTCGAATGTTTTATCAACAACAGCCATAATTAATATTATCCAAAATAATTGTGATCAAATCCGGGAAGAGAAAGAAGCAGAAGTTAATGAGAATTCGTGAGTTCAAAGGGCTATTACCAAAATGTGAGGGTTTAAGGGAAATGACAATAACATCTATGTTCTGGTACTCGGGTGTACATGCCAAGGAGTTACGAGGTATGAAAATTGAGGATATCGACTTGGAGAGAGGATAAATTCATATCACCAACTCCAAAACAATGACTGGCTATCGTATAATTCCTATCCATCCTAACTTCAAAAAACTATTGAGTAGATACCTAGATAAGCGTAAAGGTATTACAAATCCTCACACAGAGCTTTTCTTGACCAAGAGGGGAACTTCCTTTAGTGAGAGTACTATTATTCATTTAATAGCCAATTTACAGCGAGATCTTGACTTTTCTTTTAGTTGTCACGATTTCAGACGTGCTTTTGTGACAAGGTTATACCGAAAAACCAAGGATTTAGTGTTATGTCAGAGACTAGCAGGACACGCTTCAATAAATACCACAAGAAAGTACATCTTAGATGATATCCAAGAACATATGAGAAAATTCAATGGTATAAATTTTTAATTTCCCATAAAATAGGGATATTTCGCGCACGTGCCCCGATATTTGAATCTATTAATTTTGTAAAAATGTAAAATATTATACTTGAGATAGTTTAATGATTGTTTAGTTATTATTTTCGTAGCTTAGGATGATAATACGCACTTGGAAAAATCCGATTATTTATCAGGTGTTAATCCATCGATTTATGGTTTTATTCAAAACATAAAAGCTCTGATTGATTTGACCTAAGGTTGAAGCTTGCGAGGAGAATGGGTTGAGATTGATAACTATGGATTATCTGAAGAGAAAATTTGATTTAATTAATCTACTTCAGAGATCTCTTGGAATTGATTGCCCATTTGAGTAATATAAATATAGGTATCATCAATATTATGATTAATACCACAGAGGATAATTCCAAATTCCAGTCAAATGAATTCGAGTTATCATCACATGAATTTCCAGCTTCAATTATTCTTGTTTCTAAAGATAAGGATCCTGATGTTTCATTGACTGCTAAAAAATCAACATATCGAGCGCCTTTTAAATTTAACATATCGCAGTCAGGTATTTGAAATGTGGCTGTAAGGTTCTCTCCAGGAGCAAGAGCGTATGGATCCCAATCACCATCGTAAATGTGTTTCCCGAGATCCTTATTCGATTCCAAAAAATTATCCCAATCCGCTCCACCGTACCACACTGATATGAAAGAAAGCGATTCCTCAGAATTGTGAAATATTAATTGATAGATCCCATCCGAGCCAATAGATGAAGGAAAAGTAATATCATCCGCTAAATAAAAAGGCGTTGAATGAGTTTCTCCTTCTTTGTTGTAGATACTCTCATTATACTCACCTAAGGTGTACCAGACAATGCTTGCTTCATCAGTAATTCCTGGGGTACCAATTAAAGTAATCATAGAAATGATTATCAGTAAATTAAGAAGCCTATTCCTCATTGTCTATTTTGGATGGTGATTTATATTTAAAGATACAGTCAAATCAAGTGATGATTTGTTTTTAATCACAGATTATCTATCTAAATTTGAGACACGTTAGATTTCGTATTTCAACTAGAATTATGTTGCTTGCTAGTTAAATTACTTCTTAATGAAATCTCACCTCTTACGACTAGCTATCAGTCCCCTAGTTTAGTGTTTATGCAATTTTGATCATCATCTATTCTGGATTTCTCTCACCACTATTTTGAGGGTAAACCATCGGAGGATTGAATTCGGTTTTGTCTCACAGTGTACAATAAGTAGCCCGTAATATTTTAGCTGTTACAGCCACTAAAGCTTTGAGTGGAGATGGACCCCTGTTGACCAACCGAAGATAAAACTGCATAAACGGGATTGATCGATTCAATTCAAATACGTATCATGAATATAATCCGCAAATCAGATCTCCGGAAAATACTCAGCGAGTTGTAATGTGGGTCTCTCCACATCACTCCACTCCATATCGAAGGCCTCGAAAATGGGTAGAAATGATTTCTCCAGGGCAAAGAGGTATTTGGCAACATCCACCTCTGATATTCTCACCTCCTCCACCAGCTTGACATTGCACTCCCTTCTCTTACCCATTTGTAGAATTTTAAATTTGTTAGTCTGTACCATCACCTCAAATGGCCTCACACTGACAACCATGAATTGACTACCCTTCTCTATGTCAGCCAAGTTTTTTCCTTTTATCTTCTGAATGGTTATCTGCACTGCTGGTGTGACAGTCTCATATTCATCAAAATCGTTCCTCAAACTCACCATCTTGGCCAGTTCTTCTGCAGGGATCTTTCCCTCTCTTAACCTGATAATGTTACGGTGAAGGATGGATAACATTTCCCTCTTGGCCAATTCCAATTCCTCCTCGTTAGTAACCTCCACAAGAATCTCAGTTACCTCCTTGAAGGTATTCTTGATGAATATAGCAGTGTTAGATTTTTTCACCTGCAATCCCTTCACAATCATCTTGGATTTTGTAGTCACCCCGAAATAATTCTTCTTTCTGCTGGATAATACCAGGAAACGGAATCTGTAATCAATCCCCAGTTCTATCCCCAGTGTTACCACCGACCAGATTTTCAAGTTCTCAAACTGGTCCTCTGTTGGTTTGTGAATAAAAATGGAATCCGTATCTCCATACAATACGTCAAGACCCATATCCTCCGCCACTCGTTTCGCACCAAGGAGGGCATCCCTGGCATAGGCAGTGGTGGATTCTGCCAGTGGTGGACAGAAGAAGGCAAAATTCTTGTTACCAAAAACCCCGTAAGAGGCATTGATGAAAACTTTGAGTGCCTGCTGAATAGTATTGGCAAACTCTGCTATCTTCTCATCATCAGAATTTGATAATGGTTTGAACCACTTGACTCTGATATCCCGTACATATCCTACAAGCGAGGACATGATTCCCTGTCTTCGGGTACATACCCAGTGCTCTAGTCCTGGAACCCTGTTTAGTTTGCATTCTTTGTGGGTACACCTCATGGTCTCATAGGATAGTCTGAATTTCTTGATGATACTGGGGTAGAGCGATGCAAAATCTGCAACCACAACATTCCAGTAGGTACCAGCAACTGGATCAAGGACTATTGCACCCTTGTATTGTTTATCATCTGCACTATCTGATAGGAATCCTCCTTTCAATTTCTCGATAGTTTTCTTATCTGGCATGATATACCCATTTCTCTTGTGCTCGAATGCAATCCAGTTTAGAATCCACTTGGAGATTGATTCCCTGTTGACAAAGGTTAGTGTAAACTTGCCAACCCTCATCAGTACAAACATGAGGTTAATGGTGAGGTTATCAGAGAAAGTTGTTAATTTTAAGGTGAGTTCCACATCTCGAACATTGTATTCTATCATCTGGTCCCTTGTCATCTCATCGAACCACAGATCATGCTCCATTTTTTTCGAACCCAATAATGCAGTTGCCACATCATCCAGTCTGTACCTATTGTATTTTCCCTTGAAAGCATAGAGTCTCACAGAATTATTCTTGAAGAAACGGTAGAGATCAAGATGAATGGATCCTCTGAAATGATACTCAGGAGATTTACCCCGGAAGTGCCCCTGGTATATGGGGATATTTAATCTAAATTTCTCTGATTTCTTCTTACCGTATTTCATCAGTAATTTGGTATTCAATTGCTGTGATCTATTGTAAAGATAGGGGAGATCGAAATTGTCCCCATTGTAGGATAGCACAAGTGGATACTCAACAATTTTGCTATAAAATGCCTCCAGCATCTTACGTTCATCATTGAAATAATAAATTTCAGGTAAATAACCCAGGTTATTTTCCACTTTATCTTTCTGATCCTTTGAGGGTGGAAAACCAACATAATATATGAATGATTTTCCATAACTATCATAGATGGCGATGGCATGGATGCCATAGTTTGCCTCATCGGGTTGAGGAAAAATATCTCTTGGTGATTTCACCTCTATATCGAATGCTGCTCTTGGTATCTCTGGTGGTGGTGATTGTAGTATTGGTAAATTCTCCACACATAGATCCACAATGGGTTCGGGTTCTCCCATCATCTTTTTTCGTATCTCATTATTTTTTTCTATTATTGGTGTTATCTTGAAATTGTCAAACTCATACCATAAACCAGGGACAATCCCCTTGGTTTGGAAATAAGATAATTCTCTGGCAGACTGGTAATCCACCATCTTTCCCTTGATCTTATCATAAGCTGGGAATTCTGTGACATCTACATTCTTCTCATTCATAAGATCTCTTAGGCTGATAACTGTTCCACCATCCTTGACCCCCTTGTATCTCTTGGTGGGTCTTACAGTGCTGTCTTTCCATCTCACCAGTCTATTGGAAGTCTTGTCATAGATTATAATATTGAACCCATCTGACCAGTAGCCATCTATGATAATCCCCTCGGTCTTTCTTATTATGGGAATATTATCCCAGCATATACTGGATTCATTCATAATATACTGTGAATTAATTGATATTTATAGAAAAACTACTATCATTTTCCTCAAACCTCGAAAACAATGCATTCAATAGTTGAATGGGGAAATGAATAAAAAATGAAATTCACTTTTGATTTCCTAAACCTCTGCTAGTTTGGGATAACCATCGAAGAAATTATTGATTTTCTCATACAGATACCGTTTGGTGGTATATCTCACCAGATTGAGTGCCCTGTGCAAATAATTCTGTGCCCTGAAATCCAATATGACCATGACCCCCCGATCATGACTGGCACGGGTAGTTCTCCCGAATGCCTGCTGCACACTCATGTATAGTGGGATATCCTGCTCAAATGCCTTGGCAGC
>JAAFKL010000235.1 GCA_021399405.1 Candidatus Heimdallarchaeota archaeon | reverse complement strand
GAAGGAGAATTTTCTTTAGATATCACTGCTGCTAATCGAATAAATGAACTGATGAATATTGAGGGTAGAGAAAATGAGGCACTTCTCCTCAGTGTAAAGCCAGGAGGATGTGCAGGATTTATTTATGATTTTAATTGGGCATCACTTGATACATCGGGAAAGAAGATCCTCAAAAATGGTGCTACCTTGATTGTAAAGGAAGCTGATCTCAGATTGATTGATGGTGGAGAGTTAAAATTTATCAATTCCTTATCAGGTTCCAAATTCGAGGTAATAAACCCTAATGCTACTAATTCCTGTGGTTGTGGAAAGAGTTTTTCATAATATTCTCAATAAGCCAAAAAAAAAATAAAGATAATTTAGAATAAGACGTACGAGATAGGTTGATATAAAAAATAATTATAAATGCTCACATCATGGATTTTAAGGCTTTACATTATGAGATCAAGTTGATTCCCGATCTTGAATCCACTTCTTTTGAGGGAAGAACTGTGATACACATAGAAGTGTTCAATCCCGTCGAAGAAATAAAGATCAATGCACTAGATCTTGAGATAAAATCGGTTAAAATGAAATATAGTGATTCTTTGATAGAATTGAAAACATCATATTCTCTAGAAGATCAAGAATTGACCCTAACGAGTGATGAGAAATTCTCAGGCAAATTCTCGTTGAATTTTGATTTCACTGGCATTATCAATGACAAACTTGAGGGATTTTACCAATCAAAATACAAGGTGGATGGAGAGGAACGATTGGCCGCTGTAACCCAATTCCAGGAGAGTGATGCACGACGAGCATTTCCTTGTTTTGACCTTCCTGCCATGAAGGCGACTTTTGATATCACTTTAGTGGTTAAAAAGGGTCTCAATGTTATATCAGTTGGATCAATCATTGAGCGTACGGAATTAGGTGATAAAATCGCATATAGATTTGAAAAATCACCACCAATGTCAACATACCTATTATTCTTTGGTGTGGGTGAATTCGAATTCATTGAATCTTATCAAGATGAGGTAAGTGTGAAGGTTTATGCTAGTCCTGGACAAGCGGAGCAATTCGGGTCTTTCGGTCTTGATTTTGGTAAGAAGTCACTGAAATATTGTGAGGATTATTTTGTCATTCCATATCCATTTAAGAAGTTGGATCTTATCGGAACCCCCGATTTTGCTCATGGTGCGATGGAGAATTGGAGTGCGATATTATTTAGGGAAAATTATTTACTGAATTACCCTGGAGTTACATCTAAGAGAATGGAAACAATCATTCAGATGATAATTGCACATGAAATTACCCATCAATGGTTTGGTAATCTAACTACTCCAGTCA
Organism: Candidatus Heimdallarchaeota archaeon; assembly: GCA_021399405.1. Next base: position 4,094 of record JAAFKL010000235.1, on the reverse strand, counting down.
CTTGGAAATATCTCTGGTTAAATGAGAGTTTTGCGACATTCTTTGGATTTGGAATAATTGATGTATATTATCCAGAGAAAAAGATTTGGCAATTCTTCCTTCAAACACAGACAGGTGTGGCATTGGGAGCTGATGCTTATGTCTCAACCTCACCAATTGAGATAGAAGGAGATGGTGCAGTTGGAATGACAGTAAAAAGTGCCCCTATTATTTATAATAAGGGGGGATCTATTTTGAGAATGTTAGAGGCCTATGTGTCCCCGGATAAGTTCAAAGAAGGTCTTAGATTATATCTCAAAAACCATCAATATGGTGTTGCTACATCTTCCGACCTCTGGAATGCAATCAGCGAAGCTTCAAACATGCCAGTTAGTTCTTTGATGGAATCTTGGGTTTTACAAACGGGTCATCCTTTGATAAATGTTAAAAGAAATGGGAATATTTTGGAATTGACACAATCACGCTTCACCTTCCTAGATAATAATTCTGATTATCTCTGGGAAATCCCAGTATCAATAATCCAGTTCAATGGAAATACAGAGATATCTACCACATTTATTCTACTTAAAGACCGAAGTACAACCTTTTCGTTAGATGAAAGTTGTACATCATTTAAATTAAATAAAGATCTTACCGGATTTTATAGAGTAAATTATGATTTTGATGATCTAAACAAGATGGGAGAATTGATCTTGGATAAAAATTTAGGTGAGATAGACCGTTGGAATTTAATTAATGAATTATATGCAACGGTAAGATCAGGAGATACAGACCTTGAAGACTACCTCAAATTTATCCCTCACTACAACAATGAAGATAATTATTTAGCAATTTCATCCCTTTCAGGTCAACTCTTTGCCCTCTTTTCCCTTTTTGATGGAGATCTAAAGGAAAGAATAACAGAAATTGGTCTGAATTTTTACGAATCTGTTCTTGAAAGAATCGGATATGATCCGAAAGAGGGAGAGGAGACAGATATTACCTCAATTAGGTCAGGCATTATTTACAATGCAGTGACCTTTGGTTCAGACAAGGCTAAGCAATTTGCACTTGAAATATTTGACAAGATCCGTACTGGCGAGAAGGTTAGTGCCGATATAATTGGCAATATTCTTTCACTTGGAGCTATCCTTACAAATGATCAAGAATTCCTCATCAGTGGATTTGAAAATGCTGCTAATGAACAATCAAGCCTACAATACTTGGCAGCAATTGGAAACTTCTCCGATCTTAATCTTATTGAAGAGATGCAGATGTACACCTTTGATAAGGTTCCTTCAAGAAATAGAGGTACAATAATTAATAGAATTGTAAATAACCCAGTTGCCAAGAAAACGCTATGGAAGTGGTATCTAGCAAATCTGGATAATTTTGAGGCACTCCATGAATTTATGTATCAATCCGTTTTGGTCGATATTATCCCAGTTTGCATTGATGATCTGGATGAGATAAAAGAATTCTTTACTGAATATCTCAAGAAACGTGAGAATTTGAGAGATGCAATTGATATTGCCCTTGAACAGGTAGAAATCAATGCGCAGATGAAAAATAGATATCAATAGTAGTTTAATTTATTTTGAATATTTTAATTAATTACAAATACTCTAATTACTAAAAGAACTTACATTTAGCTTTTCGTTTTTTCTTAACAAAATAAATCGATGAGAATAGAGCTATATACAGTAGATTTGGAAAATTACTCTCTTCTATCTCACTAACATGGTAAATCTCTGTTAAATTTACATTACCCACATTCACAATGGTAATATTGAGATAACCTATACCACCAATAATGATATAGACACGAGAGCTTTCTTTGGCCGTGAAAACCTGATTTGTTGATGAGATAGACCCTGATAAGATTAAATCATTATTTTCTCGGAAAGGATTGAAACCATCTGGATTTACAAAATTAATCATTAAATATGTATTATAATAATAATAATCATAAAAGGGATAAAAAATATAACCATAAGTTATGCTTTTGAATGGACCCATATCGACAAACACTTGGTAAGCATTATCTTTTTCAATATTGAATACTCTCATTTGAGAGCTTGGAAGGGATTGTCCATTACCAAGAACAAAAGTCTCAGTAGAACGTTCAAATATTGCCTCACCTATTGTATGGGTAATATTCAAATCAAGTGAAATACTAACTGTACTCGTATCAATTTCACTGAAATTGGCTCCAATTTGATGCAGATAACCTGTGAATGCGAATATATATTTCCCTGGAGTAATTACAGGATATTCATTGTACAACTTTTGGGCACTATTAAGATTTAAGGAGATATAGGAGTCTGAATTAAATATTGCTAATCCTCCACTAGAATAGGCATTAGATTGGCCATTAAATATTATCACTGAAGTTTCAAAATTGCCACTGGCTATTAATTTTTGGCTATTTTCGGCTATATCTATTTCATATAATTCTGGAAGACTGTCTCTCGTGATTAATAGCGTTTTCAATCCGTAATTGTTGAGCTTAACTGGAGTGTAATCTTCCATATTTAATGTAAATTGAGCATTTGTATCTCCATTGTTCTTTATTAGAATATATACTGATGACCCACTTATTTGCGAAAGATAATGCATATTTTGAATTAAATCGTAACTCATGTAGTCTAGATGGAAACTTTTGGTAACAATTCCTATATTCTTAAATGAATACTCAGATTGGTCATAATTGGGATATATTGAATTTTCAGTTCTAATCGTAGTATCTGGAATTAAATTATATGCAAACATGTTTTTTCTAGTTCCAGTTTCAAAGATCAATGAATCAAGTTTTTCACCTGAATCTAGATAATCTAATGTTTTCGATTGGATTGCAGATAACATTTCGATATTTATTTCCGAATCTCCTACATTACTTATTTGTATATTTTTTGGTGAATATAAAGTGGGTAATTCAAGAACTAGATAATCTGAAAATTCATAAGATTTACTTGATGCAAGATCAGTTTCAACTTTAGTCAATACAAAATCAAATTGAGTAGTATAGACATATAGCGAACGACCCATAAACAATTGTGCATTGATCTCCATATCACTCGTCAGATACAAGTATATCGTTTCATTGGGGTACCACCTTGATAGTTGGAAATGCCTAGCAATTTGAGAAGGATAAATATTTAGTAAAATATCAGTATAAGGAAGCTCACCATTTGCTATTGCAGTTAATTTATAAATTCCAGGTGATTCTACATGAGACAACATTATATCAGCATGCGTATCCATCCACTCATTGGTCTTCATGGTAATACTATTCTGCCAAACCAATCCATTATTCTCTAGATAAACAACAATTTGGCCTGTAGTATCATCTAATAGCTCATAATCATTTGTAGAATAACTTATAACCAATCCCAATGAATTTTTATCTGGTACTTGTAAAACTTTGAAGATAGAATAAATAAAGGTTGGATCATCCTGATCAAGGTAATTAATAATAGATCTCTGAACAATTGTATTCCCCATACTGTAATATGAATCAGTTAGATATATATCCACATCATTAATAATCTCATAGCTTAGAGTTCGTACAGTGTTTGGGAATTGAATTGATATATTATAACTACCAACAACTGAAATATCTAATAATATGTAAAATATACCTCCAAATTTATCAACATCCAAATTCAATGAATTTCCTTCTGATATCTCATATGCCTCATTTTGAGCTTGTACAATATTGTTTATTGGTATTAAACTCATCCCAATCAAAATTATGATCATAATAGATTTATTTCCCATACAAGAGATTTTGATCTATTAGGTATTTATAATTAACTCGAATTTGTCTAAATAAGGTCTAAATAAAAAGGTATTATTTAGTACTTTGATATTATTGAAATTAAAAAAGAGATCTTATCATGAATAATATTTACTAGTACCAAGTCAATTAATAATTAAATATTTAGTAAAAAAATAAAACTAGAAAGTAAATTGTACAAATTCGTCTATATAAACAACATAAATTATTTTATTAGAGGTAATCAATTCACCGTTATTACAAAATCATCTAAGTAATTATTAATCTAATTTCAGCGATTATGAATATACTTGAAATTGTAAATTCCCAATCAGGT
>JAAFKL010000234.1 GCA_021399405.1 Candidatus Heimdallarchaeota archaeon | reverse complement strand
TTTGTTGCTGGATTTGTTGGAGGATCAGAACCTGTATTTACGGATAGTAAATTACTGGAAGAGGCCTACTCGGGATATGAGATAACAGATGGTACAGAAAATCTATCTGATGAGGATGAATAACACATCAAAAATTCTCAAATTACCTTGAAAACGATATCACAATAAATGTAAATCATTCTTCCTTATACCACTGTGTTTCAGAAGCAGATAAATCTTGAAAAACATATCTTAGGGACTGTAGATAATCCCTTTATGAATCTGAAGAAACGCAAATCCCAAGATGCCTTGACCTTGATACGAAGTGCAATCATGGTATTAACACGATCAATGCATCATTTTTCAATAAATTGGACATTATATTTCTAATTTATCAATTCTAAAAAAAACACCAAATTCTAGTATAATATTACTTAATAATCCCCTTTGTTTTTTAATATCAAATTGAAAGATGTGATTATATAATTCCCTGATTTTGATTTGGTCAGCCAATTTAATTGTATATTTTTCGAAATATTCTTCTATCAGACCCTCAATTTTAATTTGATTATTTACTGGGAATTTGATATGGATGTAACCTGTGATCATCACTATTATCGAACTTGTTATAGTTAACTGCAGGAGTACAAAATTAGGGGAGATTGTAATCAAATCATTGAATACATCAATGGACACAAATCCTAAAATTAAAGGCATGATCAGGTAAAAACTTATCAATTTTATATTTAATATTTGGTTTTGTTTTTCATCTATTGAATGGGTAATTTCAGTCAAATCTAACACTTGCTCTGAGTGTTCACTACCTGTTTCTTTCAAGTAATCAATAAATCCTGTCGAAACTTGGATTACCTTATTATTAACACCACTGAAGTATGGAACCCGTAGAGGTAAAATTTTATACCATTTTTTTTGTTCTCCGCTATTTGACACAAATTTAACCGATTCTACCTGTTTCCAGCTTTTATCACAATATATGAGTTCCCCAACACCTAATAAAAATAATACTAAATACATAAAAACTGATAGGTATAAATTCATTGATATTAGAATTGGAATATATAGTAATAATAATGAAAATCGTCTAAAAATTGATGAGTATGCTACACTATATCTCATCAATAATTTATCATTTGGACTAGTTAGTCCATCATTAGTATTGTTAAGCAGCATCAATTCTAAATTAATTCTAGAAGCAAAAAAATCAAAAGTGATTAGTGATAATACTACAGTGTCAAGTTGCATTGTCTTATATGCCATCAGTATTCCCATCAAGATTAGATTTAACATTAACGAGCCAATATAAATTCTGACTCTATTGTCAGTAAATCTTCTTAACGATAAGTGTTCTAGCATTCTTTCCTCTTTTGTTAAGCTCAATGTTTCTTTTCCAGTTAGCTGTTCGCTAATGCTATTTATCAATCCCATTATTTTTATAATTCAAGAATGATAATTTAAGTATTTCTGATTTTATATATAACTAAATAGTTGAATTAGGATCGCCTCTCATGAAATTTGCCGTGTTACTCTTCCTTGTACCATATTGTCTCGGTTGTTGAAAGATCTTGTAACACATATCTAAGCGATTGAAGATAATCCCTTAGTGTGTCTGAAGCTTCAAAATCCCCAGCTTCCTTGACTTTGATACGAAGAGCAATCATAGCATTTACTCGATCTATCTCATCACTACTTAGTTCAATCAGGGGTAATCCAAGAACTCCCATCATGTCTCTGAGAGCTGTGAGATGGTACTGTAATTGCGTCACCTTACCTTCTTTTCTAAATTGATCTATCCTCTTGGCAGCTGTGTTTATCTGAGTGACAGCCTGTGGTGTATTGAGATCATTGGCCATGGCCTTCTTGAATCCCTGAATAATCCTCTCTGACATATCCCCTTCACTTTCATCTATAGCCACATCTTCTTGTGAGTTCAAGTATTGCAAAGCCAAGTGATAGCTCTTGATGATCCTGTAGTACCTTTTCTTTAGAGACTGTGCCTGTTTCATTGAGAAATCAGCCTGTGTGCGGTAATGGGCCTCACCCAGTGCAAATCTGGCAGCACCCCTACCTACCTCGTCAATCAATTCCTGTAATGTTACAAAATTTTTTTTGGACTTACCCATCCTCTCTCCATTTACTGTGATAAAAGCTGAGTGCATCCAGTAATTGGCGAATTTCTTACCAGTGGTGGCCTCTGATTGGGCAATCTCATTGGTGTGGTGTACTGGAATATGGTCAATTCCACCGGCATGTATATCAATTGTCTCGCCGAGATACTTGATGGCCATGACAGAACATTCAAGATGCCAACCGGGGTAACCAATTGACCATGGACTGGTATATTTCATAATATGCTCTTCTGGAGCCTTTATCCAGAGAGCAAAATCTCCTGCATTTCTTTTACCCTCAATAACCTCAATTCTGGCACCTGCTCTCAAATTATCAAGATCCAACCGGGCCATCTTACCGTAATCAGGAAATTTGCTTATATCAAAATATATAGACCCATCAAGTTCGTAGGCATACTCCTTTTCGACAAGCACCTTGACCATGTCAATCATCTCGGTAACATGACCAGTAGCACGTGGAGCGATATTTGGACGGTTAACATTGATGATATCCATGAATTTGTGGTACTCCCTGATCTTCACATCAACTAGCTCCATAGGATCCATCTTGAGCATTTTTGCTCGCTTCTGGATCTTATCCTCCCCTGTGTCCTCATCCGATGTAAGATGCCCCACATCTGTGAAATTCTGCACGTGTACCACCTTGTACCCGAGATATTTCAGAGTACGAACAAGCACGTCCCAGACTATGTATGTCTTGGCATTACCTACGTGAAGCGATTCATAAACGGTCTGGCCACAGGAATAGAACCGAACAACGCCCTCCTCAATAGTCTCAAGTTTCTCCTTTTTTCTGGTTGCTGTGTTATAGATAGTCATTTCGTGCATCATATTTCACTAACCGACAGTTACAGATAATCAATTACCCAATTCTTTATAATTCTAACCTTACTGCTATTTCTTAAT
>JAAFKL010000233.1 GCA_021399405.1 Candidatus Heimdallarchaeota archaeon | reverse complement strand
GGTAGATATGGGGGATTGAATATGATCGTATCAAAATTTATTCCTTTTCTAAAACTTAACAGAAGATCTGAGCAGATAATATGGAGATTCTCCAGATTGTTATGTTTCATATTTTTTAGTGTAAGCAACGCAGCATCGAAATTCAGATCAACACTATAATACAGATTTTCTGGGAAGTCTCTCAATGCACTTAGAGATATTATTCCACTACCTAACCCAATTTCAAGTATTTGAGCTCGAGATTTATTATTAATGAACTTTGGCAGATTATCTACAACCAGATAACTGTCTTCTCTTGGTTGATATACTGTCTCATGATCGAATAAGGTAAGTTCATTTCGATTAATGTCTTTCCCCAAATAACTACTCCATAATGTCTATTTATCTCAATCGGTATACCTCTCAAATGGTGAATCTGAAATATTAGGAAGTCAGTCCAAAAATCCCTTTTCCCAACTATTTTGTGATTTGAGATAACTTACTAGATCATCAAGTTCGTTAATATTGAGCTGAAAAACCCGTTTCTCGATATAAGGGGCTTCTTTCCAAATTATTGGTAATATGTCTTTTTTTCTTAGAAAACTTCGCAATACTGATCGTAAAACTCTTCTTCGTAAAGTGAACAACGATCTTACTAGAAGCTCTATTTCATCATGTTGATTTACAATTTCTGGGGGTTGAATTGCTAAATGTATTACGGTTGAAGTAATTTTCGGACGGGGGAAGAAGGCATTGGGACCTACATTAAACAATTTCTTAACTGTTGCATGTAATTGGCAGAGAACACTTATTCTACTATAATTCCGGTCTCCAGGTTGGGCAATACATCTCTCTGCAACCTCTTTTTGAACCATTACCACAGCTGTAGTTGCATTATTATGTAATATTTTATCAAGTATCTGACTGGATATTGAATATGGTAGGTTTGCGATTACCTTGTTATGATATGGCCAAACTTCTTTAAGAGCATCAGCTTCAATTATATTCGCAGATTGATAAGTTTCCTTCAAGTGTTTAGCAAGCTTGGTTTCTTTTTCGAAAACTGTGATTTCAGCACCAGATTCAACTAATGCATGTGTAAGTATTCCTATTCCACCACCAATTTCAATGATTTTATCATCTGAGGTAATATTTGCGGCTTCAACAATTCTTCTTATGACGGATGGTTTTACAATAAAATTCTGTCCTTTTGTTTTATTAGCCCTAATATCTAATAATGACAATACTGAATGTGTATGCTGTCTCCAATCAATCATCTAATTCACAATTTACCTTGGTTGAGCTCTAGTAAACAATCGATGTTTGATATCATCCGTTGTTATCTCTTCTATAATACGCTCTTTGAGTAGTGCTCTAATATCGCTAACTTTCGTACGCTCTTCAAATTCATCATACGATGAGAATGGAAGGATTTTTCTTTCATCTAGAATACTTGTCAAAGATTTCGGTCCTACACCTTTCAATAAATGTAATGAGTGAAGTCTTAAGCTAATAGGTGAAGCTTTGTTCAGAAAACTCATGAATCTTTTTGATTGTTTTTCCAGAACTTCATCAATGGCAATTGGGAGTTGTAATTCAGATATCTTGGTTAAATTTTCATATGGTACTCTACCAATTATAGTTTTAATTTGATTTCGATCTTCCTTACTCAAAGCAATTACATCTTGAAGCATGATCGCATTGTCATCTTCTGGAATAATCTCTAGAATTGTTAACCAATACTGTCCTAAAGCCTGTACTATTGGTTCGCCTCTGTATTTGTCTCGACGACGGTTCCTGTCCGCTGGAATGACATCTAAAACTATTGCGTATTCCTCATATTTTTTGGTTACCTTCCTAGAAGTGCGTCTACGATCTCCGTGCCTGTCTCTTCCTCCACCTGTTCGTGCATATGACATCTTTTATCACCATCTTATTCATCAAAATGAATTTACTTTGTAACTGCTGAATGAATTTATAGAATATTTATCAAACGAGATCTTCAGGAATCTCACTTTCATCTATTTCTTTTTCATCTTCTGCTTCTTCAGCATTATCTAATCTGTCTATGTCAATATATTTTTCTTTGTCATCAAGTAGTTGAATATTGCTCAATTCGTTGAGAATTTCCTCAATTGTCTCGGTTTCCATAGATATAGCATCTTTACCAAGTAATTGCCTTATCTCATCGATGGTTGTAGGCATATAATTCGCCAGAGTAATTGCTCCTCTATCTGATAATCTATATTTTTCAACAAAGGTATCAATTAGACTTTTAGCATCATCCACGTTAATCCTTGTAACTAACTGAGCATGTTCCAGTGCAATTCTTTGCATATAGGACAAATCTTCTTCTTGCGCTCGATCTAGGAGTAGCTTTTTCACTTCAGGAAGTGAAATTGGTTCTGAATGGTAAATTTCTTTTGGCAATTTAGATCACACTCTATGCTGATTTGGAAATTCGTAGATGTTCTGACCTAGAAATGATTGATTTTTCCATACGACCGGTCTTTAACGATATTACATAGGATTGTCCACGCAATTCTACAACAATACCTGAGGTGCCATTGTATCTTCGATGAGGTCTCCCTTTTTGTATAGAGGAATTTAATAGAATATCTACTGTCTGACCCACTTGTATTGGTTCAAGAAGATATCTTAAAGATTTAAGACCCCTCTTTCTTGATTGTTTTCTGAAGAGTTTACGGGTTCTATTGTTGTAACCTTTTGACTTTACCATTTTTAACTACAATACTGCCTAGAATTTTATCTCTTTTAATAATTATTAAATCGATCAAGGATTTGCTAGATTAAATAGACCTTTATCATCCACTTTGATTACATCTAAAGCTATACATACTGCAGACTGCTGTAAATACTCAGTAATACTGGGTGTTGTTCTTCCCTCATCCCCTGAGATGAACTCCTTAATGTATGCACCTCCTTCAGCTTCAATCAAAAGAGTTATTGAATTTTGGTCGTCATTAGATTCTATAATTTTAAATCCGTAAATTGATTTCTCTCTAATTTTATCAGCTCTGCGGTGGCTTACCCTTACAGGTGTCTGTTGCTGTAGAATTATTGGATCTTCTCCAATTTGCTTCAAATTGGTCAAACTTTCCGAATCCAATTTCTGTGAAAGTTGAATTGTAGCTCGGTATTCTTTTCTACTATCAGGTGAACTGTTTTTTAACAAAACCACCTTAGATTTATCAGTAAATGTGAGATTTGTAATTTGAACCTTGTCTGATTGATTTACAACGGCTTGTAGCATTTTAATTTCTATACTTCTAATCAAAGGTTGTTTTAGCTCTAACACAAATGGTCTTCCTTCACCTAACATGAGGGCATCGATATCCTCTCGACCCGCGCCATGAAAGCTAGATGACAATGATTTTGAAGCTTCAAGAAATGATTCAGCAACGATTGTCTCGACGGTAAATGGATACTGTTGTCCGGTATAATTACAAGTTTCACATTTCCTACCTTTACATTCAGAGCATGGCCACTTCGTCTGGGGTACTCCCCGTTTTAGTTTTTGATACTTCCCTAGTATGTATAATGATCTAATATCGAGGTTAAACCTAGGTCTTTCCTTAACATCAATTATTATTGTTACATCTGGTAAATCTTGTAGATTTGTTTTGTGTAATTGATTAGTAATTTTATCAGAATAGAAATTGGTCATGAACTGCTTGTATGGTATAACTATAAGATTCTGGTGAGTAAATACATCATCTAGAAAATTAAATTTTTTGTGAATCCTAATGCCAACAAGATATGTTTCGAATTCTACTTGGTTTAGTCTTCTCTCAAGCTTTGAATGCAATATAATACATTTTCCAGTGATCCCTTTGCATGATCTGCAGTTGTCCTCATCCTCAAGACTGATAAATTGATATTCATCTTTAAGTTGGCTCATATTGAATTCATCTAAGGATTTAGCTGGTTTTGCCATTCTGTAAATGCAGTAGTTACAACAATTATTATCCCTAATAAATTCTATTTGCTCTTCGTTTAGAATCCTAAATTAACCCCAGATCTTTATATTATCCATAAATCAACCAAATTAAAGCTTGGTTATAATTACTAGCTAGTATATGTATTGGTGTGATATCCTCTTTCATTCCTTCAACAAATAGAGTTCTAATTTGTGATTTGTTAGAAGTTGTCTGAATTACTTGTTTGTCGGTTAAGGAAATCCTTGCTTGAGGGCTCTCAAATTGATCGTAACCCGTGAATTTGGTCACATAAACACCAGGTTGCTTTCTCTTATTTTGTGTCAAATGTCCTTTATAGGCATTATGTACAATGGAGAGAATGGATCTCTGAGAAGGCGCTAAATATCTAATTTTTTCTCCAGATAAAGTGATCTGTATTTCTTTAATAACAATAGTGACCTCATTTTCTTTGCGTATACCATTACTGTAACAGAACCATGTCGCGATCAATTCACTGATCCAAGACCAATCTGACCTATCATTAATCTCAGGTGATGACCAAGTTTTCTTCTCAGGAGGGTAGCTGTCACAAAATATGACAAGTTTCATTTTACATTCCCATCATGTTAAACGGAAGACCTGATTGTTGTCCCCCGCGACCCCTTCGTTTACCTGATCGCATCATTTGTTTTATCCATTTCTCACTTACTTTTTTCTGATTGATGAGTTCTCGTACCTTTTCAACTGTTACTCCTGAACCCATTGCGATTCTATCTATCCTAGATCTATTAAGCTTAACAAATGCATTTCGCTCATCAGGAGTCATCGATAAAATAATATTTTCGAATTGTTTCATTGAATCTTTTGAAGTTGCTAGCATATTGTCATCTACATTGTAAGATATTCCACCTGGCAGTTTTTCTAGGAGTTTTCGGATACCTCCAAATTTACCCATAGATTTGAATAATTCCAACATATCATTGTAGGAAACATTTCCCTTCATCATTTCTTTTGCTCGATCTTCATCGGGCATAATTTGGGCTCGCTCTACTTGATCAATAATACCGGTGATATCACCAAGGCCTAATATTCTACTTGCAAATCCTTTAGGATCGAATTTTTCTAATTCTGCAATATCCTCGCCCAATCCAATGAATTTAATTGGTGCATGAGTGGCAGCTGCAGCTGAAATCGCACCTCCACCTTTGGCAGTACCGTCAAGTTTGGTAACAATAATGCTTCCAATATTTGTTGTGTCAGCAAATGCAGTAGCCTGAATGTATGCACTTTGTCCTAGGGTTCCATCGATTACTAGTATTATTTCATCAGGTTTTACTTTTTTATTTAGTTTAACCATTTCTTTGAGTAGTTCTTTTTCTTCTTTGTGTCTACCCGCAGTGTCTACAATTATAACATTTTTTCCAGCTTCAGTTAGGTGTTTCAAACCTTTAGTGGCAATTTTCAGAGCATTTTTCTCGTCAGGTTCACCATAAGTTTCAACTCCAACTTTATCGCCCAACTGTTTGAGTTGGTCATAAGCACCGGGACGCCAAGTATCTGTGCATATTAAACCTACATTCCATCTGTCATGCTTGAGGAATTTTGATAATTTACCAATGGTTGTAGTTTTCCCTGAACCCTGGATTCCAATCATCATTAGCACATTGACCCTACCTTTTTGCAAGTCGAGAGTGTATGCTGTACCTCCCATAATTTTGGTTAATTCTTCATAAATGATGTTAACCATTGCATCTTTCCTTGAGATACCCATCGGTGGTTTTTCAACCAAAGCTCGTTGATATAAATTATCTGCCATTTGTGAGGCAAGATTAAAATTAATATCAGCCTCTAGTAAAGATCGAAAAATCTCATTCTTTAACTCCAGAATTGCTTGTTTATCAATAGGTCCTCGATTAAGGATCTTGTTAACAGCACCAGAAAGTGACTTTCCTAAGCCTGATAATACCACATTAATTATGTTAAATAAGTACTATATAGGTATTTATTCTATTCTCATTTAGCAGTGATAAATTATTTGGATACTTCTTCTTCTAAGAGGTGTTTAACCACTTCTTTAACCCATTTTCCTGAGGATACATCTTCATTTGTTAACAAATTTTGTAAATATTTTTTCTTTCGATATTTTTCTCCGTAGGCCACGGTCCACTCCTGAAAAACACTGTTAATGTTCTCAAGTGCTTTATCGTGTCTACTACAAAAGTCATGTTTGGAATCATTGTCTTTTGGTCTATGACAAACCTCTATCAAACAAATTGTGATTGTCATTTATCTGTCCTCCTCTTTCTCGTTTTCTTTACAGTCTTCTTGGTTGCTTTCTTTGTTGTTTTTTTCGTAGTCTTTTTTGTTCCTTTTTTGGTAGTTTTCTTTCCAGTTTTCTTTAATTTCCTTTCCTTAGCTCTCATTTTGCTTTTTTCAATCTCTTCTTGACGTTCCTTCCTTTTTGGACATTCTGGATTTAAACAAAGTATCCAGGGTCGACCTTGTTTCTTTTTCTTTGGATCATAAATAGGAAATACACGGAGAGTTGGATAATTGTCTGCAGAACAATTTGCAGTTTTAAGGTCCAACTTTTCTCTTTGTGGAAGTGGGTAGGTTGTATTACATTTTACTTCTGTAAAGTAGTTAGAGCAACCTACAAATCGTTTTCCTGATGCTAAACTGCGAATCATTTTCAATTTACCATCATCACAGTTCATACAATCTCCAATTATTGCTTCATCCCGTCTTTGTGAGAGAAGATTGAGATCGATTAATTCTCCGATCTGTTTTTGATTAAACATCAACTGATCTAACATTTCGTGGAGCAAAGTAATTCCGCGAACCAGGGCATCAGAGAGCGTGAATGCTTCAGAATCTGGTTTATTTTCATACACTGATTGTTGAATTAAATCTCCCATTTCTTCTAATTTTCGCGATAATTCTACAGAAATCACTTGAGGGCTGTAATTTTTGAGAACCTCAGTAATCGTATCTCCCATTAATGTAATATCAAGCGGTTTGTTTCTCAGAAATTTCCTATCAACTAAATTTTTGATAATATCTGCTCGTGTAGCTTTGGTTCCGATTGAAACCTTTTCCATTTTTGTTAGAAGCGAAGATTGAGTAAATTTCGCAGGGGGACTAGAATACTTGGTTTCAAGTGATAAATTATTTATTTTGTAAGTTGCTCCAACCTTGAAATTGGGTAATTCAACATCTTTAGAACTGTCATATGCCCCTGCCCATTCTCTCCATCCCTTATCTATCGTCCTTTTACCTGACAACCTAAAATTATGATTATTAACCTCAAATGATACCTTTGTGTTTTCTATTACTGCAGGTTTACCAAAAGTTGCAAAATATCGATAAACAATCAGAGAAAATATTTTCATATCATCATCTCCTAACTTCTTTGGTAATTCTCCAGTAGGATGAAGACAAGGATGTGCGGGATCTTTTTTGGAACCTTCATTGGGTCGATTGAGTCTTTTTGATTTGGAAATTACCTTATTACTTGCACTTTTGAAAGTGGGGATCTTAGCCAAATTATGAAGAATTGCTTTGTGATCGGTTTCTGGTGGATATTTTTCACTACTAGTTCTTGGATATGATGTAACCCCCGATAAATATAATTTTTGTGCAGCTCTCAGAGTTCTTGAAGGTTCAAAACCAAAAAATCGATTGCCATCCTTTTGTAGTGTAGATAGATTGTAAGGAGCAGGAGGATTAACATCATTTTCTTTTTTACTTACATCGGCAACATTTATTGGATTTCCTTCTATTTCCGATACTGCTTTCTTCCCTTCTTTTTCAACTTTGAATTCTCCTTCTCTATAAATTAGATCATAGACTGATTTTGCTTTGATTGACAAATTTATCTTGAATTTAGGTACTGGTACATGAAGATTGATTTTTTCCTCTCGATCTGCTACAAAAGATAATGTAGGTCCTTGTACTCTACCTGTTGATAAAGTGAAATATCTGCCAGTTGTATTTTTGAGTGATAACATTAAAGCTCGAGAAAGATTAATACCCCACAACCAATCTAAGTAATGTCTCATTAACCCTCTCAAATACATCCCGAAATCAATTCCAGAATCAGCACCATTGTTTCCTACAGTTTTATCAAACGATGTTTGTATCTCTTTTTTTGCAAATGAGGAGTATCGCATACGTTTTGCAAGTTGCAATGAATTTTGTCCTGATAACTCAGATATTATGACAGCACCAATAACTTCACCTTCTTCATCATAATCGGTCATAACTATTCGATCTTCTGTTAGATTAGTCAAAAACCGCATTATTTCAATTGTGGCTTCAATTCTTTGAAGGTAGTTAATATTAATTTTTGTTGAATTTTTGTATGATTCATTCAACGGAACCCATTTGAAATCATACACAGGAAATTGCCATCCATAGCCATCTTGGATTAATGTGAAAAGATGACCTGAGGCAGGTACAATTATCATTGTTTTTCCTTTGTATTTCGATTGGTATACTTTATCTAATTTTGGTAAAGTTATTTTTTCCTTAGTTAAATGATCAAATTTCTCAACTTTAAAGTTAATTTCTTTTGATTTGGGATCTAATGCCAGTGCAATATTTTTTGCAGCATCAGGTTTTTCAGCAATGCCTAGAATAAATGAATCTAATTTTAGTGATTTAGGGTGTGAAATTTCATACCCCGAGACATCGCTATCAACAGCCATACTCGCATAATTATCACAGTAATTTAGAAGGCTATCTTTTCAGCCAATATAAATTTTCAAAATTATTAATCCTAACCACTTCTAACCATTTGACACTAAACTCTTTTTTAGTACAATATGATACTATTAAACAAATTTATGTGAATAGTATTAATACTGAAAAACAGAAAAATATTACAGGAATATTATGTACACTGCTAAAATTGCTGGTTCAAGATATATTACAACACTCGAACAAGAAATGGGAAAATGGTTATTGAGGATAAAATTAGATGATGTTGTAGAAGCTGAACTTGCTTTGCCATATTTAACTAAACGATCCATACACAAAGGCTTAGGTGAAATATTTAACAAAGTAAATGTTGTAGTGAATTCTTTTCAATATGAATTGATTCACAAAGAACTCTTAGAGCAAGTAGACCATTTATTGAGTACAAATGAGACTGAAGGTGGGTCCACCGCAACAAATGTTCAGAACACAAGAGATCCAATAGTTGAGAACTTAGAATCCAAAATTGCCAGTCTTGAGAAAACATTGGACCTGGTAAATGATCGATTAGAACGATTAGAAGAATTAATCCAAAATCAATGATTCAATTTCCGATTTACTTACTGATCCTTCTCTAAGAATCTTGAATTCATTCTGAGTTGTTAAATCGATAACTGTCGATCCGACTCCTGTTAGTTCTCCAGGCCATTCAATCAAAATATCAATCTGATTTAAAATTTCTCTCGGGATTTCCTCAACTCGATTTACAGGTTGAGTCCCCGAAATATTTGCACTTGTAGTTACGATTGGTGAATCCAAGTTAGAAATTAATTCCAATAACCAGTTAACTTTAGGAATTCTACATCCTAGATTTAAACTTTTAACTCCATGCAAAATTGCCCCATCATTCTTTTTAGGTAACACAAGAGTCACTTTTCCAGGTAGTAAAGACTGAAATTTCATGCAATAAGGAGATAATTCCACATATTTTGACATCATTTCAAATGAGGAAAAAGCATAGGAGACCGGTTTGGAGGGGTCTCTTTTCTTTATAGCAAATAATTTATCCAAAGCTTGAAGATTGTTACCAAGACATCCAATTCCAGGTAGAGTATCAGTGGGATAAAGCATAATCGCGCCTTCTATTAACCTGGCTGCAACATCAGTAATTGATAGATTACTTTCCTGGAATCTTTTCATTACAATTAATTTATTGAATTACTAATATAGTCATTATTGTATTTTACAAAATTAAAGCTAAATTCATTACTTGAAATAAATTCAAATCTTATGATAATTAGATTGTCAATACTAGCTTACCAAAATGATTTCCAGATTCTAACCTTTCATGAGATTTTGCCAAATCTGCCATGGGTGCAACTGAATCAATTACTGGAGAAATATGACCTGATTTCACTAAATTCATAGACTGAACAAATTCTCTGTTATTTCCCATATAACTTCCCTCTAATTTGCCCTGTTTCACAAATAAGGTCCGAATCTCAGTATTTGCATTCGGACCTGTAGTTGCCCCACAAACAATATGACGGCCACCATTAGCTAAGGCGTTTATTGATTTTTCCCAAGTTGAAGCTCCAACAGGATCAATTACAACATTTGCTCCTTCACCATCTGTATGATCCAAAACTAATTTATCCCATTCATTCGTATTCTGGTAATCCAATACGTAATCGGCTCCGATCCCCTTGACTTTTTCCACTTTATCTGTTGATGTAAGAGCAATTACATTTGCCCCAAAGTGTTTTCCCATTTTAACTGCAACTGTCCCTATACCACCTCCAGCACCTAATACCAGTAGATTTTCTCCCTCCAACAAATTAGCTTTTGTTCGCATCATGCGATAGACGGTGATAGTTGTGAGAGGTGCAGCAGCAGCATCTGTAAAATTCATGGTGTCTGGGATCTTCATGAGGTTATTTGCAGGCACTAAAGCCTGTTCAGCAGAGCCACCCCAAGAGCCACTTCCAAGAATGGAAAATTTCTCACACTGACTCTGTTCTCCAGCTCGACAATACTTACACATCATACAGCTGACTCCCGGATTAACAGTCACTCTATCACCAATTTCAAAACCCTTAGCTTTACTACCTATCGTATTCACAATACCGGCAAAATCAGAACCACTAACATGAGGGAATTGCATTGTGGAATTTGGTCTTCCCTTTCTGACCCAAATATCAAGATAATTCAATGCAAATGCTTTGACATCAATTTTTACTTCATAAGGTTTTATTTCTGGTAATTCCACATCAACTTGTTCAATTACATCTGAGCCGCCGTGTGCAGTAAAAGCCATTGCTTTCATATTTGACATCAAGAAAATTTGATTTTATCATAATTATCTTTCCATCATGAATTTTCTATTCCATTTGGGTATAATTATTGCATTTGGTTAAAAAAAAAGAGAGCCATAAGATAAGTTACTTTTGAAAACGTAGATGTAATTACTAAATTTTACTCATCAGGCGGATACAGATCATCATTTACCGATCGTTTTTTATCTTGATCAATTTGATCCAAATATCGATTAATGTGGGGTGATGAGTCTATAAATTCTAAAAGAGCTTTTTGCAATCTTTCAAATTCCTTAATTCCATGTGGTTCCATTGATACAACATTTTTCAGAGATCCTTCAACAAATTTAATTTCTACTATAATGTATCTCTTCTGTGTTAGTTTCTTCAAATGAGAAGTTAACTCACTCCAAGAAATACCCAGTTGCGTTCTTAATTCTGCTGATATTATAGAGACATTCTCGTAAAGAATCTTCAATATTGACAGTTTAACGGGATGTAATAAGAATTTGAAATCAAAAATTTCTTTTGGGATTTCATCCTTAATCTCTTTCTCAAGATTTCCGTCTTCAATAAAATTATTTGCAATGAAAACGTAAATGATTGAAGGGTTAGAATTAAACACTGGTTGAAGTATTTTTTCCATATTTGCGTTAAGTAGTAAATTTTCAATTCGTTTACCTTTCATATAGTAAGAAGTTGAGAAGAATAATGCGAGTGTCAAAGCTGACAATATAGCCAAAATAAATTCAAAAGGAAAATTATCCTTATTGGGTGCGGAAGTGCCAATTCTCTGATTCCAACTGATTTCGCCATTTGATTCAATCCTTGAAGCATATGCTAAATCGACTACTTTATCAATTCCGGTTAAATCTGTTGAGGAAGTGCCTGTGACATATGAATTGCCCTTTGCATCAATGATTAGACTAAATCGATTGAATTTTTCAACCCCTGTGCTCCCTAAATAACTGCTCCAAACAATCTTTCCATCACTATCAAATTTAGTGATAAAACCGTCGGTCAGATTGTTATAAACCGAATTATCAGTTGTATAGAGTGTTTCAGAATTTGTAATTCCAAGAAGAATAATATTGTCATTTTGATCAATTCCAGAGTTAACCAATGTTTCATCATTTTCAGCCCCAAAATATGTACTCCATAGAAGTTCACCCGCTGGATTAAACTTGGTAATAAATGTATCATGTCTGCCTGCATTCGTCCCCTGTATTGCATTTTCTACTGGGAAATCTTGTGAGAATGTATTTCCTGTGATAATGATATTATCTTGAGAATCAATGAAAAGATCCACTTGATCCTCTTCTGAATTACCGCCGAGAAATGTGCTAAATATCAATTGCCCATCATTATCAAATTTACTTACCACAATATCATAAATTCCGGATTTAGAATTTTGGATTTCATTTTTGAGAGGGTAATCGGGGGATTCTGATATTCCAACAAAAATCAAATTCCCTTTACTATCAAGACTCATCTCACCCATGTTGTCGGCAAAATCATCAAAATCAGCTCCATTTTGCCAAAGGTATGATGGGTATCCTTCACTAAAAATACCCCCCAAATAGGTTGACCATTCTAAATTTCCTTCAGGTGAGATTTTTGCTAACATATTATCACGACTTCCCCCTTTCTCGGCTTGAAAAGCACCATCCGTCATTGGAAATCCACCCTTTGTCCATGCTGAAAGATAGAGATAGTTATCGTCATCAATTTCAATAGAAATAATTGCTTCATACCCAAATGGGCCCCCTAGAAAAGTACTCCATATAATTTCACCTGTATTCGAGAATTTGGATATAACAAGATCTCTACCACCCGCATTGTTTGGTTGAATTGCATTAAGAACTGGGTAATCGTCAGAAGTTGAGCTCCCTAAAACAAGAAGATTATTTTCATGGTCAAAACGAACAGTGTTGAAGTGTTCTTGCCCATACCCTCCTAAATACGTACTCCAATCAATATCTCCATCAGGATTTATTTGGACAACAAATCCGTCAGCATTTCCACCAAATGCAGCAGGGATCCCTAACAATGGATCAATCGATCCACCCGCGAAAGTCTTTTGAATCGCATTTGAAGTGACCGGGAAATTATCAGACCATGTCCAGCCCCATATAACTAAGACATTATCACTCCTTACTATAAGTCCATCCGTGTAAGGTTGAAATCCATCTTTATCAGATCCCCCAATGAAGGTAGTCCATAATTCCTGCCCTTTAGGACTAATTTTACTCACAAATATATCAACTACTCCACCAAACTCTGACTGAAAAGCATTTTCCGTTACTGGAAAATCATCAGATTGGGTTTCTCCCACTACTATCAGATTGTTGTCTGAGTCTAATAATATTGATTCAACTATATCTGAATTATTTCCCCCAATATATTTTTCCCATATTATTTCACCATTTGTATTGTATTTAACCAAATAAATATTCTTATTGACAGTCTGTCCTGCGATTATATAATTACCATCGCTATCAATGAGGGTGTCAGTTATTAATTCAACTGGATCTCGCTCAAGATCATTGTTTTCAACAGATAATGTAGCTTCAGGTACAATCCGAAGGAGTGAAACGGTGAAAAGCAGAAATATTATTAACATTAGGCTTTGTTTTGTTTTGTGGACCATCTTATCACTTCTCATTGTTTATCCTTTCACAGCTTCTAAAACAGGAAACACATCAAGCTTGACGTTAAATTACTATACACCCATTGTGTATCCTTTCACAGCTTCTACAACAGGAAACACATCACGCTTGACGTTAAATTACTATAATTCTATTGTTTTAAAAATGTTATCGGTGATATGAAATTCGTCTATATGTGTTTATGTGGGTGAAATTGATTAATTTTAAAGTTAATATCATCAATCATTAAAGGAAAAAGTGAGTCTGGAGGGATTTGAACCCCCGAGCATTCCGATTTTTGCTATCCAAAGGGATGGCCCCAAACGGAACATGATACCAAGCTTCACTACAGACTCTGTACTCACATTTGTTGATTTTCTGCCATAATATTATGACTTATATCGCAGTTGTGATTAATTGATTTAAGATTATATAATTATTAAATTAAGTGTTTTAGTCATCGATTTTATTTTGAATAGCAAATAATAGGATTGAAATTTGCATCTCCAATCGATCGATTATGTTGGATCAGATTAAATTACTCTAACTACTGAACAAAATTGATTGTGCAATTAAAAATAATTTAATAAAATTGTTTATTGGACAAGATGTAGCTGTATTTAGTCGAATGAGCTTTTGTAGTGTAAACCTTTATCAAATTAAATCTGATTCAAAGGCTGCATACTTTGAGCTCATAAAAGAAAATTCCCGTCGGAGGAAGGAGATGAAGGAATATGGGGTACCTCAAAGTATCGTCGGGCAAAATAAACCAAAATTTAATATCGCTATAAGTATTTGGGATAATGAAGAATTCCTCCAAACATGGTTAAGATCCAAGGATCGAGAAAGGTATCTTGATCATCATTTAGATTTCTACGGTGATATATACTACTATAAAGTATTATTAAATAAAAAATCCGAATTATCAGATGATGAGAGTGGTTTGTATGGTACAATATCAAGATACGTCATCAAAGCCGGAACTCAAGAAGATTATATTAGAGCATATGGGGAAATCATCGAACATACAAATTTGAAAGATTTCGGGGCAAAACAAACACTCTTTCTTTTAAGTTCTACAAGTGAAACGGTGTTTTCGAGAATTACAATTTGGGAATCTAAAGAGGATTTGGCTAAATGGAGAGCTGCAGGAACTCAGATAGCCTTAATGGATAAATACTTAGATCATTACTTAGATACAATTGAATTTGACGTTTTGAAGGTACTTTTTCAAGAAAATTGATTTTTTCATAACTTTAGCGTTAATAAATTACGCATAGCGGCCACTAAACGCAATAAATTTTTTGATCTGTCACTAATAATGATCGACCGATTGATTTTATAAACTAGAAGGATTGATAGCAAATTTTTTTCCTCGCGCTACTTTCCAGCGCAGGTTTACTATTAATAAATAATCAAAATAATACTCTTTCATGATTAAAGTAAAACATCTTGTTGCATATCTATACCTACTGTTGATACTTCCGTTTATTGGCTTTTTACCAAATACAAACGTAAATTCCCCAAACATTGTTTTGAATGATATCAATAATCAGGATATTACAGGATTAGACACGTCAGAGCTTAATTTTTCAAATCGATTAGTCCAATCAACATCGATTGATTATAATGAGACCTCTCCTATTTCAATTTTTGGGAATGCAGGATTTAATGGATATCCCGGTGCTGGTACAGTTGAGGACCCCTATCGGATCGAGGGTTGGAACATAACTGGATCAGGTAATCTTATTCATGTAAGTGGGACTACAGCACATTTTAGTGTTAGGAATAATTATCTCAATGGCCGAAATAGTAATGACTATGGAATTTGGATTACCAATCTCGTAAATGGGACAATTAGTAATAATATTATTACTGGAGTTGGTGCAGGGATCAAATTTTGGGAAGCTCATCATATAAATATTTCTCACAATCAAATATACAATAATAATCGTCAAGGAATTCTAGTGCAAATGTCAGATTACAATGATCTGTGGAATAATTCAGTCTCCAATAATCAAGAGGGTGGAATTGTTATATGGAATGAGGGTGTCTTCAACAATGTCCATAATAATTCTATCTTCAACAACACTGGAGGAATCGAGATCCATTCGAGTTTTATAGATTTGATTTCAAACACTACAGTTAGTCATAACCTGGTATATGAAAACAGTCAGAACGGTATTGCTATAACTGCCATGAATAGTACAATAATCAACAATACTATTTCTAACAACAATGGATCCGGTATTACTCAGAATGGAAATAATAGTAATATAATTAAGAACACTGTTTCAAACAATAAAGGATCTGGGATTGCACCAGATGGAAATAATACTAAGATTATAAGCAACTTTGTAAATGACAATAACTATGAAGGAGTGGTTATAAATGGGAATAATAATACAGTGAAAAATAACCTCATTTACAACAATGATTGGGAGGGGTTAGGAATAAATGGGAATGAGAATGATGTATCAAATAATATAATCCACGACTCAATCACTAGCCTTGGGATCAGAATATGGTCAGGGATCAAAAATAGTATCATAAATAACACGATTTTCAATACTGAGGGTTCGGGAATTGGGTTGAGTGAGTCAACTTCATTTGCTTTTATTAATGCTAATACTATATACGGTAGTCAAAGTGGTGGAGGAATTGGTATAGATGGAAATAATCACAACATCTCCAACAATGAAATTTTTAATCATAAGGAGGGCCCAGGAATTATAGTGTGGGGTGGTGAGAATCATTATATAACCAGAAATACTATTTATGCTAATACAGAATCTGGAATTACTTTACATGCAAATAATAATATTATTACGCTAAACGACTTCCATCAAGAGACGATTCAAATTATTGATCAAGGTACAGCAAATCTAATCCATTACAATTACTACCACGATTGGTCAGATACTCCAACATATTTCATTTCTGGCTCTGCGAACAACCAAGATATTTCTCCTCAAGATAATCCAAATCATATGTCTAGTTTATCAATGACGATTGATGATGGAGGTACATCAGATCTAACTGGAAATGTTGGGATAACATGGAATGCAATTGATGATTCCTTTGATCATCCAATTACCTACTCCGTTTCGTATTCATCAGATTCAGGTACTTCTTGGACCTTTCTTGAATCCGGCTTAAACACCTTGAATTATGAGCTAGATACCACTGCAATTTTTGAAGGATCAGCAATTTTGTTAAGGATAGAAGCAATTGATGAGATAGGGTTTACATCTACAGTTATATCCACTGGTAGTTATAATATTGATAATTTCGATGATCCAACATCTTCTTCAACCATTGCTACTTCGACTATTATACATACTTCTAGTGATAAAACGAGTGAGGGTGCTTCATTTGTCAACCATCAATTTCTATACTTGACATTACTGCCTTTTGGAGCACTTTATGTTATAATTCTTAAGAAGAAGCGATCCGGTTAATCATCGAAGTGGAACATAATTAGTTATGGTATAGAAAACTCATACCCATTTGAATATCCAAATATCTAATTCCATCTGTTTACATTTCTAAATCCTTTTAGAATAAATTATAAGTAACTACCAGCATAATTGAGAGTATCGATGCCTGATCAAGCTAGATCCTATAAATTTGAAAGATTGTTTCCATATAGTCAAGGCTTGTTAATGATACCAAGTGTCTATGTGCTAATTTTGGTTATTTGGTCTTTCAATTTGATACTAATTAGATCAGACCCTAGTTATTTTGAAATATCTGCAGGAATAAGTCCTTTGTATTTATTCTTTTATTATGCAGTCTATAGTCTAATCGTATACCCTGCAACTGCAAGAGTTTCAAATAACAAATTACTCAGAAATGGGGTTGACCACACGCAAATTTGGTTGACAAGGAGACGTAGGTTGGCTTTTTTCCACACTTTCAGTTACGGAATGTTTAGCCTTTTTATGCTCATAGGAAGTTTTGCGGTTGTGCGAATAGGAACATCTCAACAAACTTTGAATGAAAAACCAGCAAATGGTATTGAATTATCAACAACATTGTTCTATATTTTGGTTTCAACATTTGTTTACTATTTTGGAATTAGACGATTATGGACTCATGTAAATGGGAGAGACCTTTGAGAAACAACTCAATAGATGTTCAAAAGAATAAATCTACTATATCCCTTTAAATACCCAAATATCCAATTCTAGTGGTTTCTTCTATCCG
>JAAFKL010000232.1 GCA_021399405.1 Candidatus Heimdallarchaeota archaeon | reverse complement strand
TCCAAGTGCTTCAAGTTTGTCAGTGTCTTTGAATTCATTGACAATGGTGTCGAGTCTCTCAGACAGATATTCACCATTTTTCCTAACCAATACTCTAGTTGATCCCTCAAAACAACAAACCAATATCCATTTGAGTGCCGAATCCATCCCTTTGTAGCGTTCTACTCGCTTGTCATTTTTCAAGGTACGCTTCAGATGTTTCATCGCCACCCGCTTGGATAGAATAAGCTTCATGGTGCGGGTAACAACACTGATTCTTTTGGCACAAACATGATAACCCAGCTCAGGTACAATATTCTTGCCTCTGCATTCTTCATGCTCGCACAAAACTGTCTCAGAACCAATATTATGCTTCATCATAATCATTGGATACAGGCTGGTGTAGTCTATCGCCCATACCTTATCGTAGACTCCAGCTACGGCAGGATAGGTCAAACCACCGTTATCTGCAATTAGCAATACGTCTGCATCCTTGAACTGTTCTCCACCGACCTTATTCTCGGGCACCAATGTTTTGGGAGTTGTCGTTTGTGAAATAACGAATTCGATGCCCGTTAGGGTGGTTCCAATTGAAGCTCTTGCAGTTCGTTCGATTGGTGTGGCAGACATTCTGGTTAGATCAATTACTCCTGCTAGTTCTCCTTCATAGAGAATGAAGGAATTATCATAGTCAAGGTGAATCCTGCCCGGGAGATAACTGGCAGCTGATTTGTTAAGTATCTGTCCATAGGTCATGTAGACCTGACTTTTGCGATCCTTTCTTGCATGATGTGCTTTTTGTAATCTACCCAGGATGAAAAGATCCGCAATATCATTATGTTTTGCACGATGAGCTAGGTAGTTGAGGGTGAATTTGTCTCCTCCTGGTATGAGTAGAATATCTACATCATGGTTTTGAATATGGTCAACCATCAGCAACAATATCTGTTTCTCAGTTATTTCTCTGCTATTTGGCTTATTCTCAATATTTAATTCCTCAACTACTTGTATTTCACTATCAACATAATGACCATACTGTAACTTCAACCCTACAAGCTCGTCGTCATAAGTATTGAAAGCACCCTGCTTCTTGATAATTGGTTCAATTTTGAGAATTCGGAGAATTGGGACAAAATAGTCAATTTTTGAAATATCATCATACATGGTAATTGGTGAATCTAACCGCAACTCAACTGTTCCCTTAATAGGTTGATAGTCATTGCGATAAAGTTCTCCACGACTATTGATGGGTTCAAATCGATAGTACAATCGGTTGTGAGTTTCCTGTAGGTTTATGTGACAAGCCCCAAGGGGATACGAATAAGTATCAAGAAAGAAATGCTGACGTTTGTTAATATCAATGTTATAGAGATAATAGTTTTTCTTCTTAAAATCTTCCACAACCTGTGGCATGACCTTAATAGAAAATAACTCCACTTCAATTGCTTTCGTGACCTCATCTGATTTGGAATTGAGATAACAGTCAATTATCCTTATTGAGATTACATTTGGGTGTTTTGCAACCGTTTTCGCAATTTCTTGTAGATCTTCATGGTTATACTGGTAGATCGTTTCCTGTAGTGCTTGTGCTATGTAAATTCGAGGATGATAGTGAATGGGATAATGATTGGTTTTGCTTCCGGCTGTTTTGGACCAAATATGTGTTATGTCGCCCTCAAAATGGATGTCAAGGATGAACTCACATTTCTTGCAACTTGTTGGGTCGTGCGGTTTATTTGGATCAAGAGCAATCATATATTATTTACACCTCAGCTGTTGAAAAGCGAATCTATTGGGAGGGATAACCGAAACTATTATCGGGATTAGAGAGTCTGGTAGTGGCTGATTTGACCAAAACTTGATATTTCTCGAAAAGGCGTTTTCGTAGTTCATAGGTGAGATTCGCATAGGATTTTTTGTTTGCAGAAATGAGATATTTAGCAAATTCGATTGCAATAGTTCGAGGAATAGGGACTTTTATGACTTTAAAATTATCTTCTGATGAATTATTGCTTGCTTGAATGAATATATCCTCAGGGTGAAAATCCATGATAATTGAATTAAGGATATAACTGAATAATTGCTCAGTTGCTACTTCTTTGCTTAGATTGGGATATTGAGTAGAGGCGATAGACTTTATTTTATCTAGTATTTCATTATCTAACTTTATTCTGAATTTGTATTCACTAATAATTGTTCACTCATTAGTATTCAGCACTTTTTATAATAAAACTCTCTAGCACTAGAGAGCCAATCGAAAGTAATCATTGAAGGTGTGGTAGTTCACTATCTTTTTCAGACATTTTGTCCTCAGTATTGTGAGTATAGTATCTAATCGTCAATATTGATATACTTATCAGAAGAAAGATTGAATTGATGAATAGTAAGTCTGTAGTACTGATGAAATCTTTACCTATATGACCAAGATATGCAAATAAAATCGCATATGGGATGGCTGTGACAATGGATACCAGGAAAAATCCCTTACGAGGTAAGAATAATGCTCCTGCGACCAATGAAAGTACGTCATTTGGTGCATTTGGGATTAATCTAATAACAAATAACCCCTTAATTCCCCTCTCTTCAACATATTTCACTGGTTTGGAATCCTTATATTTCACTAGCAGAGTGGAGAATTTTCCCCCAGTTTCAACGGATCTTCTTACCACTTCATATGCAACTTGTGCCCCTAATACCATTCCCAACCAATTGATAATACTGCCATACAGCACACCATAACTTGCTCCTGACTGAAAAAGCAGAGTTTCCTTTGGGAATCCTGGGAGAAACACCTGTATGATTAATCCACCAAGAATGAATAGAAGATCAAATGAAATCACGATCTGTTCCTTAGAATAACAAAATTAGTTAAATTCTATTATTCCTATTCTTTCATCTCATCTTCTAACCTTTTAATCTTTCCAAACACATGGATAAGGAGCGAATGAAGAAACAAATAGAAGTTATCTGTACTTGATTTAGTGTTCATGGGAGAAGTTGCAAATACTTCAAGCGCTTCTTCAAAGGCGGATTTGTATTTCTCATCACGAAGATACTCACCAAACTGGGACCGAAGTAAATTGATGAGCTGTGTGTTTTCCATACTAAATATACGGCGTTCCATGATAAAAGTGATAGTAGACTAGACTGAAAGTGAAAATAATTAATTGTTAATCTGATCTATTTATTTTTTTTAGCTCTTCTGCGGTTGAGCAAATTTTGTAGTTCAGACGTTACAGAGGAGGATTCTTGATCTTCTTGTTCTGGCTGAGGCTGAACTTCTGGTTGACTTTCCGTAGGTTGTTGGATGTTTGTCATGGCTAAATCTGTTGCATTTGCACCTGGATCTAATAAATCTAGACTTGAAATAATTTCCTTTGCAAGTGATTTGAGAGTAGGATTCAGATTCATCATATATTGTGCATAAGTTTGCTTGACCTCATTCAAATAATGTAATCCCGATTCGTGATCTCCTGCAACAAATGAACTAATTGATTGGATTATAAAAAGACGCATTAATTTGTCTGCGGGCATTGGGTCGCCTAAACCAGCATTGTACATATATATACTCCTTAAATTAGGATTAATAACTTAACTAAAAAATGTTTGCTCAAAAATTAGATAATAGTCGAAGCGATTATTACTAAAAAAAATTAGGGTATGATGGTTGTGCCTGCTATTCCGTTAACTGCACCTAACGCATGTTTAGGAGAAGTGATTGCTGCTTTTTTTCCATTTCTGACAAAGTGTGCACAAGCAGAAAGTTTTGGTTTCATACTTCCAGCTCCAAGTGAATCATCTTCCAACAACTTCTCAGCTTCTATCAACGGGAGTTTAGACATTAATTCTTGATCATCGGTATTGAAGTTCTTGTATACTCCTTCAACATTTGTTAAAATAAGTAGCATATCAGCATTAATCCTTTCAGCTAAAACAGCAGATGCTAAATCTTTGTCAATAACAGCATCCACTAGATGGATGGAACCATTTGAATTCTTTACCGTTGGAGATCCACCTCCACCGACTGCAATAACCAGGTCTCTTTTGTTTACCAAATCTTCGATCACTGGTGCTTCCAACATATCTAACGGTATAGGTGAGGCAACCACTCTTCGATATCCCTTTGGTAATTTTGTGTAAACTTTGTTGTTTTTGTCGAGATTTTTGTACTCTTCTTCACTATAGAATGGACCGATGGGTTTTGTCGGTTTTTTGAATCCGGGGTCGTTTGCATCTACAAAAACAGAAGTTGG
>JAAFKL010000231.1 GCA_021399405.1 Candidatus Heimdallarchaeota archaeon | reverse complement strand
TAATTACGCATAGCGGAGGGTAAACGCAATAATGTGTGTGATTAATTTTGTGGTCTTTTATCTATATTTGAGACAATTTTCAGTGGGAGTTGTGATAGAATGTCATCAAATAGGCTCTCCACGTTTGCATTATTCTATTATCTATTTTTAGATTTTTATTCAGAAAATCGGCAAAAAGAAATACTATATAATCTATACTTAAATACATGGTTAGAATTTATAAGAATAATATGGGCACTAACAAATCAAATATGGGGTTTTATTTTGCAATTTTTTTACTAATTTTCTTAATTATTTTAGGTAATGCTCCAATTAATAATTCTACTTCAATTTATACTTTAAGTGAATTTGGTGAGAAAAATATCTCTGAATTCAATAACGATTTTATTGATTCAAACATTGACACTATTTCATTGGATGCCATTGATATACCCATTGGTAACTGGACAGTGAATAAATCGCTAAATTATGGATTTGTTTTTCCTAGGAATCCAACTGATTTTGATAATGATAATTTACCTGAAATATTTGTTAGTAGTGCACCAGATGGTACTCCAGCCGATTTATTAGGAATTACAAATTTGCAGCTACTTGAATGGGATAAAACTACCTCCAATTTTTCAACTGTAGTTCTCAAAAAAACATACCCGAATATAATGAATCCTAATATTATAGATATTTACAACAATGGAAGTTTGTATGTTCTATTACAAGACGCGGTTGCAGGAAATAATAGACCTTATGTGCTCGCAAAAATCGACAATAATGATTTTGTAGAGTTATCCGCTGAAATTCCATCTTCGGATGGTATCTATGCCTACGATACATTTGATTTTGATACAGATTTAAAAAGTGATATTAGTCTTGTTTATGGCTATTATATGGGTAAATGGAACCACCATGAGTTTAGTTCAAATGCATTATTGAATAATAGTCAATATTCACATCAAAGCACAGGTAGCGGTGTATTTATTGATGATTTAAATAATGACGGTGAATATGAGATTATAGTTGCTAGTTATGGTGGTTTAGTGACTATTTATAATTATGAGAGCACAAATTCGTTTTCAGAGCAATTCTCATATCAATTTCCTAATGGCCCTAACAATATATTTGCTTGGGATTATGATCAGGATGGATTTACAAATCTCCTCTCATATGTTTACGATGTGGATGCGATTAAAATTTATTCATTCGAATGGAATGATAGTAATTTAACATATGAAATGCAAATAGAAAGTACAAAAATTAATGGATTATCATCAGGTGGTTTGCATGTTACCCAATCTGTAGATTTATTTGGTAATGGAGATCAGTATCTATTATTTAGAGGTATCAGAAATGGCTATAGAGAATTTGGTTATTTCACATGGGATGGAATTAAATTCAATTATATCCCAATTCGTAGTGGGAATGCAGGTGAGACAGTTTCGACTGCACTTGCAATTCAATTAGACGAAGATCCAGAATTAGAAGTATTGGTCTCTTATGAGAATTTTGCAGATGGAGGTAGACTATGGACTGATATCATGGATTTTCAGGGTACTTATCAATACGATCTCATAGTAGAAGATTTTGATGCAGACGTTTTTGTTTTACAAAATCAACTGAATTGGACGAAATCAGATAGTTCGGTATCTGTTGGGAATGGATATCTTCAGATATCAACTGATGGATCGTATGGTGATTTTGCCTCAGTAGAATTGCCTGCAGATACAAAAATAATTGAAGGGAGAGTGCGCTTAGTATCTGGCGGGTTAGACTATAAAACACCAGACCTATTTGTATACGACGATTCTTCTAACTTAATTGCTAGGCTAGGAGCAAATTATCATACTAATGGTAATGCTCCTGGATGGGTAACAACTCCCTATGGCTATAGTTGGGATTTGAATACACCCTTTTATGAAAACGTGTGGTGGGATGTCAGATTAGTTTTCAAGGATGGATATGTTTCATTTTTCCAAAAGAATCCTAAATTACATAATTGGGATTTAATTCTACAGACACAAACTACAGGTTCTCCTTCCAAACTATCAATCTCACAACCATGGGATTCTGAAATAAATATAGAATTTTTGAGAATATACACATCTTCTGAGGTAAATACTATTACGATACCTAACATTAACTCACCATTCATGAGTACCTTACCATCTATTGATGGAACTGTAAACGTTGCCGAATGGACGGATGCTTATTATTCTTCCACTGATTTTTATAACCAAGGTATGGGTACAACAATTCCAGTTGATTTATACATAGGAAATGACGAAACATATTTGTATCTTGCTCTGTCAGCTACAATTTCCTCAGGTTGGGATGGGTTTGCCTCAGTTTCCTTTGATGGCAATAACAACGATCTATATGATGGAAATGCAGGAGATTTACCTCATATAGATTTCAAAGCTGAGAGAGCCTCCCCTGATGGATGGAGCGGATATACTAATATCGGAGTGGTGTATGATAGTGGTGGGCTAACTTTAACTAGTGTTGCTAATCCTTCTGGATTAATTTCTGCATCTGCTGGCTCATCAGCAGTGAGTTATGAGTATAGAATCCCACTGAATGTACTAGGTGTTAATACTCTTGATGCAGTCGGGATGGCTTTATTCGTTACATCTGATACTTCAAATATTAATTTACGTTATGGATGGCCCACCAATAATACTCAAAGACCGATAGGCAATTATTATTATTTGGACGAATTTGCTCAAATTAATCTTGGATCATCTGATATTGCAAGTGAGCCACAAAATTTGATCGCTTCAAATGGTGATGCCCTAGTCGATCTAACATGGAGTGCCCCTGTCAGTGATGGTGGTTCTAGTGTTGCGGGATATCGCGTCTATAGATCTTCAACCAGTGGAGGACCATATTCACTACTTGCAGATCTTGGTGTAGTGTATAGCTATTCTGATGTAAGTGCGATAAATGGGAATTCTTATTATTACATTGTGAGAGCAGTAAACTCATTTGGAGAGAGTGCAGATTCAAACGAAGCTATTGGAAGTCCCCAAGAAATAATAAATATTCCATCAAATCCTCAATCTCTCATCGCAATTTCTGGAAATAATGTTATTAATTTGACCTGGTCTGCTTCCGCAGATGATGGTGGATCAAGTATTACTGGATATCGTGTCTATCGATCAACATCTAGTGGAGGTCCCTATTCACTACTTGCTGATCTTGGTGTAGTGTACAGCTATTCTGATATAAGTGTGATTAATGGGAATACCTATTATTACATTGTCAGAGCTGTGAACATATTTGGTGAGAGTAATGATTCTAATGAAGTGAGTGGTAAAAGTGAAATATCATTTGAAATACAAATCCAGGGGAGTCCTGATAAGGAGATTTTTATTAATACTGATTATACATTAATTTGGCAAATTGAGGGTGTGTACGATCGTTATGAAATATTTGAAAATGAGATATTATTATCTTCTCTTTCATACGATGGATCAACCATAAATTTCAATATTCATAAATCCAGAATTGGTTTATTTGAATATTCAATTATCATATATGCGGGAGAAACAACAATTTCTGATACAGTTTTAGTTAATGTAGTTGGCATATATTTGGATTTCTATCCAGACGATGCAACTGTAGTAACAGAATATGGTGTCAATTTTGAATATGTTGCACAATGGGAGATATATTCAAATGTAGAATTTACTTATCAAATTCATGTCAATGATAAATTAGAAATTAGTTCCAGTTCTGGGGCCAACCAAACTTATTTTTCGAACAATAAAATAACATATGTTTTGAATTATGCTTATTCATTGGAAGAATCTACAGATTTGGTCAAATTGATTGTTATTTATGACAATAATACTATTTTCACTGATTCAATAGTTATTCTCTCTACAGATGCAAATATTTCTTTTAATTTTGATTCTTTCCTTACAGATACAACTGATGACCAGATTAAGGAATATTCTGCAATCATGCAATCTAATGAAAATACAGTAATGATTCAATTCCAACTGATCATTGAGTATGATCCGGGATATCTCTCAATTGTTGAGATCCAAGGAATTGAACCCTCTTTATACTCAATAGATAATAGTATAGGGAGAATATTGTTAAATATTGTTTTATATCCAGGTGATGAAATTAATCTCACATGTAAAATAAAAATTAATAAAGAAGGAACCACTTTCATAAACATTAAAGGAAATGAGTTAAGGATTGATAATCGTGATAAAGAGGCCATGTATGGAAAATCACTGGTTTTTGAATATTCCATAGAAATCACTGTTAATGATTCATCTATTTCTGTGGATGTTCCTGTTGGTGGAAACTATCTATTAATGGTAATTTCAACTTACTTTATTATTTACATAGGTAAACGTAAATTTTCAATCTTTTAATGAAATTCAAATCGTTGCCGATAATTGCAAAGAGGGATCGTAGATCTTTGCATATTACAAGATTCTATAATTTCTGAATATTATTTAAATAGTATAGTAATTTTCTTAACAATAATGCATTGGCGAGTATTTTTAAATATTTTTTTAATTATATCATCTACCATCCCTGTTTCTATCCCACACATTGAAGTTACAGAAATCGATCAGGATTTGGAAAATTCTCAATCTAACTTTGTTCCTCTTAATCGGCAGGAAATAATAAAATTAGATACATTTACAAGTGATAAAAACATTACTTCGAATTATTTAATGATTGAAGATGAATTAGAACAAAATATCATAGAAGATCAAATTAAATTATCTTATAATACTATACTAGATGAAATCAGTTTGTCAAATTCAAATTTTTTGTTATTTAATTCCTCAAATATGAAATCCCAATCAAATCTTAATGATAGTTTTGGCATTTGGGACTTATTTTCTCAAATATATTTCATTAAACAGTATCAAAACGAAAAAGATGATCGATACATCGCTGATGGCATAAAATTACTAGAAAGTAGAAATTCTTCTAGATTACAAAATGGTTTGTATTATAATACAATGCAATCAAATTCAAGTGCATTTCTCATTTCAACTCTTGATAACCTGGCTTACATGCTTATAGATGTTGAAATTCGGGATATATTCACAGATATTGGGTTTAACAATGCGTCCTTGGTTAGTCGTTATAATTTGTTAAATATGGATTCTGATTACTTACTCAACCTTCTTGACGATTATCTATACAATTCAACCATAGGACTATGGCAATCATCTATTTATTTGGATGACAATGGAGTAGAATTAAAGAAATATAACAAGTTTCTAAATAGTGTAAATATGTTTGCCCTCTATACTTATTATATCGGATATATTTATGGATCATCTTTTAATTTTACATTATTCAGTTCAATACCAATCACTCTTGATAAAATTGAGCAGAATTCTCTTTCAAGTGAATTCGATGATTTTTTGCTTTATCCCGAATATGGGAAAACTTCAGATCATATTTATTTAATTGATCAAATCTATTATGCACTTGGGATCCTAGCTGATTTATTTTTCTCAGATTACCTTTATAATCTGGGTAATACAGCCTTACTAGAGACTATAGATCTAGACTCCCATAAATTATCAGATCTTTATTCTGTGATTACACTTAATTTTCAGGATGAAAACAATGTTTATAGACATACTCTTTC
Organism: Candidatus Heimdallarchaeota archaeon; assembly: GCA_021399405.1. The sequence goes on along the minus strand of JAAFKL010000231.1, from coordinate 2,475 downwards.
TAGTGCAACCCAAAGTAAATTATACTTTGCCAGTGAAAATCTATTTTTTACCAAGGTATTCTATCAATTTGATAGATATTTATCCAATAAATATAGTGAGTATGGTATTTTATGGGCTGAATCTTATGTGAATCAGAATTTGGATGCAATGCACAGTATAATACATTCAATTAATTCATTTTTTTTGAACAATCAATTCGCAACAACAATAATTGGTACAACCTCAAGCACTCAAGATCAGTATTATCTTTCAAATCAATTTTTGATGTTAATTATGTATTATAACATATTAACTGATATTATCACAGGATCTTTCTCCATTAGATATCTAGATCAATCACATATCGGCTCAGTTAATTTAGATGTGGAATTTTATGGTAATCGTACAGAGCAATTTACTAGATCATTTGATGTACCATTTGAAATTAGTTTACAAGGCATTTTTCTAATAATTCAAGACCTAAATGGATTAGAGATTGTAAAAGAAAAATATTCCCTCGATCAACAATTACAAAGTAATTTTTCATTGCCAATAAACAGCTATGGACAAAATAAATACACTATTTTTCTTGAAGCTGAAAATTTGGTTCTGATCTCGCATCAAATTGTAATTAATGTTTTTAATTCATTTATTTTTGAACTAGAGAATGATAGCTATAATAAAACCATTGGAAAAGATTTCTCTATTGATACTGTAATAAAGTATCGTGATTATTACAATCTAAGTTTTAGTAATATTCTTCATTATAGCCTGATCTCTGCGATTCATAATTATACAGACACAATTGATAAGAATAATTTTGTAAAAATAAGTATTCCAATTGATGGCTGGGAATATATAGGTCAGGAGAAATTTTCATTACAGTTATCAAGCAGTTATTTTCTTAGTAAAACAATACAATTTTCTCATAATTTTGTGAGGAACACCTTTGCATATTCCCTTAATCAAGCACTAGAAGTTATTCAGGCTACAAACAAAATCGAATTGAATATAGGGATTCTTGATTCTGATAATGATCTTGTTAATCAAGCTTCACTTAAGGTAGAAGTAGACGGTGAGATATTTAGTTTTACAACTGATTCAAGCGGAACTGTTATCTCTACTCTGTTATTAGAAAAATATATCAATAATTTATCTAGCATAAGTATCAAGATAAACAAACTCAATTTTGAAAATATAACGATTGAACTTCCAGTATTTGAGATATCAAATGCTATTTATCTCAACTATTATCCAGTCAATCTTGTTTCTAATTTTTTTGAAACTGAATTTTCATTGCAAATTTCCTCATACGATCAATTTGGTAATCATTTAGATGCAATTCTCTATCTTGATAATAATGAAACAGTTATTAGGTTACCTGTTAAACATATAATCAAATTAAATAGGAATATTTTCAATCCATGGGAACCAGTGACAAAAACTGGAATTGTGAATTTCAAGGAAATTTTATCTTCTAAAGTAGTATTTGAGATTAAATTCGATTTTTCTCTAATTGATTTGATTGTTCTTTTTAACTTTCTATATGTGGTTGTTGTAATTGTCAAGCGGATAGGTAATCGTAAAAAAGAATGTAAAGATCGTGTGGGGACATGGAATAAGATAAAATGTTGGTTAATTTAATTTCATGAGATAAAATGAATTAATCGATTTACTTTTAGTATTTTATTATGGCAAGTACAAATTGATCATTTTCAATTAATTAAAAAATTAAAAAATTCTCTAATCCTTTTCTAATTTGTCAAAACCAAGATATTCAGTATTTTTAACAAGACTTCCTATTTAAATTTCCGCATAAAACTCTTGAACAGATAAATCAATATCTCTTAGGATTTTCCTAATTAATCCTCTCCCAATATCATCACCAGGATGATTAGGGACAATTGTCGTTCTTCCATCAGGATGTTTAAAAAACACATGAGATCCTTTTTGACGAAGTACTAGAAAACCAAGATTAAGAAGACGTTTCTGTAATTTACGATAAGATAGGGGATAAATTTTCAACTAATTGAAACCTCTGTCTGTTGTAGCCCAATAAATTTGATTTTGGGTAGGTCATCTTTTGTTTCTTCAATATATAGTTCTAAAGCTTCTTTCACTCTTTTTTCAAGTTCATCTAGTGTTTTCGCTTGAGTATGGCATCCGGGAAATTCTGGAACATCAGCAACATAGATTCCATCCTCATCTTTCTCGATAATGTAAGTAATAGTTTTCTTCATCTATATTGAATAATAGTTAAAAAAGCATATAAATATTACTTATGATCCTCAAACTGAATAGTTTGGTTGTAATGCTACTTAATTATTAATTCCATAGGATGAGGATATTTTGACTATCAATATCAGTCTAGGTATAATAATAATAATATTAAACACAATTTGTACTATTCACTTTCTAATTTGTCAAATCCAAGATACTCTGCGATCTTAACCAGACCCTTGACAGTCTTGAGATCATAACGATTGAGGATGCTC
>JAAFKL010000230.1 GCA_021399405.1 Candidatus Heimdallarchaeota archaeon | reverse complement strand
TAATTACGCATATTATATTTGTATTATATTTAATATATTTATTTATTTTTGCATTATTTACAATGTACTAGAATTTCTTAAACTAATTTTCGTTTACGATAACCGACGGACAATATTGTTATTAGTATTATAGAGGAAAGTCCCGCTAGCAATTCAAATCCGGGCGTAGCTTCAGCAGTTACTAATATTGTAGTTTCGACACCGTCTATAGTTGTCACAATTGTAGAAACAACTGGTCCAGTTACATCTTTTTGCCAGATATTGTTGAAGGAATAGAAGTTATTCGGACTTGAAACGTTACCCATTAACCAACCATCAAACATATCGGTTCGATAAAGGCTAACACCAGCAACAATATCCAATGCGATGTACGGCAACTCTTCTGCTGCAAGTACTTGTACTTCATCTAGTAGTGATTTGATAACAGCTTCATCTGTTTCAAATTTAATCAATTCGGTTAAGTTTGTCATCTGAACATAAGCAGGACCTGACCATCCGGGGAGGTTGACATCTCCACCCCACCAGCCATTTGCGCTGTATAACCAATCGGCCCAACCTGAGTGCCTATCACTCCAGAAACCAACCCATCCTATGTAGTACCAGTCATAATTGTAGGTACCCAATCCAGAACCACCAATTTGATCCCAGATCACATCAAAGAGGAGTGGGACAACATTTACTTCTATACCAACAAGTTCCATCTGTTCTTTCACTAATTTACCAGTAGTAACTGATGATTCAAAATCAGATGAGACTAAAAAGTCAAAAGTCAATCTAGTGCCATTTGCATCTTGTCGCCAACCATCTCCATTTTGATCTGTGAAGCCAATACCATCAAATGTTGAGTTAGCTAAAACAACATCATGAGCATATGTCTTGGCATCTGGATTATAATATTCACCCCAAGGAAGATTACCGGAAGCTGGCATATGAGCACCTCTACCAAATCGAGATATATCAATTATTTCTTGAACATCCACTGCATGATATACTCCTTGCCTAAATTCTTTAACATTATTGGGATAGCGTCTTTGATTCATCCCTAGAGTCATCCAGAAATCCTCAAGATTCTGGTGAATTGCTATGTTTGGATCATTTAGAGCGATAGCCTCTAGTTCTGGAGGAACAGCGCCTAGAATCTGCAAATCTCCGGTGCTAAGTTTGTAATAACCTGTCTCTACTTCTCTCACAATCTCAACAATTTTTGTTTCAATATTTGGTCCATCAAGGTAATAATCTGCATTTCTTGTTAGTCTAAAGAATTGACCCTTTTGCCATTCTTCAAATTTGAAAGGACCGCTACCTATGGGATTATCATTGGTGAAACCTGCATAATCAGTTATTGGATCCCAAATGTGTTTTGGAAGTATCCAAGATGTACCGATCTCAATGAGCAAATCACTCAATTTAGGTGTGTAGCTAAAGAATACTTTCACCTGAGTAGGGCTGACAATGGTAGCATTGACCATATATTCAAATAACCAACTATTCCTTTGAATATTTTGGATGCCATTATCTTCAAAATCAGCCAGATACAAATCTTCAAAATTCCATCTAATGTCTTCAGCAGTCATTGCGGTTCCATCGTGCCATTTCATATCACTATGCAAATCAAAAACTATTGCGCTTTCATCAGGTATATAGGTCCATCCAGTACTAATAATTCCAGTAGGTACATTATTGATATCAAAACCTACTAAGGTATCATACACTGAAGTTAATATCTCCAAGTCATATATGCTACCCCAGAAAATTGGGTTCATTGTCGTCGCATCTGCGCCCATCGCTGTTTTGACCACACCACCAATTGGTTTGTCTGTCGCCGCGGATGTGACAGAAACTGGTTGGAGTATCATCAACAATGATAGGAAAACTGATGTCAGAATCATATATTTTGTTTTCATATTTCTCATTCCTAATTTTATTATGTTATTTTTTCAAACAACCGTTGAAACATCAATTACTAAAATATTTATAAGAATATCGTGTTCAATTTAAATGAAATACCAAAAGTCTTGCATTTATTACAATGAATTATTAGTTAATTCGTTTATTTGACAATTGAACGAAATTATTTTGAAGATACTACAAATAATGACAGGATGATGTAAAACTTGTGAGGGAAAAAAGTGCGAGTATTATTCTTACCTGCCAAACATTTAATAAGAAATATTTAGCGCTGGATTCATTGAATATTGATATTCTGAATTCTTTTTGGTGAAAATTAGTGACTACAAATAAAAAAATTGATACAAATTTAACATTATCTAATGATACAAATCGAATAAATAGATTTCAATGGTTAATCAGTTTTTATCAATCTAAACTTACAAGGTATATTTTCAAAAAAATTTTTGATGCATTTATAACATTCTTTATCGCAACAACCCTAGTATTCTATTTGTATCACATGCTACCAGGTAGTGCTGCCAACATATTTGCTCAAGACCCACGACTTTCTGCCGAAACAAGAGCTGCTTTGATATCAGATTGGGGGCTTGACCAGCCAATTGGGACACAGTACATTTTATTTTTGAAAAATCTTTTAAAGGGCGATCTGGGCTTTTCATTTCTTCACAGAAGACCTGTTTCTGAGATAATAGGTGAATCACTACCTTGGACTTTATTATTGCTGGGTTCATCATTTATTCTAAGTTATATATTCGGCATTCTTTTAGGTGCATTTATAGCTTGGAGAAGAGGATCAAAAACTGACACAACTTTTGTTCTCACCTATAATGTATATAATGCCTTCCCCTTATTTTTTGTCGGAATGCTTTTTGTAGGAATTTTCGGATATAAAGCAAAGGTTGATAATTGGGGATTTTCCTTTCCATTAAATGGTGCCGAGGATCCAATTATTTCTGCGACAGGCACGGATTGGGAAATTTTTGTTGATGTTATTAGACATTTAACCCTGCCATTAACAGTACTAGTATTATCTGGAACCCTAGGATTGGCTTGGTTTGTTAGAGGAAATATGATTAATATCCTTTCAGAAGATTATATACAAACTGCACATGCAAAAGGACTATCAAATACCAAAGTATTATACCGTCATGGCCTTCGAAATGCGTTACTTCCAATTGTAACTTCGATGGGTCTTGATTTTGGGGCGATAGTTGGGGGAAGTGTATTGATAGAGACAGTGTTTTCATACCCAGGTACTGGTTTTCTTTTGTTTGAATCCTTATTACGGAAAGATTGGCCAGTTGTACAAGGAGCATTTATCATAATAGCAGGATTGACCTTGCTTGGTCTTTTAATTTCTGAGATATTATATGCAATCCTTGATCCAAGGATCAGAACGGAGTAGATGTTTATTATGAGTATACAAAATAATTTTAAAAGACAAATACGACAAATTATAAGAACTTGGAATGTATTCAAACAAAATAAATTTGGATTAATTGGAATCATCATTTTATCAACTCTTATATTATTAGCGGTCATCGGTCCAAATCTGACAGAATATGACCCTTATGCAAGATCAGAAGATACATTTCAAGAACCCAGTTCCACACACCTTTTAGGTACTAATAGATTTGGAGAGGATATTTTAGCCATTCTATTCGAAAGTTTGATAATTTCATTACAAGTTGGTATTATCGCAGGTTCTGTGACAGTTATATTAGGGACCACCATAGGTGTGATAAGTGCGTTTCTAGGAGGTACGATAGATCGTTTTATCTCTAGATTTTCTGAAATTGTTATTGTCATCCCTGCACTACCCTTGATGTTATTGCTGTCATCTCTTCAAACTATAATTTATGGAAAGCCAATGAGCTGGCAATTAATTGCTTTAGTCTATGTTGTTGTGTTCTGGCCCGTTTCTTCACGTCTGATAAGAGGTCAAGTCCTTAGTCTGAGAGAGCAAACTTTTATTACAAGCACAATCGCTTCTGGTGGAAGAGATAGATATATCATATTCAAACACCTGTTACCAAATGTCTTTCCTCTTATGGTAACTATGATCATCACTTCCATTAGACAGGCCATATTGTATGAGGCCTTCCTTTCATTCTTAGGATTAGGAGATCCACTTAAATGGAGTCTTGGTATGATGCTTAGAAAGGCTCAAGATCAAGTAGCTTTCGCAACAGGAGCATATTGGTTAATTTATCCCCCCGCGGTAGCCATAGCATTAACGACATTGAGTTTTGCATTTATCGGACTTGCTTTTGATGAGATTGTTAATCCTCGTCTTCGTAAAAGGTGATATCATGAAAGTATTAGAAATAAACAATTTAAAAACGTATTTTACAACCAAAGCTGGAACCGTGAAGGCTGTTGATGATATCAGTTTTGTACTTAATGAAGGAGAAATTTTAGGACTTGCAGGAGAGAGTGGATGTGGTAAAACTACAACCAGTCTATCAATAATGAAATTACTCCCTCGCGCTGGAAGGATTTTGAGTGGTGAAATATTATTTAACAAAATAAATTTACCAGACCTTTCCTTAAAAGAAATTCTTAAAATTAGAGGGAAGCAGATCTCAATGGTGTTCCAGGGAGCAATGAATGCATTGAATCCAGTTCATAAAATTGGAGACCAAATATTAGAGGTTATAAAAATTCATGAACCTGAAGTTAAAGGTGAAGAGGCATGGGACAGAGTATTGAAAATACTCGACATTGTTGGCATCTCATCATCAAGGGCTAATGATTATCCCCATCAATTAAGTGGTGGTATGAAGCAGAGATCTCTAATTGCAATGGCGTTGATTTGTAATCCAAGTATAATCATAGCTGATGAACCTGTTACCGCATTGGATGTCATTGTTCAAGCCCAAGTATTAGCAGCCCTAAAAGAAATGAAGGAACAATTTAATCTATCCATGATAATAGTTACCCATGATTTATCTGTGATCACCAAGATTTGTGATAAAGTTGTCATAATGTATGCTGGAAGGATCTGCGAATTTGGAGAAGTAAAAACCATATTTAAAAAACCAAAACATCCTTACACACAAGCATTGTTGAAGGCATTTCCAAGCATTACTGGCCCTAAGGTCGAATTATTTGATATAGGTGGATATCCCCCCAATTTAATTGATCCACCATCTGGATGTCGTTTTCACCCAAGATGTGATAAACGAATTGAGGGATGTGATACAAAAATTCCATTAAACACTCCCACTGATGATGGCTATGTGGCATGTTTATTGCATGAGGAAGAGGTGAAATAATATGAGTGATAAAGAGGTAATAGTTTCAGTCCGAGATCTAACAAAGCTTTATCCAGTGAAAAGGAATTTCTTTCAAAGTCTAGCTTCGAATGTATCACAATTTGTCCACGCAGTTGATGGTCTATCTTTTGATGTTCACCTTGGAGAAACCTT
>JAAFKL010000229.1 GCA_021399405.1 Candidatus Heimdallarchaeota archaeon | reverse complement strand
TCTTCACTCATTTTATTTACCTCCTAAAGGATACCTTCTTTTCAGGTATTACTATTATAGTAGATTCTCTACTCAAACTTGCATTCATAGAATGTGACTCATCATTAAATGGTGAACCTGATGCATATGTGATTTTCTCTTCAGAATCCACAGGAACGATGTATCCAGGGGTAGTCATTACTCGTCCATGGATTGCAATGTGTCTGTGAGTAATAAGTTGTCTTGCTTGATAAATTGTACCAGCTAAACCCTTTTCTAAAACAAGGGTTTGTAGTCTTCTTCGAAGTACTGTTTCAACCTCCAAAGCCAATATATCATCAGTTTCCGTTTCAACAGTGATAAAACCAAGTTTTATTAGTTTATTAATAAGGATTTTTTCTTTATCTACTCGCTCTTCGAGTTCAAGACCCAGTAGAGATCTAGCTTGTGAACGATAGTTTCCGAGCTGAGTTCTAGTTTTCCAAAGTTCTTTCTTATTTCGAAGTCCATATTTGCCAACAAGAATCAATTCAGATTCTAATCTAGCCTTCTGATATGGATGACCAGGAGAATTATATTTTTTCTTAGGAGTTTTTGGATCGCCCATATTATTGTGACCTCTCTTGTGGCCGCTCCTTCTTTCTAGAAACACCAAGTGAACCAGATTTTCGACCGGTAGCTTTGGTCCGTTGACCTCTTACTCGTAAACCACGTGAATGCCTGATACCTCTCCAGGATCTTTTCCGGAGCATTTTATCAACATCCATCTTCCGTTGAAGCAGTAAATCTGCTCCAAGCTGTAGTGTACTTTCTCCGGTTTCAGGATCTTTTTGTCGATTCATCATCCATTCTGGTAAACCTGCTCCAAGAGGGTCATATAAAGCCTCTTCAATACGTTCTCTTTCTTTCTCAGTGATATTCCCGAGGAGTTTGAATTCATCAATATCGGTTGCCCGTAATATTGCTGAAGCCACTCGATGGGAAACTCCCGTGATCTTAGCAAGAGCATTTCGCACGGAGGTATCCCCCCTGAGATCAGAATTGCTAATTCTGACCAGATGTTTGAAATCTTTACTCATAAAATCTTTCATGTTATTCCATCTCGAATCATGTCTCACCAATCTAGGTAAGACACATTAGATTAAGTCAAAAAATAATTTGTTACATATAAATGTGAAGTTAAAACACAGAAATTAGTCATTAAGAAGTTGGATTATTTTTATGCAGAAGTACTCTTTATGTATTCAAACCTCATTTAACTAGAATTTTAATTTCTTGCCAAGTTCGAGAATATTAAAAATTTCACTGGTGCAACTAATTTGTAAACTTATCTTCATATTCTGAGATCTGTGGTAACAGTTGCTGTAGCCCATCAATAATTGCTTGTTCATCTTTACTCACAATCATATCATCTCGAATTTTACTAACAGCCTTCTGAATTATAGCAAATTTGGTTTGAAATAATCGAATTCTTTCCTGCTGATCTATTTTCCCATCATCAAGAGATCGATCTAGCAATTCTTTGTATTTGCCAACTTCAATCACAATAGAATCAATCAGGGATTGCTCATCAGAAGATATTGTTCCATCTTTACCAGCAATTTTATTTAATTCTTCTTGAATCAGTTTTACAATATTATGAGTATCCAACTTATCAGTCATTAATATTGCACTAATAAGTGTCAATAAAAATTGATCTAGTCTTGAATTCTCATTTTGTAAATTCACTGCAATATATTTCTAAAGGCTTTCTATATGCAATTCGCAAGCCTAACAAAGCTCAAGCACAGCTAACCCATCACGTGATTTATTAAGGCCAGTTTTAGTTTAATATTTGAGACTCTCATAAAATGACTAATTCAGAATCTGAGGATAATGAAAGGACTATTTTGGCATCTCAGTACTTGAGAATACCAATAAATAGAATTGGTGTAGTAATAGGTAAAAAGGGATCCAATCGTCACACCATAGAAGAAAAAACATTATCCAAAATTATTATTGATTCTGATACAGGAGAGGTTGAAATTCGTGCTAGTAAAGAGCTTGAGGACCCAGTCGCATTATTAAATGCACGAGACATAGTAAAGGCGATTGGTCGAGGTTTCTCGTTAACTCAATCTATGAAACTAGCAGAGGATAATTTTTACTTAGAAATAATACGTCTCAAACCGCTAGTTGGAAATCAACCAAGCCAAATGCGAAGAGTAAAATCTCGCATTATAGGTTCATCTGGAAAAACCAAAGAGACAATTGAAGAGTTAACTGGGTGTTCTCTCGTTATTTTGGGAGGTACAGTATCTTTAATCGGAGATTTCGAGAAAATAGCAGTCACAAAAGATGCCTTACTAAATATTATAAATGGTTTTCAAGTTGAAAGCGTGTTATCCACCTTGGAAGAAATAAAAAGACAGACCAAGAAGGATGAACAACAACTTTGGGAGAAAGAAGAAGATGTTGAAGAAGATGATGACGAAGAGGAAGAAGATGAAGACATTTTTGAAGATTCCGAAGAGACCGACGAAACTAAAGAATGACTTATATTACCCATAATTATCTTAGCGGTAAGATATATACAAGTTTTTAATCTGAAGTATTCAATTTCACGATACCGATCTTTTGATCTGATATTATTTTTGGTGAAAATTTATGAAAATTGTAATTGCGATTGGAGGGAACATGATCAGTGATGCTT
>JAAFKL010000228.1 GCA_021399405.1 Candidatus Heimdallarchaeota archaeon | reverse complement strand
GGATTTCAGCATGGATCTAAACTAAAAAAACGGATTGAACTTGCTATTGAGTTCTACACAGATGTCACAAAAACACTCAATCAAAAGGATAGAGCAGATAATGAGAAAAAAATCCTGAAGTATGCTAAGCACTTCAGAGAAGTTATACGAGATCATAATCCTTTATTTGCGACTGAGATTGAAGAGATAGCTAGAGGTGCTAATGTTGATCCCTTGTGGATCTACGCAATTAATGCACGAAGTGAGATCATGTCAAATATGGAAAAGGGGTCCACCGAATGTACGGCATTGTATTTTAGAGAAACTCAATTATTAGGACAAAATTGGGATTGGGCAGCTGATTTTGAAAATTTAGCAGTGATAATGAAAATCACATTTGAAAGTGGCCACCAAATTTTACAGATGACTGAACCTGGAATGATAGGGAAGATAGGATTCAATAATAAAGGATTGGGAGTTCTACTTAATTTCTTACATGTGACAAAGCCGATGGAAGGTTACCCTATTCATTTGATACTTCGTTCGATATTAGAACAACATTCACTAAAAGATGCATTGAAATTTGTAGAAAAGCAAAAGATCGGATGTTCCGGTAATATAATGATCGGAGACACTGATGGGGAATATCAGGATATAGAATTTGGAGGTGATAGATGTTATTTTCTTGAAAACTCTGATCCAATATTCGTACACACTAACCACTTTATTCAAAACACAAATCTCAACACAGAACCAGAAAACATGTTAAGTTCTATCTCAAGATTCAAGAAAGCTTCCGAGCTAATTTTGAATCTCAAAGATCAATCAATTGGGAAAATGAAAGAAATTTTGGCAGATAAATCAGATACTGATTTACCAATTTGTAGACCGTATATACAGGGACGAACTATGCAGGATGTAGGTACTGTGTGTACCATAATCATGGATTTGAAGAATCAGGAAATGAATATTACTAAAGGAAGTCCTATACGAAATGAATATTCCAAAATTACTTTAGAAAAATAGAATTAAAATAAACTGAGTTCGAATAATTAATCTATAATACAACTCTGCCACCAGATTCTTTAATCTGATCAAACCATTGCTCATGTTTTGGTTGAATTTCTAAGTCCTCATTTCCCCTTAAAACTAATAATTTGATTTTATCGAGGTTGATAATACTATCAGGTAAATGAATCAATTGATTGTTGTCTAATCTTAGCTGTTCAAGACTGATCAAATTCCCTATATCCCCTGGGAGTGAAGTTAAATGATTCCCCTGTAAATTGAGAAATTCAAGTAAACTTAATTTCGAAATACTGTTAGGAAGTGTGGTGAGATTGTTATTCTCAAATTCAAGCATCTTTAAATTGATCAAATTACCCATATTATGGGGTAGGTTTACAATTTCGTTGTCATTTGCCTCAAGAATTACAAGTTCCACCAGATTGGCAATACTCAAAGGTAAATGTTTTAGTTGGTTATTACTTATTTTCAGTTCTACGAGGTTTGTTAATCGGTCTATATATTCTGGTAATTCTACTAATCTATTTAATCCTAAGTCAAGAAATTTCAAGAGTGATATATTGATAAAATGTTCTGGGAGTTCTGTAAGCCTATTTGAATTTAGATAAAGTTGACTCAAGGAGTTCATATTACCAATATTTTGTGGAAGAAATTCGATTTTATTGTTTGAAAGATCAAGAATTTCCAGTTTTTCTAATCCTTCAATAGTGGCTGGGAATGAGATTAGATAGTTTTTGTGTAGATTCAGTTCGATAAGATTCTTAAGTTTTGAGATCTCCTGAGGAATTTTTGATATTGTTAATTCTTCGAGGTTTAGAACTTTTATCTCTCCATTTTCTAGTTCAGTAATTTTATCCATATTTGGACTGATAGGAATAAAATTCTTAGATCTCATATCAGCGAGCAGTTGTTTGAGATGCTGAATATCTTGAGAATCATCCATATCACATAATGTGTTATCTGTTTTTTTATACTTGTGTTTTAGTTAAGACAGAGAATGCAACAAATTCTATTGTTCATAGTTTATAATGCTTAAAAACTTCATTAGCAACTTTCAATCCATCTAAAACAAGTGGAAAACCAATATACATTGCTATGTGAAGGAATAACTCCAAGATTTCTACTTTCGTTACACCCACATTTAAAGCTCCGATAATATGTGATTTTAATTGGGGTTTTAGATTCAGTTGAGTAAGAGCAGTTATTGCAGCAATTTCCCTTTGAGGAAGAGAAAGCTGTTCTCTAGGATACACACTTCCATAAGCAATTTCTTTCACAAATTCGGCAAAATTTGGATCGAGAGATTGAAGGTTCTCAATTAATGGTCCCCAATTTTCTTTGTATAATTTTGACCCTATACGGTCTGCATCGGAATTTCGCTTATCTTTATTTGGAATTAAATTGCTCATATTATATGTTTGAACGATTTGAATAAAGAAGTTACGATCAATTCCCTTAGCTGAATAGGAATTTATATCGCGTTATTGATAAGTACTAGTTGTGAAGAATAAAATATAATTACAGCATCTTAATAAATGTTGGAGATTAAAAGAAATATAATATCTAGGTAGTGATAGTATTTATCGAAGATTTAAACAATTATAGAGAGCGAATAAAAGGAATTGACTACTCAATCATGGCATTAATCTCACAACGAGTAAATCTTGCTTTGCAAATTGGGAAATTGAAGAATGAAAAGAACCTTCCGGTGCGTAATTATCAAGTGGAAAAACAGGTGTTCGAAAGAATTGAAAGATATTCACAAGAATTTCAACTTAATTTTGAATTTACCAAGAAGTTATACAAGCAGATCATATCTCAATCTGTAAGTGCTCAACTCCAGGACAAATATGATGTTATCAAACCCATGTTAAACAAAAAAGTCCTAATTTTAGGTGGGTCAGGTAAAATGGGAAACTGGTTTGTAAGATTTCTCTCATCCTCAGGATATACTACTGAGATTGTAGATCCTCAAATCAAAGCTTCTGAGAGAGGACATACCGTTGTGCCAGAGGATCTTGATATCTTTGATTATATTTTTGTCTGTGTCCCGTTAAGTAAGATAAGAGAAGTCATTGAGATGTTGATAAATAGAAAAACAACTGCTGTCATTTTTGAAATTGCCTCTCTTAAATCTGGAATAATAGATCTAATTGAAACTGCAAAAGCTCAAAATATTAACTTAATTAGCATACACCCAATGTTTGGTCCAGATGTTACAGACTTATCAGATAGAAATCTAATAGTCTGCACAGGATTAGATGATAACGATTCTATTCTAAATGAAGTACAAACAATTTTTCGAGAAACTATGATAAACATACATTCATTAGAATTAAAGAAGCACGACGAAAAAATGCTTTATTCCCTCGGTTTATCACATTTTATCAATATATTAAATGGATTTATCTTATCGAAATCCGAAATTCAGTTTACCGATATGAATAAGATCGCAGGGTCAACATTTAATAATCAAATTAAAACAACAATGGAAGTTTATCGAGAAAATCCTGAGTTATATTATAGTATTCAACAGATAAATGCCTATCAAGACAAATTATACAATGAAATTCAACAAAGAGTAAATGAATTGATTGATATAATTAAGCACGATGATCATGATAAATTCGTCAAGATAATGGAAAAGGGCAAAATATATCTTGATGGAGGTGAGCAGATTTAGAATACACAAATTTGGTGGATCCTGTTTACGTGATCAAAAGGGACTTCAAAGATTAACTGAGATTATCTCAGCTGAGGAAAAACCTGTTTTGGTAACTGTATCAGCTAGTTATGGTATTACTCAATATCTAATCGATGTGCTTGAATCACCAGTAAATCAGCTAAATATTCCTACAATTGTTGCACACTTGCAAAGGGTACATCTCGATTTATTAACTTCTTCAGACAAAAGCTTACCCGAATTTGATGAAGAATTGAGAAGACTCGAGCGTCTTTTGTATGGAATTACTTATACTGAAGAAATCACACCAAGAACCCATGATCTGATCTTAAGTTTTGGAGAAAGATTTGTGGTTCATGTGGTTAATAATTATTTCACAGAGAGAAATATGAAATCAATAATTGTGGACCCTACAGATCTCATACGTACTAATGGTATTTTTAAAACATCAACAATTCTTTTAGAAGAAACCGAAATGATATGTGAGGAGTATATACAAAATACTCAGCTTGATAAGACGATTTTAATCGTACCAGGATATTTTGGTGCATCACAAAATAAAAAAATCAATTTGCTTGGAAGATCTGGTACTGATTATACAGCAACTGCTCTAGCATATGGATTCAATGCTGAGAGTATTGTAATCTGGAAAGATGTGCTAGGCTTTATGACGGCTGATCCAAACATTATAGATGACGCAGTAACCCTAGAAGAACTATCTTATGAGGAAGCAGCTGAGCTTTCTCACTTTGGTGCTCAAATATTACATTCTAGATCGGTGATACCTGCTAAATTGAAGAAGATTCCCATATTCATCCGCCACCTCTATGAAAATGATGTGCAAACCAAGATTTGGAATCGTGAAAGTCTTCGGAATGAGGACATTGTAAAGAGTGTATCTTATCTACAAGATCTAGCAATGCTGAGAATATATACTACTTTGGGAAGTAATGTCGATGGAGTGTTCAATAAGATCTCAGAGAAACTAGTTGAATCTAATACTAACATTATCTCTGTTGCTACTTCACAGACCTGTATTTCGGTTTTAATTGACAAGGCAAGAATAAGTTCGAGTATGAATAATTTAGAATCACTTAAACCCCATATTATAGATGAGATAGAATGTGATCGTGATATAGCATTAATTGGAATAGTCGGAATAGGTTTAGGCGACACTCCAGGAATAGCTTCGCGAGTCTTCAATTCGATTGCAAAGATTAAAGTTAATGTTGAGATGATTTCCTCTGGAGCATCAAAAGCGGCATATCATTTCACAGTCAAACAAATTGATCTGAAGAAGGCATTGAATATTATACACCAAGAATTTTTCTAAGTGAATTTCACAAAATCCAATTAACTATTAATTAAATATTAACTTTGAAATAAATTACTAACTTTAAATTATTGCCTATTAACGGTGCAATTCACTTTGTACCATAATTAAGAACTTTTGTACTCGGGGGTCATTCACACATTGTTAGAAATGAATCGACAAGAAACTTTCTTAAAAATATTCAATGCAGGTATTTCTTACGATAGGTATGTTGAATTGACCTTAAAAGATAGAGTCAAAGATAGAATGCTGGGTCATTTGGAAGCAACTGATGAACTTATCAAGAATATGGACCCGCATAAGCTCGAGCGATTGAATAGAAAAATGAAGGTTTTGTGTATTGGTGAAAACTGGTGTGGTGATTGTGCTAATGCAATTCCTGTCATTTCAAAGCTGGCCGAATCGATGGAAAACTGGGGATTTGTTATCGCGTCGAAAACTGCATTTGAAGAAGAATTTCCCCTCTTCTATTCTACTGCAGGAAGACAAAAAATTCCAGTAATAATATTCGCCGATGAAGATGGGGATGAAATCTCTAGATGGGTAGAAAGGCCCACCAGAAGCTACCGACTTCTAGCAGATCTACAAGCACAAAAATTACCAAAAGAGGAGTATATTGCTAGGTATAAATCATTTCCTGAACTTAAGGTACCAAGTCTAACTGATGAAATTTTGAAAGAATTGATAGAAACTGCAGATAGAGCAACAGCTATGATTCAAATTTTACCAACAAAAAGAAGATAAGAGATTCAATTTTGAATACAAAGACTTGAGTAAGACTTAGTTTCATGGTGGTTATGCGCGCAGTAGTTTTGGATAAAATTGGAAAACCGGAGGTTCTTAAGATCAGTGAGATTGAGGATCCAATTATCGGTGATAACCAAGTTTTGATACGAACCAAATATGCGGGAGTTAATTTTGCGGATTTATTGGCACGTCAGGGATTGTATAGTTGGAGTCCTAAAAGGCCATATGTCTTGGGTTTTGAATCTTCAGGAATTGTAGAAGAAATTGGTAAAAATGTAACAAGTGTAGAAGTAGGACAATCTGTCATCGCTGCTAAACAAACTGGGGGATATGCTGAGTTAACAGCAGTGGATGAAAAACTTGCTTTAACTTACCCGAGTTATTTTAATTATAAAGAAGCAGCCGCTTATATCGCAACTTGGGGTACTGCATGGTTAGCTTTGGAAGAGATGGCTAGAGTTAGAAAAGGTGAAAGATTACTTGTACAGGCTGCCGCAGGTGGAGTCGGTACTTCTGCAGTATTACTAGGGCAAGCTCTTGGTTTAGAGGTGTATGGGACGGCTTCGACACAAGAAAAGCGAGATTTTATTGAAAGTCTTGGTGCTACTGCATTAACATATGATAATTTTGACAAGGAACTGGAAGACAAACCTCCAAATTGTGTACTTGAATCAATAGGGGGCAAGATATTCAAAAGATCAAATGTTTGTATGGCCCCTCTAGGACGTATTGTAATTATTGGTGGAAGTGGAATCCAATTAAATAAATGGAATCCTTTATCATGGTATAAGGCTTGGAAATCTCTCCCATCTACGAATATTGGGAAAGTAATCAAATATTCAAAAGGATTTATGGGGCTCCATATAGGACGGTTAATACCGCTTATTGATCAACTTAGAGATAGTTTTGATAAGTTAAACTCGATTGTGGAAGAGAATGATTTTCGACCAATAGTGCGAGACGATCAAATTTTCAACTTGGAACAAGCAACTATCGCTCATCAATTTATTCACGATCGAAAAAATATTGGAAAAGTATTGCTTAAAACTACAAAATAAGGATTGAATAAGTATTCTCTTGGTAATTTATAATTTCCTAATTATTGAAAAGCAATTAGCTCTAGTAGTATAATTTATAGATATGAAAATCAAGATATCATTTATGTCATATTATGGAAGGCAATCTTATGGTGGTCAACCTCAACGAATTGATGATTACCAAAAATCCTTAGTACTTCATAAATTAACTGATGGTCTCATTTTAGCAGCAATTGTCGGTGCAATCATGCTGTTTGTACCGGATCTTGCAGGAATATTTCTTTTATTTGCAATTGTGGGATATATCGTATCCATAATCGGATACTTCTTTGCAAAAAATGAAAATACAATCAACACCTTATATTTTGTTTTTGTGGCCTCATCGTCTGCTTTTTTGGGTGCAACCTTTCAAGTAATTCTCTCTTTGTATGAAAACGGTGGAGAAATTATACTTGCTGCATTTGGAGGAACTGCAATGATTGTAGGATATCTCTGGTATAAAGTTGACACTCAAAATCCGGATCCTAATGTAGTTGGTCGTAATATGACAAGATACTCGTTAATATTCCTGGCCTTTTTGATTGCAAGTTGGTTTATTGCGTTTTCGAATGTTGTCATTCTTCTAATCAGCATCGGTGGAGCTGCATTATTCTCACTCTATCTATATTATGATTTATCAAGACTCAATGCAGGTCAATTTCGTTCACCCGCCCGAATGGCTTGGTCAATGTATTGGGATATTCTTCTGATTTTCAGATATCTACTGAGAATTTTACTCATGATTCTTGGAAATCGTAAGTAAAATTTACGGAGTAAAAATAAAAATATTACCTACATTTCTATAACCTTAATAGAATTCAATTTAATTTATATCTAAGTGGTTCAATCTTTGAATAGCGAACTCATATTCATGGTTAACGGGCATAAAAATATAACCGCAGCTCATAAATCTACCTGGCAAGTTACCAAGGAGGTGCATATCATGCCACGAGGTGACTGTATAATTGGTGTAGGAAGCAATGTTGCTTGTAATGATCTTCCAAATTGGTTGAAAGAGCACTTAAGAAATGAGGGTAAAATTAGGATTGAAATGAAAATTGGAGAACTACAATTAGTGGGTATGGCTGAGGGCCATAAAGACTTAACATTTGAAGATAATGTTGACATGGTATTTAGAAAAAGTACATTCATATCACCTAGGACTGTGGCGATCAATTCTTCTATTGTTGCAAAAGATCTACCTTGGCCTATGATAGAATTACTACAAAATCCAAATTCGAGTTTACAAATTAAATTAATCAAAGTCTAAACTTATTCTTTGGATAGATTAGGTCCACCTTTAGTTTTCATTTTAGGTTGTTTTACATCAGATTTGGGAGCTGTTACAGCAGCTGGTGAAACATTCGAATTTTCCTGACTACTTGATGTTGGCATGTCTTGTTGCATATTTTGGGCCCTTTCCCTCGCAGTATCAAGAAATAAACTAAATTCTTTGTTCTTTTTTACAAACTTTTCTAGATATTTAAGAGATTGATTGATAAGTTTCATTCCCTCTTCTTTATTGGTTTGATAGTAAAGTACTCCGGCAAGATGATACAAAGAACCTTCTTCAAGTGGATGGAGATCTTGTGAAATGTTTTCAAATACAGGAATCACGTCATCTCCCTCTCCAGAGGTTAATGAATCAACTAAGTATGATGCATTAGAATTGAAGGGGATGATTTGATTATTTTTGCGAAGTCGTTTAAGGTTGATATACGTTAATTTGATCATCGATAACCCCTCTTGAAAGCCCTTTGCAATTCTATTGAAACCTTGCATGAAGAGGGCTACTGTCTTACCATATTTATGATCAATATCATCAAAGAGTTTACTTGCCTTAGTTGCATAATCTACCGCTGTTTTCAATTCATTATCATTGGTAGAGGTTAATGCAATTATTCTAGACATCTCAACATAATATTCTGCGGTTTCTAATTTGTTGTTAGAACTATCAAGTATTTCGAAACCTTCTTTTTCCAAGCGTTTTGCTTCATCAAGTTCTTTGCTAATCCGTTTGTTTTTAGCAAGACTAACCAGGGCTAAGCCTAATACTCTTTTAGTATCTCCCTTTTTTGCACTATCTACAGCTTCTTTTAATAATTTTTCTGATTTTTTTAATGAATCATTACGGATCAATTCAGCCCATTGTACCTGAGCTTCAGAGTGTTTATTGTACGATTTAATCTTTGAGAATTCTTTTGCTGCATTTTCAAATTCCCTTGCTGCTGCATTTGAATCTTTTAATTTGAATAGTTTACCTTTAACCAAACTAAGTTCTGCAGCGAAAATTTTCTTATCATCTTTATTATCGATATTTTTATTGGTTATCTGATCAATTTGCTCTATGTATGTCAAGGGATCAGCATCAAGCTTGTTGATCTCAATGTAATCAAGTAAATCAAATAAATTTTGTATCGCGGTGCTATGTCTACCACCTAAGCTGAGATTATGAGCACTTGTGCTTATCAACTCTACAACATTATCATGTTCCTTGTAATATTTCGCAATCGCACCAAACTGAAAATCAATTAAGCCTCTAAGTCCATAGGAAGTATCACTCATAGTAGCTAGTGATGATTTTGCTTTGTTATATGAATCAATCGCCGCTTCAGTATCATTTAATGCGAAACTGATCTGACCTTCTAAAAGCCGGATATATGCCAATTCTTTTGTATTTTCTAGCTTCATTTCTGGTTTCTTACTTTTCAAACCATCTCTACGATTTTTGGTCACACATCTCTCTATCAACTTGAGTGCCTCTTCGTATTCTCCTTTGTCAAAATATTCTTGTGCTGATTCTAAAAGTGGATTGATTAGCAACTACCCCGCGTAACAAGTAAAATACATGATAATAATTTAAAATAATATCGCTTTCGAATTGATAAATCTAGTCTAATTTGTGTCAAACTAAACTCCATAGAAATCCGCCTTTACCCACTGATCGCTTAATCTTGGATTTTTTCAATAATCGCATTCCTGCCGCGATCACATCATTTCCACTTTTACACCCAGAACAGAGGTCTGGGAATTGATCTGTGAGTTCAAGAAGCTCTGATGTTTTTAGTGGATCTGATCGTGATTCAAGGATTTTCAGAAAGCATTGTTCGTTTTTTGAAATACTTGACATCTCTAAATTATCAATTTAAACATTAAATATTTAGAATTTGATTTGTGCGTGTCTTATTCTGCAAAAATTAATTATTATTTGTTTATGCGTTTAGTAGCGGCTAAGCGCAATTTGTAACAGGAATTTGATTTGTGCCGAAAGCGCACAAGAGATATTATCAGTTTTTGTGAGTAAATAATATTATGAAACGATCAATTTTATTTCTGTCCTTAATCTTGATAAGTTCTGGACTAAATACAGCTCAGTTTAATCCAGTGAGTCATAAAGTACAGTTTGATTTCTATTCAACTTCACTAGAACATTGGTATAATTTAACTATGACAGATAATGCATATTTCACCTCTTCAGATGATTTGGCATTTGATAACCTTTTTTCTGACGTAAATTACTTTGATTGGAATTCTTTTGAAAGTGATGCTTCGGATGGTGGTTTCTTTGATTTAGATCAAACGGAGGAAAACCCGAATTATGTTCTATCATTTACAAGACTCGAACAAACAAATACAATCTCTTTGCAACAGCTTCCAGCTACGTTTGATACTGCTACTGGTTGGATAAAGATGATGCATAATATATTTTCATACCAACAAAAGATTTTATCCATTGATTTTAACGAATTCGTATGGCCTGTGGCTACTCAGATGGATGTGATGGAGAGTTATCCTGAGCAATATAGTTTGTCAGTTTTGTTTCAGAGAGGAAATGATAATCTCAGATGCTGCTTTAACCAAAACGTTAGCCTTTTTGTTGGAATAGATTTTGATATGAATAGCATTGAAGAATGGATGGCCAACAGTACATACAGTGACACAGTGCATGTAGACCATTTTATCAATGGTAATACAACACAAGTCACTTTCCCTAGTTTCTTCTTGAGAACGGGGAATTCAGCTGAAATTGAGGCATATCCATTGGATCGAGTAACATTTATGGTTATACAAGAAACTGGAATGGCTTTGCTTACTTCATTTGGTGAAGGCTTTCAAGATTTTGTATTCCAAACTGATATTGAAGATGCTTCAAAATATGTTCATGAGTACACTCCCTTCGTCACGATTGATGGTACACAGGATGATTTGGGAAATGATAGTTCTGACTCTAATGGAGATCTTGAAGTTCCAATTGCATTCCTACCAGTAATTGTGGCATTAATCTCAACAAAAATAATCAGAAAGAAGAATTGAAAAAATGTAAAAATTTACCAAATCGCTTTGATTTTATCATTTTCTTCTCTTGGTAGTAATCTTATGGAATTAGACTTACAATCTTTACGGCAAACTCCACATCCAAAACACTGAAACTCATTAATCACCACTTTGCTGGTGGAAGCAGAATATGTCATAGCTCCAAATTGACAATCTCTAATACACTTCCGACAACTTGTACAGGTGTTATAATCAATATCTGCATAATATTCTGATCGGAGTAATGATTTAACCGAGTTTACATGTTTTCTGAAACGGACTGCGGTACAATAAGGATAATCACAATTACATAATGCTCCAATATGCGGACTATTGAAAGTCCACACTGTTTGTACTAAACCTTGATCATAAAATTCATTGATTCGATGTTGAGCTTCTTCAATTTCAAGATGCTCTACTTCACTACGTTTGATATAATCTGCACCCCAAACATCATCTGGAACAGCCATGAATAGCATACACAGGTTTTTCTTCTCTCCTGAATTTGCCATTCTACAAACACAAGGTACCAGAACAATTTGACCTGCTAGTTCCATTATCATTTTTGCTTCTTCAACAGGAATTACTTGGCCTGAATGTTTTTTCTTGAAATACCAATTATAAAATTGTCTTTGAATCCAATTTGGATCATCTTTGTCAATGATTCTTTTGATATCACCTGTTTGGAGATAATGTTTGTATGAGTCCATAAAATGTTGAATAAAATCAGTTACGAATTCAGTTCTTTTATGGTCTGTGGTATCAAAATTCTTCATATAATTTTTGGCTTCAAGATACCATTTCTTACCTGCACCATGTTTGCTACAATACTCACACATGGGTTTGACTGATTCGCTATAGATGAAATAGTTATTCGAAAATAGAGAAATTTATGGAAAAAAAATTGTAAAATCTATGAGTGAGAACGATTATTGTACCAATTGTAGTGTGTGTTTGCAGATAGGACAGCTTAAATTTGTAATAACCCAGGAACTTAGATGATCAACGTGATACCAATAAAGACACCCCGGGCATTGTACTCCCGAGTTAATGTCACTTCTACATATCTGACATAGATC
>JAAFKL010000227.1 GCA_021399405.1 Candidatus Heimdallarchaeota archaeon | reverse complement strand
CTGCAGTTTCAAACACATGCATGAACTCATTTCTCTCAAAGTCTTTTAATGATAATATATCTCTTCCTGCGAAACTTCTCATACGGTCACCAATTAATATTTTTGACTATCAAAATAAGAAGACGATAAATAAAAAATCTATGATATGGAGAGTCTAGATTTACCAATAATTTATTCTTGGAAAAATATCACTATTGTTTTTCAAAAGCTCCTAAATCAATGTAACCTTACAATTTTTTTTCGTTTAAACTTAAAAATAATTAGAAATCGATATGAAACTACAAAATACTAATATTTGATTCAATTTAAATATAATTAAAACATTAATGAAATGTGAAATTTATCAATTTTCGCTCAATTTTACTTATTTTTATCTTTATTTTTTTGATTGTTTCAATTATTAGCAATGGTAAAAGTTCATCTATCTCATTATCTGTAAATGAGACAGTTGTGACCTATGCTAGCCCATATTCAATAATTTTAGGAGAGACAGTCATAAATCGAGATTCTTATTCAACTTATCTATGGAATGCAGCAGTTTACGAATCCCTTTATGTAAGAAACTCATCAAATAATTTTGATTGGGAACTAAGATTAGCAGATAGTTTTCCAAATGTTTCTCTTGATGGATTAACTATTACAGTGACATTAAAACAAAATCTTATTTTTTCAAATGGTAACATCTTAGACGCAAATGATGTTGTCTACAGTTTAAATTTATTAAAAGGACAGTCTTCTTATAGCATTTTAAGCAAAATGGCAAGTGCTTCTGTGGTTGATTCTAATACAATTCAAATTCTTCTGAATGAAAAATATGTCTTCTATTTAGATTTATTGGGAATTCCAATTTTAGATCAAGAAAGTGGAACATCTAATCCAATGGGCTCGGGTCCATTTGTACTTGATCAATTAAATAGCAATATTACTCACGTCGTGCTGATAAAAAATTCAAATTATAATTTCGGAACTGTCAAAGTTGATAAATTAATTTTCTCGTACATCGCTACTTCTAGTGCTGCTCTATCAGGATTAGCTAACGGTGAAATTGATATTGTTGATAGTGGATATGCAGTTGATCAAAGTACATATGAGTCTATTATCGGTGTTAATGTAGAATCAGTTCACAGATTGAATCATTTTGAATTTGGATTGAATCACATCCATCCATATTTTGGTACTGGCGAATTAATACCTGATACTGGCATCACAACAGACGATTATCAACAATCCCTTCTTGTAAGAAAGGCGATGTCACACGTCACCAATCGGCAGAATATTGTAGAAAATATCCGTAATGGTAGAGCAGATCTAGCAACATCACCCGTTCCTGTGATATCAACTTTGCACGATAGTTCTATACAACCTAGGAATTATTCGGTTCAAGCAGCAAGAAATCTAATGACTGATGCAGGGTTTGATTATTCAAGTCTTGGTGGTGAAAATGTAGATATGACTTTCAACAATAGCTTTTTTGATGTTACAATTCTGTCTGCCAATACAAATCCGGATAGGAATCAATTTGCAAGTCAATATGCCAATGAACTCAAAAAAATTGGAATTGGAACAACATTGATTTCAACTGGTTGGAGTGTTGTTGTGCCACGTACTTTTGGTCAAACAGGTCCTAATCTAGTCCCATTATATGGTGATGGTGGATTTGATATTTATGCAGGGAGTTATGGCTGGGGATTTGATTTTATAGGGTCTGATGCCTATTCTGCAGAAGGGAGTTGTGTGACCGGGAATTGCGATAATTTTTATAATTTTGATGTTTATGGAAATCAAACAGAAATAACTAATCTGAGTCGAGATATACTTGATGAGTTAGATTATGATATTCGTAAAAATCTTGCAAAAGATCTCCAACTTGAATTTTATAATAATCTCCCAGTACTTCCGCTGTATCACGAGAAAGAATTTGCAGGATATTCAAATCGAGTGAGTGGTTTCAATGTTACGGCTATTTACAATTTGGTTGCTGATTGGAGTCAGTTAGAATCGTCATTTAATTTTATCCCTCCAACGAGCTCTAGTTCTACAATTACTACTACTGGTTCACCAACTACTAGTACAAGTTCAGGAACTACTACCACAAGTTCGGGTGAATTTTCACCAACAACATCAGTGAGCACATCATTGACTCAGTCATCCTCCTCAAATACTGAAACCGATTCCGAAAATAGTGATGATGCTGGATTAAACATTAAATTTGCCAGTGTTGTTACCTCGATAATTTTAATTTCCATTATCCCACGTTATATCTTTATGAGACGTAAATCTTAGTGTTATGCTAAAGTAATAATATTTGTAATATTCTTTTATGCCAAATTGATATGAATTCGAGCGATTTTATTATATAATACATTTATAGTACAAATATTATAGCAATTGTCACATTAATAAATCCCATTATCAATTCAAAATGATTTCTAGATCGAATTTTTAAATTAAAATATGCCCTTCTATCTTGTGAGACCGGTAATCCGATTTCTTATAATAAATATTCTAATGGTTCTTTTATTCATTGGTGCTTCTTCAAATATTGGAGGTCTAACGAGTGTTGAGCCTCAGGCATCTGACGATATTATAATATATGCAATGCCTTATGATTTTGATGAATACTCAGTATACACTGCAGATTCATATGCGACTGCACAATGGAATTCTGCTGTTTATGCTGGATTAGTAAAACGATCTAGTGCTAATGCTAGAGATTATGTTGGCGATTTGGCTCAAAGCATGCCTGCGATTAGTACAGACGGCAAAACATTTAGCTTTACTTTAAAACCTAATCTTCGATTTTCCAATGGTCATGTTTTGGATACAAGGGACGTAAAATTCTCTTTCCATGTTGCCTTAAGCCCAGCAGTTAACACAAATTCCTATGGATCATATATCGGGTTCATGGATAACTCTTCGGTAAATGTAATAGATAACTTAAATATTGAATTTACACTTTCCCAAAGCTTTGCTTTCCCATTTGGGCTACTAAGCTTCCCAATTGTTGACGAGGAATATTTTGGATCTCGTTATGAGAGATGTCAACAGGGGATAGCTGAAGATTGTTTATGGAATAATCCAAATGGGGACGATGTTGTGAGTGCTGGTCCATTCATGGTTTCAGATATTGATAATGTTCATGAGATAGTGACTGTGATAGCAAATCCCTTCTATTATGCATTTGATTCTGTATGGGCTGATAAAATTATTTTCCAGAAAATCGCAGACAAAGCTGCAGCAATTTCTGCATTAGCAAGTGGTTTGATTGATATTTTAGATTCTCAATATGTTCCTAGTTTGAATGAATTATCAGGACTCTCTGGAGTGGCTGAAGATTTTGTAGGAGATCCTTCCCATCAAGAAATATCACTTAACCATCTAAACCCATACTTCGGTACTGGTTTACAAACTCCGGCAGGTGTTGCATCCGCAAGTGCTGCCGAGTTGGCCGCGTTAAATGTTAGAAAAGCAATGACTCATGTAGTGGATCGAAATTTTGCTGTAGATGAGATTATGGAAGGTTTAGCTTTACCTGCATCCACTGTAATGCCTGCTGCAGCTCTCGGATGGGATGCAACTCTTGTACCTCGAAATTTCTCAATTAATGTTGCAAGAAATTACATGGAAATGGCTGGTTTTGATTATGCTGATCTTGGTGCAGAAAATCCTGATGGAACATTTAGTACAAACTTCTTCGAGATTACTGTTCTGTCTCCAAACACCAATCCAGCACGTAATCAATGGTCTGCAAATTACGTGCTTGAATTACCAAAGATTGGAATTAGCGTAAAAGAGCACGTCTCAACAGGTTGGGGTGAAATCATCCCTCGTACATTTGGCTATGCTGGGGGTCTACCACCATCTTACTCAGAAGGTGGCTTTGATGTTTTCTTTGTAGGATATGGTTGGGCACTCGATTGGAACCCATCAAGTCTCTATGATGCAGCAGGAAGATGTGATACTGGTGATTGTGGTAACTTCTATAATTTCGATTTAGATGAGACCATGACTAGTGTGGCAGATCTTATTCAATCATATCTGAGTGAACTAGATTTTGATGCCCGACTTCTTAAAGCAAAAGCTATTCAAGCAGAACTTTACAAATGGATACCAGTTTTACCAATTCTCTACCCACAATCGCACTGGGGGTTTGGAGCTTCAGTAACTGGTATCGATTCACTTCTGATTAGTGTAAGTGCACAAGAATGGGACTTAGTTAGGAAATCTGAATTCACCCAGAATTTCGATTTAACTCCTACATATACTGCACCACCCGGTTATACATCAACTAGTACAGGGACTACAACTACGCCTGGTGAAATTACTACCGACATTACCTATGTTGATCCATCAGGGGTGACTAGCTTTCTATCAATGACTTCACCTTCTGACATTACATTTGTAGAAGGATCTGGTAGTAAAACAATCTCGTGGAGGGTGGATGGTAGTCATCCGGATCATTACGAAATTTATCAAAATGGAAATTTGGTTGAATCAGATGGTTGGAATAGTGGACAACTAGTAACTTTGAGTTTAGATAATATACAGGTTGGTAACCATGAATTTATCATTCTCTTGTTTGACACATTTGGTAATCCTCTAGAAGATTCGGTGGATGTAACCGTCCTAAGTTCTGACACCAGCTCAGATAAGATAGATTCAAGTGATGATACACCAACGGTAGGACTCAAATTAAATGCGAATTATGTAGTATTGTCAATTGGAATTGCCACATTTGTCATTCGTAAAAAACATAAAAATTAAGATTATTTAATATCGAATTATAATTTTTCGAAGGCTCCTGATAAGTCTTCGATTAAATCATTGATATTTTCAATTCCTACACTTAATCTTACCAAACCATCATTGATTCCGATCTCATGTCTTCGCTCTTTTGGTATTGATCCATGAGTCATGCTTGGGGGATACTCTGCCAATGATTCAACTCCACCCAATGATTCAGCCAAATAAAATATATTAAGATGTTTCAGGAATTTATGTGCATCAGCCTCTGAGGGAAGATCAAAAGATACCATTCCCCCTCCAAGTTTCATTTGTTTCTTAGCAATATTAGAGTCACGATGAGATTCTAAAAATGGATAGTAAATTTTAGAGACTTTATCCTGGGTTTCTAAAAATTCAACAATTTTGGCTGCATTTTCACTATGACGATCCATTCTTACTGGAAGTGTTTTGATACCTCTGCTTAGGAGCCAACAATCAAAAGGGGAAGGGACTGCACCGTTTGCATTCTGCATAAATCGTAATTCTTCAAGTAATTCTTCATCGTTTAATACAAGAACTCCACCAACTAAATCAGAATGACCCCCTAAGTACTTAGTTGTTGAATGCATAACAATATCTATCCCGTAATTTCCAGGTTGTTGTAAGTATGGTGAAGCAAATGTATTATCCACTACCGTCAGTAAATCATTCTCTTTTCCAACTTGAGCTATTTCTTCTAAATCATTAATTTTTAACAAAGGATTTGTTGGTGTTTCAACCCAGATTACTCTAGTATTTGGTTTGATATGTTCCTGGATTACTTCAATATCTGAGGTATCAACAAAATCATAGTCCACACCAAATTTTCTCATAACTTTATCATAAAATCTGAATGTACCCCCATAGACATCATCACCACTGATTACATGATCGCCTTTTTGAAGTAATTGCTGAACAGTCATGGTTGCAGCTGAACCTGATGAAAAGGCGAGGCCATACTTCATATTTTCTATGCCTGCTATTTGATCTTCAAGATTGTTTCTTGTGGGATTACCGGTTCGTGAATATTCAAAGCCCTTATGCTCTCCGACTTGTTCTTGCCTATATGTCGAAGCTAAGTGGAGTGCAGGTATGACTGCCCCAGTCTCTTTGTCCGGCTCTTGACCACTATGAATTGCATTTGTTTCGAATCGATATTTCATTATAATCTCCAAATAAATTAAAATTATATAAATTAGCAGAAATCACTAGAGTGATAATATTTGTACAATTTATGTAACTACACTTATTTTAACTTCGAAAATTAGTATTATCAATTAAGTCTTGACGAGTTATTATCCCAAGGGGAGAATCCCTATCTGTAATCAAAATAACTTCTTTTTTGACAAGAATTTTTTTAAGTTCCTCGTATTCCATTGTGATGTCAACAAGATCCAATTCCTCCAATGAGAGTTCAGAAATCTTTGTTTCAAAGGAAACATC
This sequence comes from Candidatus Heimdallarchaeota archaeon, assembly GCA_021399405.1. Next base: position 8,898 of record JAAFKL010000227.1, on the reverse strand, counting down.
AGATAAAATTAAATTGTATACTTCAGATTTGGTTAAGATTTGCATGTATTTATCTTGGGTTTCGATTATAATTTGGTTAATTTTGAATTTTTGAATTTTGTCAAAAGCATCGTTCAACGTATCATTTTGAGTTAGGGTGATTAAGGGTGGTAAATTGGCAGTTTTTGAACTTAGTAATTGTTTAATAGATGTTACCTCTGGTAGAAATCCATTGGATCGAAGCCATGATTCTGAGAATACTTTTCCTAAGTATCTCTCACCTGTATCTGGTAGTAAAATCACTGCAAAAGTATTTTCGTCATTATTGTTTTCAAAATATTTGTAAGCTCCAGAGACAGCTAGACCACTTGATCCACCAACGAGCATACCATCTTCTTTCGCTAACTTCCAAGTCCAATCAAATGATTCCTTATCGTTTACTGTAATAACTTCATCGATCAAATCAAAATGAACGTTTGTGGGAATTATATCTTCTCCCACACCTTCCACTTTGTACCCCTTAGCCTTAATATCAAGATTGCGATATTTATGAAAATGAGCTAATATAGATCCAAGAGGGTCAATCCCAATTATCTTTATGTCTGGATTTTGCTCTTTGAGATATTTCGCAGTTCCCGAGATTGTACCTCCTGTTCCTAACCCTGAAACAAAATGAGTAATTTTACCTTCAGTTTGTTTCCAAATTTCAGGACCCGTTGATAGATAATGAGCTTCAGGATTTGCATCATTATGATATTGATTCGCGAAGAAAGCACCAGGTGTTTCGTTTGCTATTTTTTTGGAGACTGAGTAGTAGGATCGAGGATCGTCGGGTTCAACTTCAGTAGGGCAAACTACCACTTCGCATCCCATTGCCTTGACAATATTCATCTTTTCAGGACTCATCTTGTCTGGCATGATTAGAATAACTTTGTATCCTCGCTGGATACCAATCAAAGCTAACCCAAGACCTGTATTTCCCGATGTTGCTTCAACAATAGTACCTCCAGGTTTTAATAATCCTTCTTTTTCAGCACGATTTACAATAGTAATTCCGATCCTATCCTTACTTGATCTTCCTGGATTAAAAGATTCCATTTTAACGTAATATTTACCTTTTAGGTCAGAAAATGTAGTAGTTTTGATCATCGGTGTATTTCCAATGGTGTCAACTATTGAATCTACTGCTTTTGGAGGATTTACCTCGTTCACAAATATGATTTTTTTTTATCTTTAATAAACATCAACATATGTATCAACGCGACTGAATTTCGAGATTTAATTGAAAATCCCTCCCATATGTTTATTTTTTAATTAAAATTCCTTATCCTGTTGCCTTTTAAATTTAAATTTGGGAAAGAGCCAAACCAAAATACAACTGTTCTCGTACAAGACAAGAAGATAAATGGATATAAAATATTGAGTCATAATAAGAAAAATGAACTTTATCATATAACAGGCAAAACTGCGACTACTCGAGGTAAATATCGGTTCAGAAGGGTAGCAGATGATGATAATGTAGGATTGGGCTCTGTTATTCGTGGTCAAATTGACAATACATACTCACTTGTCGGAACACTAGATGAAGAAATTGCTACCGTTAAAATCACACAAGAAGGTATCACTCTTACTATATCTGGTGATAATTATTATTGTACACCTTCAAATCGAGCTCAAACATTTGAATTTCATGATGCGGATAAGAAACTTGTCTTAACTATAGATAAGAAAATATTAAGCATAAATGATGTATATCGTATCACTGGTGTCCAGAATTTTCCATATCTTATTTCACAAATGATGGGTGTGGTAATTGATGATTTTTATCATGAAAGCTTTCGTATATAAAAATAATAAATTAAATTTTGATTATAATTAATTTTCAAGGATTATCAAGTTCACCTATCATAATTGCTTAAAATTAGAAGTCAAATCTTATTTTGTAACATGGGAATGGAAATTGACCCAAATCAAGTTCAAAAGGTTCGTCAAGAAATGAGCTTGAAAAATACTATAGATAATATTAAAAATACAGTTGTTATTCAATCTGGCAAAGGTGGGGTTGGAAAATCCACTGTCGCAGTGAATTTAGCAGTTGCATTTGCCCAAAAAGGGTATAAAGTCGGGATAATGGATGCTGATATTACAGGTCCATCTGTACCATTAATTGCTGGACTTGAGGGTCAGGATGCTCAAATATCAGGGAAAAAAATTGTTCCCTCCATGGCTCATGGTGTCGGAATTGTCTCTATGGATCTTCTGTTAAAGGCTGAAACACCAGTAATTTGGAGAGGACCATTGAAAATGGCAGCCATTAGGCAATTTCTTGCCGATGTTGAATGGGGTGAATTAGATATTCTATTTATCGATTTACCACCAGGAACATCAGATGAACCATTGACAATTTCACAGTTATTTCCTGATATTACCGGAACCGTCATAGTTACAACGCCACAGAAGGTTGCGCTGCAAGATGTTCGAAAAAGTATAGCTTTCTCGACAAAAGTTAATATGCCAATCATAGGGGTCATTGAAAACATGTCAGGTTTGGATTGCCCTAATTGTGACCACCATATTTCTGTCTTTAAAGAAGGAGGTGGAAAAGCAGCAGCTGATCATTTAGGTCTCGTTTTTCTAGGGAAGATCCCATTGGATCCTGATGTAGTAATAGGTGGAGATGATGGAAAACCCTCTATCCTAACAGAAGGTAAGTTCAAAGACTCCTTCGTTGAAATTGCAGATAAAGTTGCTAAGGTTTTGAATATAAATTCTGCCAATGATTAATAAATTTTCAATAATATTTAACCTACATTAATATATTGCAACTTTAAAGGTAATTTCGTAATGGTAAATCCATTTGGTAATGAACCCGATTCTATATTTGCGTGGAAGGAGAGGCATAAACAATCAGAATATGAAAAGACCCTTCTACAACAACGTGTAACCCAAATTCATTCTGAATTGGAAAGTATAAAACAATTATATAACGAATTGAGGGATACTTATCAAACTCTTGAAGATTCATTGAGTCAATCCAAACAAGAATTATTAGCAATGCATAGTGTTGCCAAAGATCGCCAAAACCAAATTACAACTTTTGAAAAATCAGTTGATATTGATTCTGTTGAACGATTAAAAAAAGAAAATACAAAAATGAAGGATCAACTGGAAGAATATCAAATGCGTGCTGCTAGAGGTGCTGCAGACCCATCTCCTCGAGCCACAGCTGCAACAGCAAGCCAGGGTGGTAATTATAGTGGCGTCATAACTGCAGTGATGTTAAATGATTTTGATCCTGAAAATCCAAGGTATAAAGAAGCGTACGTTCGTCTAGTAGAAGCTGCGATTAGAGAAGGTGATATTCTAGAAAAAATTATTGGTATCCTAATAAAATATGGTGGGAATGGTCCTATGAAGAAAATTGAAGAGCTAGTAAGAGATTCAGGATTTAAAATAGGGATTGAAGCTTTAATAGACGAGAAAATTATCAAATTGGTAGATGAAACCCTTTATTTGTCAAATTCATCAGATATGATTGTATTACAGAATTCATGGGATAATCTAGATACAGATGAGCTTTTTGATCAACTCAAAAAAATTATTGAGAAAGATCCAATGGATGATGTTGTAATTGCCATCGGCAAATTTAGAGATGCTCTACAGGAACGTGATATACCTATGTCTACAATGTTATTCCAAATTAGGAAACTAATGGAAGGAATGGAGAAACGAAGCATGACTCGAACAGAGGCTCTAAAGCTTGTCAACGATTGGCACCAAAAGATATCAACTTAATCGCTCAATTTTCAGTCATTCAATTCATACTTTATTTTCCGATCTAACTTATAAACCTCTGAAACATCTTGAAACACTGTACAAACTTATTTAACAACTATTTTATAGTGAGTAAATTGATATTCATTTGTCTAGGAGTCATGTCTGACGAAAATGAATTCTTAATTAGAAAATTAAGAGAGCTTGCATTAGTAATTAAAGAGGGTGCAAACCAGCTACGAGGTGACTTTCAGATGGCACAGACCATTGCAGCTAGACTTTATCTTAAGCACTCAAATAGGTCTATGACCTTATCAACAACCGATTTTGATGAAGTTGTGGATGTTTTAAAAATGAAACAAGAAGTATAAGTTCTAAGATTTATTGACAAAATAAGAATTGACCATATAAGCAGGCAAACCAATTTGTTTGAATTTTAACTTGATGTCATCTATCGATAATCCATCAGAAGTAAAATTTTGTTCCAGTTCATTCATAGTTTCAAATAATTCCCACGGGAATATGACCCATGCAGTAGTTTCTTCGGCAAAGAAATCCGGTTTAATGGCTGATCTAGGTTTATAATAAATTGTTGCTGTTTTAACCACATCTGGATGTTTTGCCTTTAATGAATTATACACTGCAACAAGACTCTCCCCACTATCGGCTATATCATCAACAACTAAGACCTTTTTACCTTCAATATTTACATTTATATCTTGCGTAACTGAGGCCTCAACATTAGTTTCACCAATTAATTCGTATGCCTCCACTTTGATATTTACTGTTTCTTTTATATGAAGAAAATCTGCTAATAATCTACCCGGAATCCAACCCCCTCGTGCTACACCAATTACGACATCTGGTTTGAAATTAGATGAGATAATTTGTTCATAAACAAAGTAACATTGATCGAAAGAATCTTGCCAATTTTGTACTAGGTACTCAACCACATGTGGCAATTAAAATTAAGTAAATTAATTTTTGTGGTGTATTGTTATTGAAACCTAGTGGACAAAATATAATTTTCAAATCAATTAGTATGAGAAATAAGGAAAGATCTATTAGAAACTCCCTTTCCTTAGAATTTTATCACTAAATTGATTATAATTCCTAACTTAATTCTATAAATCTTTTCGAACATATTAAATAAAGAAAAAACTTACTTTTTATGGGATTAGAAGGGATTTACAGAATGGAGAAAGAAGATATTTCGCAAGATAGGTGGGAAGGCTACCTCAAAGATTTGTACAACTGGGTGTCAGAAAAGTACGATCTATTAATTTCTGGTGAAATAGACAATAATGAATATTCTGAACATCTAATATACTATGATAAAGAAAAGCAAAGAATCGAAGGGATAATTTTTACAGAACAGGAAGAACTAGAGGCTGAAAATCCTAAATCTGATCGAGAAAAATTCACCCAAGAGACTTTTGAGAATTTCTTTGGAGTTACATTAAATACAGGTTCTAAGAATTCCACAGTCCAAGTGAGTGAGCCAATATCTGATGTTATACCTCAAAATAATCCTGCTATTGAAGCAAGTAGTTCAGTAGATACTGTTATTGAACCCCAAAAAGAAGTGATTCCAAGTGGTACATTAGGCGGGAATAATACTCCCCAAGAAAATGTGCTTGCTTATGCTGAGGAACCTGTAAAAAAGGAAGTTCACACTGCAACTTTAGCAAAACAAGATATAGAATTTAGTGAACAAGTCTTATCTGCAAATATTCTCTTAATTGGTGATTCTACTGTTGGTAGGACATCAATCAGAAGATCTTGGATGGGAAAACACTTTATCAGTAACCATTTAACAACAATTGGAGCTTCGATAGAGAAAAAGACCATATCACTTGATGGTTGGACAATTAATGTTACATTAACTGATTTAGGTGGACAGGACTTCTATTCAGAACTTCGTAAAAATTTCTACAGAAATATTGATGGAGCGGTAATTGTATTTGATCTCACTAAACCAGATACCTTTAGAAGAATAGATTATTGGGTCAAAGAGTTTTATCGAGAAAGTAAACGTTTAGTCCCATTTATTTTGGTCGGGAACAAATATGATCTACCTAACAGAGTCATACCAAAGGATAAAGGCGTAATTCTTAGTGAAAAATTTTCTAAGATGACTATGCCTAATTTCAAAGTAAGATATCTTGAATCAAGCGCAAAATCTGGTAAACAGGTTAACGAAATATTTGAAACTATATGTAGAGAAATTAAATCATTCAAAATTCAGAAACGAAGAAAAATCAAGAAGTAAAAACACTATTAACTAAAAATTATCGAAAAAATATAAAGTGAATTAAATTCTCAATGAGTTTGAAGAAACCTATGGTAGAAATATCTTTTGACGTAGCGGGGTTAACGCCATTTCTCTTATCATTATTGGCTATAATTGTAATCACTTCAATATTGTATAAATCAAGAATGTCAACTACTTACGCGTCAGGTTTATTTTTTATTGCCTTTTTAGCTTTAATAGCTGATCATTTAGTTGAAAATTATGCTGATGAATATTCATTAGATGAACAATCTACCTACATAGCTGGAATGGTAGTTACTGTTGTAATTTTCACTCACCTATTTAATTCTCGAACTATCAAACCTTTGAAGCATGTTATTCAACAAACTAACAAAATGGCAGATGGGGATTTTGAGGAGGATGATAAACGATTATCAGGCAGTGGTGAAGCCAAATCTCTACTCAGTGCAAACAGAGTTTTATCAAATAGGTTCAAATCTATAGTTGGTAATATAAAAAATTCTTCAGAAAATCTAGCATCTTCAGCTGAAGAGCTAGCAGCAAGTTCTGAAGAGGTTGCAGCCACTACAGAAGAAGTAACGGGAACTATTCAAACAATTGCAGAGGGTGCCGCTGAACAAGTAAAACGACTTGAAGATGTTTCTAGAGTTCTGAATAGTATGACAAACGTTATCGAAGAATCAATAAGACAAATTGGGACGACAGCGAAAATAACTCTTGATCTGGCAGATCAAACCAATCTTGTTTCGCTGAATGCAGCGATAGAGGCTGCTAAAGCAGGTATACAAGGACAAGGTTTTCAAGTTGTCGCAGATCATGTAAGACAACTATCAATTGAAAGTAAGAATGCTTCAACCAGTGTAACTGAAATAACCAACAGAATTTCTGAAAGAATGAGAGATTCAGTTTATGAAATAATTACCGCAGTTGAAAAAATTGCAACTGTAGCAGAGAATACGGCAGCAAGTTCAGAAGAAGCAGCTGCGGCAGCTGAAGAACAAGCAGCATCATTACAGGAAATTACTAGACAAGCACAAAGATTAGCTGAATTATCTGAAACTTCCGAAAAGAGTGTTAGTGAGTTAATGGTTAATTAACAATCGATTTCGCCTTTAATCCCCCTTAACAGATGGTATCCCAAGTTCCCAATCTATCAATTTCTGGATGGCATCACGAATTAGATCTGCTTTGGTCGCATACTCCCCATTTGCGATAATCTCATCCATCATATTTAACATTTCAAGTGGAATTTTAAATGTAAGTGGTGCTAATGACCCATCATCTTGGGTACCTTTATCGCTCATTAATATCTCATGTTAAAATTAAAATAAAAATATAAGGATTTATTGAGAAACCATGGAATAAAAAGCTAACTTTTCTTGTATTGATTAATATGGAGATATGGGAAATTAGAGAATTTCACTTACAAAGTACTGTCTAATCAGTTTTTAATAGATAACTGTATAATTTAATCAAGTGAAACATACTTTTGTCATACAAGTCCCGATCAATTGGGATAAAATGTCTCAATCACAGCAATTGAGATACCATCGTATGCAAAAGCGAGATTCAAACATCATTAAAAAATATCTTGGAATAATTAAGAGAGAACATGATATCCTGGTAACAATATCAAAACGTGACAAATACAAAATTGATACTGGTTTGTTGGATCGACTGACTTTGACTACTAAAAGTAGAAGAAAAGTAGCATATGATCTTAAAAACAAATATCCTCGAATATCCACTGATGAGTTACAAGAATGCCGGGAGAGTGCAGTTAGTACCTACAAATCATATCTTGAACTGTCAAAAATACAAAACGCTAAATTATCTATTGATAAGCCTTCAAAAGAACAAGGAATATTTTCACGAACTATTTTATATAATGGAGGAACGAGAGGGCGTTTCAGCTTCAATAATATAGTCCTTTCAGTAAGAGATTCTATGGATACTAACTGGTTAATTGTTAATGGAGTAAAAAAGAAAGTAAAACATGACAGATTGAAAATCCCACTGAAACTTAGCATATATCATGAAGAACTGATTTGCAAAGGTGATATCGCTTCACTGAGATTCTCTGCAAGGGATGGAATACACTATGCCAACTTTTCCATCAATTCACAGATTGAAACTCAAGATCTCAAAGGTAGACCAAGTGCGGTGATGGGGATTGATCTTGGAATCAAAAAGACTGCATATTCCACTGTGATGACTGATAGAGGTATTCAACATAGGAAAACGTGGCATTCAGACAATAAATTCAAAGAATTATCAAGGCTGGAAGATCAAATAGCTAGTTTACAGCGAGAATATTATCATCGGATCAATAATTCAATCCCTAGGGGTAATATTCCAAAGAAGCTAAAAGGTCTTAAAAACAGTCGAAAGATAATTTCATTGGAATATGATCGTATTCTGGTCAAAGAATTAGTGGAACATATCCAGGATATAACTCAAACATTCAATTTACAGATAGGAATCGGTAAATTGAAAGGGATCCGTAGAAACGGAAGAAAAGGCAATGGTAAAGGAAAAAAGTTCAGGAAAAGACTCAATTCCTGGGCTTTCTTCAGATTTACCAAATTGCTAGAACACAAACTATCTGAAATTGGTTTGAAAAGCAAATTATTTGCAATTGATGAGTACTGGACATCTATCTTTTGTTATAAATGTAATAGTAAAGGCAAAAGACCCACTCAATCATTTTTTCAATGCCTTAACTCTAAATGTGGAGTTAGAAACAATGCCGATTTTAATGGAGCTATGAATATAGCGAAACGTACTGTAAAGTACAGGAAACTTACACCAAAATCAACTTGGAGTAAAGTTGGACTAGGTCGATTTCTTAGACCATATCAAGCAAAAGG
>JAAFKL010000226.1 GCA_021399405.1 Candidatus Heimdallarchaeota archaeon | reverse complement strand
CAGTTGATTTTGCAATTGTGGATATGTTTCGAAAATTTCTTTTATTCCGCTGATGGACGGGTTTCGATAGGGATTTCCACTCATAAACTACCGCCTAAGAATCCATCATTTAGCTCTATCGATCGTTCTCGAAACTGAAACCACTTCACCATGATACATAACCTAATTTCATTCTAGAAGTAGACTTAAGGTATGAAAAGCCACAGGATTAGATAAGTTGAACGATTAATTTAAATCGATAAACAGACATAAGTTAGCATGGATGTTCTATCATCAAAAAGATCTTGTTGAAGTGGATAAATCCGTCCATGTGTTAATTATTGATGATGAAGAACGTATAACAAGAATTTATAAAAAAATTCTTGATCAATACTACACGGTTAGTGTGGCTAATACTATTCATCAATCCTTTGATCGTTTGGTATCTGAAATATTTGATGTAATAATTTTGGATTATAGTTTCGATAAGAAGATTGATGGAATAGAATACTCAAATATAATCAGAAACACACAACCAACAGTTTTCATTCTAATGTATACTGATGAGCGAGACTATGAGATGGTGAAGCGTGCAATTAATTTCGGATCAATCGATCGATTTCTCAATAAACCAGTTAACACAAAAGAATTAATCAATATAGTAAAAATGGTGAAGGATAGTAGTAAAGTCAAAGTTGATCATAGCGTAGATGAAATTTTAAGACAAAGTAAGGCGAAACAGGCGATAGGTAGTGTGTTGAATCCCCATCAAGATGTGCAATATGGTAGAGTGGATGGAATTATATTTTCAAAAGATTCCTTGCCATTGTTTTCAAAGATTCCAAGTAAAGAATTATTTAATAATTTCTCCGACACTTTATTTACCGGAATGATTTCTGCTCTTGGTTCATTTGGTGATGAACTATTCGACACACAAACAGGATTGCGAACACTAACATATGGTAATGTTTCACTAGTATTTGAACGGACTCCACAAATTGACGTATGTTTCATTCTTTCCAATGTAGACGTATTAAACCAAGAAAAAATAGTATCTTCTCTTTCAATTGTTTTGGAAAAATTACAGAGAAAATTAGAAGATGATAAAAAATTTCTTTCTACATTAGAAATTGAAGATCCATTCATTCAGACTCTGGTATATGATTTTGAGATGTTATTGAATGCGAAATAGAATTTAAATACTGCTAGTTTTTCATATATTGCTTGTTGCTGTAGTATTTGACATAAAATTAGGCATACGTTTATTTAGTAAATTGCTTAATATTAAACTGATAAAGTGGATAAAAAGGTCGATCACCAAATCCTTCTTTTGGATGATCAGCCACATATTACTTACATATTAAAAAAATTTTTGGATAAAAGATACAAGGTATTAATTGCATCATCTATACTACAAGCAGAAACCATCCTTTCTGACAAGACTTGTGAAGTTTCAGTGGCATTTATCGATTATAATTTGAAAGACACAAAAGATGGGATCGATTTTGCCAAGAGTCTCAGAGAAAATTACCCACTTATGAGAGTAATTATGATTTCAGGTGCTTCCTCATATGAGATTGCGATCAAGGCCCTGAATAGTGGTGTAATCAACGCATTGATTAACAAACCCTTTGCATTCAATGAAATTCAGAAAACATTAGATGACAATCTCAAGATATGGACGAAAAATTATGAAGCATTAGAGGTCCAGGTAAATAATCTTGCTGAAACTGGGGAATTTGATCATTCAGAATTAGAAAAAATGGATTTATCGATTCCACATTTAATGAAAATCATCAAATCGAAAGCTGCTTTAAGATCTCAGAATAAATTTGATTTGCTTGGGTTTGGCATCACACGGGGTGATAAAATTTTAATGAAATATTTCATTGACAAATCTTTGCAAGCAAGGTACACATCTTTGTTTGCCCAATTCATTCAAACATTATCTATCCTAAATTTTGATCTTTTTGTTGAAGCTGATTCACATAAACTAGAAGAATTAATTTTGGAGGATATCTCTATCATCTTTCGATCTGTAAATACTTTGAATTACTCTGTTTTCATCAAAGGAGAACCACCAAATAAAAATCATGTTGCAGAAAAAGTAAATGAAATTGCATCTCAATTATCCCTATATTCAAGCCCCTCAACAGAAGTACTGACTGACAGCGTAAAAGATGTAATGATTAATCAATTTAAGGAATTTAGAAATTCATTTAGTTATCAGTAAGTGTAAAAATTGTAATTTTTTCTTCGTATGCGACGCGGTAAATATTCCTGGAGTAATTTTTTGGGGATTTGACTTGTAACAGGCAAGAAGATATCTAACTGGAATAATTCTTCGTCACTATCCATTTTATCATCTGGAAGAATAATTAATCCACCTTTTACAGAAATTTGATAGTCATTAACAAAGTCAGATAGTGAACGAAAAACAGTTGATAATTCATCATGTCTACCTTTAAAGGGGGTAAAAAGATAATACTTGGATTTGAACTCATTTGTGACACAATCGGTGTTGTTTGCTTCATTATATTTTAGCAAATTAAAGTCGTGCCAAACTATTTTTCCGTAAGTCCATCTGTCCTTTAATGGATCCTCTACATTAAACAAACATTGATCTCCAATATTTTTTCCATCTGGTATTTCATGTTTTGGAGTGTCCAAATTTTGTTGAGATATCTTTGTTAAATCAAAAGAAAACTGCTTGTGTAACATGATTATTACATCTCTTTTAACAAAGTAAAATTCCATATTTTAATCTACACCCCGTATCTAAATAAGGTATTCTTGTTTACATTTTATGCTTCCGTGGTGTACCGATGAGTCTCTCATTTTGTGTCGATGATAGTATCGATTATCATCGATAATTTGCGATGTTTCCATCACTATCCGCATCATTTAAATAATTGTTACGTGAGGTGTGGTTTTAAATTAATAATCGTTCAGCCTTATTATTTGTGAATTATTTGATTTCTTGATATTTAGGTGCCGATCATTTTTATCCTTTTTGTATATTCGGGTGGGGCTGTCGCCGAGACATGATCATCGTAAAATATCGATCATTTCATCGATGAACATCGATCATAACCTATCGCCTCATCGTTATTTCTATATCTTTTATGTATGCGGGCTTATGTGCTTAAATTCTTCATATAGTGCCCATGGGTCATTCGCAAATCTAGGGATAATTTCAGATAAATAATCAATATTGCCTTCCAACAGTAAATGATCTGGTGCATCCAATTCCAACCATATGGGGTAGGGTAGACGATTATAAGCGTCATAAGAGTCCCTTAATTTAACAATTGGATCTGAATTTCCGACAAGTATTAGGCTAGGGACTTTGATGTGCTTCCAATAATTAGTTACATTCTCCTTCCAAAAGATTTGTTGTGCTTGCTTTATCGCAATTTTTGGATCAATTTCTTTTAATCTAGACATAGCTTCGCTTCGAGATGTTTCAGATTCATCCCCCGGGACGGCAATTTTGGTAAATGTGGGGGCTATTTTTTCAATGGCAAATTTAGCAAACCATTCAGGTAAAAAGAACGTCATTTTTAATGGTAAAGGAAGATTAAATGTACTTACAGGTGATATCAATATGGTTCCTGCGATTTCTGAAGCTAATGGCAAATCACCTGCAAATAATGCAGCCAACGCCATAGTTCCTACACAATTGCCCTGGAGTATTTTGTTGGCCTTTTCACCACTTTTTTTCATACAGATCTGGTCGTACTGGTCAAACGCCGCTGAGATGATACTATTCGCATCCATAGCTCCTTGAATGGAATTTAATTTTCCACTTTTAGGCGATTTTCCTTGGCCTCTTGAATCAAAGGAAAAAGTATGTATCCCCTTTGATAATGCATCGGCATACCATTGGTTCTTTTGATGTGCACTCATCCATCCATTAATGATCCCCATTGCAGGTTTACAGGTTTTTTTCTGTTTAGTTATGTCTGTGTGCCATTTGGACACAAATTGCTGATGTAATTCATCATGATATAATCGATCATGTTGAGATTTGCGAAGTTTTGTACCCATGATCATACGAAATATACACACCTTATGAAATTTATTGTTGATTTTTCACTTTCATAGGGGATTTTATTGAATAATTTTGTCGAAAATCATCGATGATAAGGGATGAATAAAGATTTTAATCGATGATACAATCGATATATACCGATATTTTCATCTAATCCGATACTTTTGGCACTTTCAATCCTATGTTTACATGGTCCGTTTCTTCAATATTACAAGCCATCAGGTCTGTTTGTCTGATTGCTAATTATTAGATTGAATGTAGTCAAGACTAAGATAAAACTAAGCATATGATTATATCTTGATTTACTACACATATTAGTAGTGAGCGACTCTAATAATACGGCAAAGATTCATGTTGCTGGTAAAGATTATGAATTTTCCCTAGTTAAAGGAACTGAGGGTGAATTAGGAATTAATTTTGTTAAACTCAGATCACAAACCGGTGTTGTTAGCTATGATCCAGGTTATGCAAACACAGGAAGCTGCCGTAGTGATATTACTTTCATTAATGGTGAAGAAGGTATATTAAGGTACAGAGGTTACAATATTGATGAACTTGCAAATAATGCCAGTTTCTTAGAAATTTGTTATTTGATTATCTATGGAGACTTACCAACAAAAGGACAAATTGATGATTTCACTAATAATGTAACTCGTAGAACTCTGTTACATGAAGAAATGAGGCATTTTTTTGATGGTTTTCACTCAAACGCCCATCCAATGATTGTACTCTCCACAATGGTATCTTCGCTTGGTGCTTATTATCCAACCAAAGATTTTGAAGCGGATGTACAAAGCAATATAATTCGATTAATTGCTAAATTGCCAACAATAGCTGCTTTTAGTTATAAAAAGAGCATTGGGCAACCATTTATGTATCCAAAAAACGATTTGGATTATGTTTCGAATTTTCTATATATGATGAATGCTGTTCCAACAGAACCCTATGAGGTAAATCCCGTGGTGGTTAGTGCAATGAATAAGCTTCTAATTCTTCATGCAGATCATGAGCAAAATTGTTCTGCGTCAACTGTAAGGATGGTTGGTTCATCACAAGCGAATTTATTTTCTGCAGTTTCTGCAGGCGTAAGTGCATTATCCGGGCAACTCCATGGTGGTGCTAATTCTGCAGTGATAAGGATGTTACAACAAATTCAAGATGATGGAGGGGATTATGAAAAAGCAATGAGACTTGCTAAAGATAAAACTTCGGGATTTAGATTGATGGGTTTCGGTCACCGTGTTTACAAAAATCATGATCCACGTGCTTTAATATTGAAGTCTGCTGCAGATGATGTGTTAAAAGCACTTAATGTTGAAGATCCATTGCTTGAAATTGCAAAGAACTTAGAGAAAATTGCATTAGAAGATGAATATTTCAAATCGAGGAACCTTTATCCAAATGTTGATTTCTACAGTGGAATAATCTACAGAGCTTTAGGTATTCCAACCAATATGTTTACAGTAATATTTGCAATGGGAAGGCTTCCAGGTTGGATTGCTCATTTCATTGAATCTCGTAGGGATCCCGAATTTAGAATTCAGAGACCTAGGCAAATTTACACTGGCGCAACTGAAAGAGCATTCGTACCGGTCGATCAAAGATAAGATATCTGTTATAATTATCTGTAACTTGATTTTCTGCATTTACTTTGCATTTAACTAAATATTTAGGATTATTTCGTTTTATTAAGTATGATTTACAAAAATTATCATCAAACACATAGTATAATATTGACAGATTTTTATTCTTAAAAATGATCCATTATCTAATATGTCAGGTCAAACCTCAGAGGAAGCAACTGAAGAATCTGTTAAAATAATTTATAATGGTTCTGAAATTGAATTACCTCTTATTATAGGGACTGAGAATGAGAAAGGTATTGATATCGCAAAATTAAGAGGATCAACTGGAATAATCACTCTTGATCCAGGCTATGGAAATACAGGTTCCTGTAAATCAGAAATTACATTTATTAATGGCGAAAAAGGAATTCTTCGCTACAGAGGATATCCAATTGAAGATTTAGCTAACAATTGTTCATTTTTAGAAGTTTGTTATCTGGTGATTTATGGCGAATTACCAAATAAAGAAGAATTAAAGAGTTTCGAAAAAACGATTTCAATGCACACGTTGTTACATCAAGATATGCTGAAATTTTTCGAAGGGTTCCCACCAAATGCCCATCCTATGGCAGTTATGCAAGCAATGATTGCATCAATGGGTGCTTATTATCCAGATGCATCACTAAATGAGGATGTACATCTTAATATTATCCGACTAATAGCAAAAACAAAAACCATTGCCGCATTTTCATACAAGAAGAGTATCGGTCAACCATATATCTATCCAGATAATAGTTTGGATTATGTTGGTGATTTCCTCAGAATGATGTATGCAGTTCCAACAGAGGAATATAAGTTAGATGAAAATCATAAGAATTTAACTTCGATCCTCAATTTGATATTAATTCTGCACATAGATCATGAACAGAATTGTTCTACATCAGCTGTTCGTATGGTTGGTTCGTCGCAAGCCAACTTATTTGCTACCATCTCCGCGGGTGTAAGCGCATTATCCGGGCCTTTACATGGTTTGGCAAATCAAAAAGTATTGCAAATGCTAGAAGAGATCCATAAAAGTGGAGATCCTGTATCTAAATGGGTTGAAAAAGCTAAAGATAAAGCGTCTGGATTCAGATTAATGGGATTTGGTCACAGAGTGTACAAATTCTTCGATCCCCGTGCTGAAATCCTAAAGAAATCAGCCATATCCCTACTACCTAGTTTGGGTATCAAAGATCCACTATTGGATATAGCAATGGAGCTTGAACAGGCTGCACTTAATGACGATTACTTCAAAGAACGAAATCTTTATCCTAACGTAGATTTCTATTCTGGTGTATTATACGCTGCACTCGGTATTCCAACAGATATGTTTACTGTTATGTTTACTATGGGTCGTGTTGCAGGATGGATATCTCAGTGGAAAGAACAAATGGAAACCCCTGGTAGTAGAATTCACAGACCTCGCCAAATTTATATTGGAGAGACACAAAGAGATTTTGTCAATTTAGATAAAAGATAAATTTCAAATCGGAATAATTAGATTAACAAAAACAATTTTTCATAATTCAACTTAATTTACAATTCAGAAATAGATTCATCGAATACGTCTGAGTCCTATTTAGTTATCCTACGAGAATAGTAATTGTTCCGAGTACCGAAAACAAAATTCCAAGGAATTGCTTTGTTGTTATTTTTTCCAGTCCATAAAATATTCCAATCACACTTGCAATTACTGGATTCACACTACTAATGGGAGTTGGGATTCCAGCACCTATCATTTGTACAGCCCAGAAAAATGCTACGGCACCAATCGCCCAACCTACAATTCCACTTAGAGCTAAAAATTTAATAGAACTTATTTTTTCTTCTTTACTTCTTAGTTTTTGTAAATCTCTTTGTTCCTTTGAAGAAAGGTAGATTATGTAGCCCATTATGCCCATGAATAATGTTCGCACACCAGTTAAACCGAAAGCGTCCGTATCATCATATGTCAAAATAACTCGAACAAAAAATATCGAAGTACCCCAACAAAACCCAGCACCTAAACCTATCATTAATGCTCGAGCCGAAAAACTACCTTCTCCATTTGAATAACGAGTTACAATGGCAACTCCAATTATAATGAAGATAGTTCCTAAGATGGTATAATACCCAATATCTTCTGTATCAGTGAGGATTAGTATTACAACTGTAAAAAATGGATAGGTTGAAGCAATTGGCAAGATTTCACTTACATCATAATGTTTCAATCCAAAAAGGAATATTCCATCTCCAAATATTATGAGAACTGCTGTTAAACTTACTAAAGGGGCTAATTCTGATGTGAAATATATTGTGATTGCATCAATACCAGAGATTAAAGCCACAATGATGATTAGTAAAGGTGCTGTGAAGGCAGATCTGATTCCAATGGCCCGCATGGGATTTTCACCCACCATTGCTTTTTTCATGATGTGTGAATTTATTCCCCACGAAATTGCTGCGATAAAAGCTAGAGCGACACTTAAAGAATACTCATCCATCATTTCAATGAACGAATAATATCTTTAAATTAATAATTATTGAGTACAATTGTTACTTCTCTATTTTTTAGTATTTAAAATAATTAATTAAGAATTTTCGGGATATTTCATTTTTCTAGGCTAATTAATTAGCGCGATTTCTAAGCAAAATATACAATTTTCAGATAGTTTTGAACAATTTT
>JAAFKL010000225.1 GCA_021399405.1 Candidatus Heimdallarchaeota archaeon | reverse complement strand
GCTTGATCGTCTGAACAAAGTATTACCTCTGTGATTTTGGATAGTTCGATTGGTAAACCATCCTGAGTCATTTGAATTAGGGTCAGAAGTTGCTGCCAGGGAATGAACCATTGCTTTCGTACTTCAAAAATGTGAGATAAATTAGTAATTGTTGTACTCAGATTATTGGAGACGTCATTCACCTCATTTCTTAGTTTTGATAATTGAGTGCTGCTGAAGTCGATAAGTGGCAATTCATCATCTATGAGTTCCAGATTGTTAATCCCTTCTTGTAATGCAATAATACTCTTGAAATTCTTGAGAATTTTGTTTAATTCATTTGTAGTATCTTTATAGCTTAATTCCACTTCATGCAAATTAATTGGTGAAGTTGTTAAATTCACTAATTTTTCCAGTTCATTCAAGTTAATTGTATTCAAACTTTTTTCTGCAGAGTTAATTTGAAATTTCCAATCCTCAATCATCATATCTACTGTATCGTATCGAGCTGCTTGAATAATTGTTTGGGCTGATTTTGATTTGAATCCCAGAGTTTCAGCCTGTTTTAGATCATCAAGAGAATTGAACCCTCTTTTTTCGGTTTTATTTCGTTCTTTTAGATCTTTGTACCCTTTTCTTTTCGCTTCAGCGTTTAACCGTTTGGACCGAATAAAGAAATATGTTCCCGAAGAAATCAATAATACAAATACTAAACCAGCAATTATTGTCTCAATTGGACTATCTGGATTTAGACCATAGTCATGCTCAAATTTATTTGGTAGAAAATCATTATCCCTGTCTCCATTCGAATCATCTTTCAATGGATCTAAATTATTTTTAACTTCATATCCATCGTTCATTCCGTCTCCATCCGTGTCCTTAATCTTTGGATCAGTACCTGCTTTAAATTCACCCAAATTATTTAAATCGTCAAAATCTAAATCTACTAATGCATCATTTTCATATGTTGGATCAAGTTTATATCGATCCTCCCATTCATCAAGCATTCCATCAGAATCAGTATCGTTACTGTTTGGATCGTATTGTTGATCAATTTCATATTTGTCATCTAATCCATCATTATCAGAATCACTTAAAATTGGATTTGATAAATGAGTGTGAACTTCTTCACCATCCATCAAACCATCGTTATCTGTATCAGGATTCTTTGGACTCGACTTTGCATGAAATTCTTCATAATTTTTCAGATCATCACCATCTTGGTCACCAATCGGATCTAACTTAATAATTTGTAAAAATGGACTGCTCCCCACTAAACTTATTTGTTGTTCTATTCCCGGTAGTCCAGTCGATGGACACAATACTTCACAACTTATATATCCGGTTGTTAAAATTCGACCCATCTTATCAATAGCGATTTCCATAGTTCCTTCAGTTGTTATGGGTGAAACGTAATCAGTACTCCATAGAAGTTCATTATTATTATCAAATTTGAGTAAACGCGGATCTTCTGCCCCAAAATTTGACCCATCTCGTGGAAAGGAATAATAACTGTTTTTCACAGCGATTGTATCATCAGAGGATAATAGTGCAACCAATAAGTTATCATTGGCATCGATTTGTAAGTCAATAATTTCATTCCGTCCACTTTCACCATAATATGAGCCATAAAATAAGGTTCCATTTTCATCGTATTTGGAAATGTAACCATTTGCACCACCTTGAAAAGTTTTCTGATATCCATTTGGTGTCGGATTATCAACGAGGGCAGATGTACTTCCAACAATGATGTGACCCATAGCGTTAGTAACAACTGCATTTGGGGTCATAGTGGATCCACCTCCACCACAAGGTGCTGAGCTAATACATATATCTCCACCTTGATGTGTACTCCATAAGAGATTCCCCTGTGAACTAAATTTACTGACAAATCCATCTTGGGTAGTTTCACTCAAAGTGGGGTCAAATGGATTTAATACAGGAAAATCTGGAGATTCAGTCTTTCCAACTATTATTATATTATCCTGTCCATCGATAGTGAGATCGGCTCCGATATCAGAGAAACTTCCTCCAATATAGGTGCTCCAAATTTGTTCACCTGAATTGTTGAACATTGATAAAAATGCGTCAGAAGTTCCACCTCCAAAATTAGGTTGATAAGGAAAATTGATAGGAAAATCATCAGAAGATGTGGTCCCACTCAAAATAATGTTTTCTTTACTATCAAGTGCTAGGTTATTTTTCCCCCCACCGCCATCTGAAAAAGATCCTTCTCGTTTCTCTCCACCAACATATGTACTCCAATTTAGAACGCCTTGAGGATCAAATTTCATAAGGAACACATCCCTCGATCCCCCAAAATTTAATTGAAACGCGCTAGGAGTAATTGGAAAATTAAAAGATTCTGTATACCCATTCACATAAACCGAGTCGTCGTTTCCTATAACAATACTTGTTACAACATCATCTTTGGATCCTCCAATAAAAGTACTCCATATAATCTCCCCATCTTCACTCATCTTAGTAACAAACCCATCCTGTGTTCCCCCAAAAGTGTTATTGAATCCATTTTGCACTGGATACATTTCTCGGGTCGTTGCACCCCCAATAATAATATTATTTTGGCTGTCAGATGCAATACTCAACCCTAAATCTTCGGGAAAACCGTTGGGCACAATCTTCCCAGATTCTAGAAATAATTTACTGTAGAAAAAATCAGATTCTGAGTATTCTTGATCCAAAGTAATGGATTGATTCGACTCAACATTGTCGTGTGAAGTACTGATGACTGATATATTTGTCAATGACAGTAATATCAAAATAACTTGAATCAATAAAACTAATTTTATTTTCACAATTTTAATAATTTGAAAATAGTTTTATCTTTTATAAACGTTCTGCGATCTTACTTCAAGAGGTAAGTTGATCTAGTTGGATTGATTTATTGTTCGAACTACGGAAAAACAAAGTCTCGATTTATAAAAACTAAAGTGCATATATTACTATGGACTATGACTTTGATCTGATTACAATAGGATCGGGATCTGCGGGAAGATCTGTTGCTGTCAAACTAAAGAGACAAGGGTGGAAAACTGCGATTGTAGAAAAAGATGTTGAAGGGCATTTTGGAGGTACTTGTATCAATACAGGTTGCATCCCCACAAAAGCTATGATTGCCAAAATTGGAGAAACCGGATCTTTTGATGAAGCAAATGAGCATAAACATCGTATTGTGCAAAGGGTGAACAAAGGAACACTTCGAAGCGTAAAGGAATCCGTTGGGGTTGAAGTAATTGATGGTTTTGCGACATTTGTTGACAATCATACTATCGAAGTTAATGGGAAAAAATACACCTCAGAATTAATTGTGATTGCAACGGGAAGCGAGTCAGCAATACCGCCGGTTAAAGGATTGAAAGAAGTTGATTTTGTAACAAGCCTTGAAATGTTGAACCTCGAGACACCTCCTGATGAATTATTGGTAATTGGTGGTGGAAGGATCGGATTGGAAATTGCCTGGATGTTAAACTCTGTAGGAACTAAGATTACCGTATTTGAAGGTATGGACCAAATCCTACCTGGTGAGGACACAGAAATGACTGAGTTAATTGAAGAGTATTTAATTTCAAAAGGAATTAAAATCTTCAAGGGTCGATTTGTTGATGAAGTATCGCAGCTCGAGGTGGATGGGAAGAAGCAATTCAGAGTTCATTTAAATGATGGGAGGAATATGGGGGTTTACACAGGAGATACTCTTCTAGTTGCAACTGGAAGAATTCCAAGAACAAGTAAGCTAAAATTGGAGAACACCACCGTAAAATTGAATCGTTCTGCAATTGAGGTGAATCATCATTTTCAGACTTCAGTATCAAACATCTTTGCAATTGGGGATGTGATTGGTAATCCAATGTTTACAAACTGGGCTTCACACCATGCCAGTATCCTAGCAACTAACCTAACCAAATCAAAATTAGGCTCTAGCGAATGGATAAGTCTGGTTGAAAGGAATATTCCCAGATTAACATTCATTGAACCAGAATTAGCATCTGTAGGCTTGTCAGAAACGGAAGCACGCACTCTTTATGGTGATGATGTTGTTGTTTACAAATTCAAGAATAAATGGTTAGGAAAATCCATGATTGTTGATGATTGGGATGGTGTACT
>JAAFKL010000224.1 GCA_021399405.1 Candidatus Heimdallarchaeota archaeon | reverse complement strand
TTAAAATGGGTGACGGTTGTTGATCTCGATATTGATGTGTATGATCCGGTTAATGTCGAATGGGCGACAATCACAAGAACAGGCGAGGATGATATCATTATTGTTAATCAGGCTAGAGGTTCAAGTCTAGATCCAGCAATGGATGAGAAGACCCGTACTTCAATCAAAGTT
This sequence comes from Candidatus Heimdallarchaeota archaeon, assembly GCA_021399405.1. The sequence continues at coordinate 2,025 of JAAFKL010000224.1, read as the reverse complement.
GGAATTGATGCAACAATGAGCCTTTACAAAGGTAAGGATGGTTACAGGAAAATCGAGATCCCTAAAGAATAAAACCTTCTAATGATCTTTAAGTAGTAGTTTCATCCAATCTAAATCTATTGCTGGTTTCAATTTTTTAGTCGCTTGAACAGACAAAATGTGTTTACAAACTTGACCGGAAGTAGTAAGAGAACGAATCACGAATTGTTCACATGTACAAAAATTTGGTAAGATTACCAAGTACTCATCTGAAAGGCCTTTAACATAATAAAAATCTTGATCCTCTCTTCCCTTGATTTTTGCAATATCTCCGATTTTTAAAATTTCTAATATCTTATCTTGCTCAGATAATTCTTCTGACGATTCTTGGGTTTCTTCAATTGATTGATTTTCCTCTTTTTTCACTACAACACATCCATCATCAATGAATCAAGATATTCTGGTAATGTGCTTAAATTATCTAGAGAGAAATCTGCAAGTTTCCTCACATCAAAGGGAACTTTGCGTTCCCGATTTATATGAACTGTTTTCATCCTAAGTTTCCGAGGTTTCAAAATTTCATGCATGGAATTTCCAATCATAACACAACTTTGTGGATTGGCTTTTACTTTATCCACCATAACCTTGTAATATTTCACTGTGTGTTTGGTTGCCGCAAGAGTGTCAAAACCAAAATAGGAGCCAATATATTTGTCAAGCGAATTTGCCTCAACTAGACCCTTAATGTGTGAGGAATGAGAAGAACTTGCTACATGCATTTCATATCCATGCTTTTCAAGTGTTTTAAGCACTGTTTCAACTTCAGGGTATAAAGCTTCTATTTGAGAAGATACGGAATATTCAAAGGGTCTTGTTCTAAGGTGGGAGCTATTTTTTGAAGTATCAAGATCCTCGTATAAATACTTGGGAAATAATTTATCACAAGATTCGAGAAAATTTAGAAATTCATCTCCAATTTTTTTCGTTGTAGGATTACGCAAATACTCAAAGGCAGTATCTTCCCAGAGTTTTAGAGCTCGATCATATCGAGCCTCTGAGACCTCTTTATCAAGTCCAAAATGGTTAACAAGATGGTCCACAGTAATGCGACGATATTCATCAAAAATTAATGGGGTTTGGACTAATACTCCATGCAAATCAACGAAAAGAATTGGCTGTATGTTTGATGAACCTCCGTAACTACAATACTATTGTAATTCTTGCCTCTAATAATAATTCCCATAATAGAGGGGGGAAAAAGCAATCCGACTAAGTTTCTTTTGTAATTACTAATTTATTTTTATTAGATATTTTTTTTTCTTAGGAGAGAAATATTACTCCCTGGGACCGAAAATTTTAGTCCCAACCCGGATCATAGTTGATCCTGCAATAATCGCGAGGGGATAGTCATCAGACATCCCTAGTGAAAGTTCTGAAAGTCCCAATTTCTGATTTAATTCTGCGATCTCTGAATATTGCTTCAGGGTTTCGTTTCTATCCCAAGACATTGATCCAATTCCCATTAGTCCTACAATCGTCAACCCAACATCTCGCACATCATTCACCATTTGCTCAATTACTTTTAGGTCACCAGTAATTCCAAATTTAGAGAGCTCAGTTCCCATTTTTATCTGGATAAGAGTATCGGATTTAAAGGAGAGATTGGATAGTCTCTTAGCAAGTTTTACAGAATCAAGAGTATGAAGCATATTACAATGTGGTGCAATCCGTTTTGCATTCCCTCTTTGTAGATGACCTATAAAGTGCCAATTTGCATTAGGTAGAAGCTGAGCTTTTTGTTCTAACTCTTGAGCATAATTCTCTCCAAAATCACGAATCCCGAGATCATAGGCTATTTCGATTTCTTCAATGTTTCGTGTTTTTGTTACAGCGATAATCCTTGGTTTTGATCTACCAGTTTCATCAGCAATTTTGACAACCTCGTCATTTAGAAATTGCCAATTTTTTTCAATTAAATCCGACTTCTCTTTATGATTCAAGTTTAAATTACCTCACTTTAGTTTCTCAAGAAGATCCTGTGCAATT
>JAAFKL010000025.1 GCA_021399405.1 Candidatus Heimdallarchaeota archaeon | reverse complement strand
GTAGCTTCATTTGTGATAACCCTTCGTGAAACCATGGAGGCAGCTTTAATTGTTGGAATACTTTTAGCTTATCTTTCTAAAACTAACAATGACAATCTAAAGAAGGATGTTTGGATTGGTACTATTTTAGCTCTTATAGCCAGTATAATTGGAGCTATAATATTTCATATAGTGCTTGGTGGCTTCGAAGGCGATACTGAGAAACTATTTGAGGGAATTGTTATGACTACTGCAGCTGCGGTATTGACTTGGATGATTGTTTGGATGTTTAGAAATGCACATACCCTAAAATATGAGCTAGAACAAAAAACAGAAGTTGTCCTTTCAAATGAAAATCGGTATGCACTTATGGGTCTTGCATTTGTTTCGGTATTTAGAGAAGGTATAGAAACTGTCCTTTTCCTAGCAAGTGTGGGAGCAAATGAAGGTGTAATGGCTGAAGCTTTTGGTGCCATTAGTGGTATAGTAATAGCAACTGCCCTTGCAGCTTTATTCTTTAGAGGTACGGTTGAACTGAATATTAAACAATTTTTTAACACCACTAGTGTAATTTTAATCTTTTTTGCAGCAGGGTTGTTTTCTCATGGTATCCATGAATTTCAAGAACTTGGATGGTTTGGTTCTGAAACTAATTTCTGGAACAAAGTCAGATGGGATACAAAGGGCATATTGAATGATAAAGACGATAGCATAGGATCATTGATTAGAGCTCTATTTGGTTACCAAGATACACCCTCTATCTTAGAACTGGTAGCTTATCTCATGTATTGGATTATGATAACACTCATGTTTGTTAAAGTAAACAAAAGTGTTTTACAAACACCAAAAGCAACAACGGGATAATACTAATTTTTTTTAAGATAACATAATTACAAAAATATTTGATCTCAGATTGAAGATATGGAATACTTAGTCAAAATGAATGGAGATACATATATTATCAAGAATCATACAAGATAATTTAATAATGTCAAATCCATTAGTTTATTTGATTACTCTGGATAACAAAAAATCCCGCAAATGGAAGTTTAGAGGGGCAGGAGAGAAAGAAATTTCTGCGAAGATTGTGTTGATCGGAGAGAATAGTGTAGGCAAAACAAGTATTAGAAGACAGTTCAATGGTTTAGGGTTCAGAACTGCACATCTTATGACCATTGGAACTGAATTTAGCCAAAAAGAAATTATTATGGAAAATGAAAAGCTTGATTTCCACATATGGGATATCGCTTCTGATTTAAACTATGAAACTCTTAGAAGGCAAAAATATCTTCGTAAGACTGATGGTGCTATGATAGTTTTTGATCTCACAAGATATGAAACTTTTTTCAGATTAACATATTGGTTAAACGAGTTATCAGAAGCAAATCCACGTTCCAAAATTCCAATTTTATTTGTCGGAAATAAAACCGATCTTACAAGAGACAGAGTGATCCCCGAAGAAGATGTACGAAAATTTGTTGAGAAAATCAAGGAAGATAAAAGCATCAAAACTTCTTGGGTAGGATATATAGAAACTAGTGCTAAAACAGGTCACAATATCAAAGAAAGTTTCCATCTTCTCGCGGATGCATTAGTAAACAACCAATAATAGATTTTTAAATCTTAAATTTGTAATATAAAGTATTCAATCTCCCAATTTCATTATAATCGAAGTAAATGTTAAATATAATACTCTCAAAGTAAGAAAATTATGGATGATCATGAAGAGTTATTTTCTTTACTTCAGAGAATAGGGAAGGAAGAAGTATATGATGATGTATCCAGTAGAGATGCAACTCAATTTCGAAATGGCCAATTAATTGGGTTGGACATATCTAGACTTGAAATAAGTACCCTACCTCTTGGTATCTTTGATCCGTTTGCAAAATTATTATATTTGGATGTTAGTCACAATAAATTAAGAGAGATACCCAATGGAATTTTTGATTTCCTTATGAATTTACAATTTCTCAACTTGTCTAACAATAATCTACGTGATTTATCAGATGGAATTTTTGATCCTTTACAAAAATTATCTGTACTAACTCTAAAACAAAATCAACTAACAGATCTACCTGAAGACATTTTCATCCGATTGTCAAAATTGACTCAATTGAATATCAGTGATAATCAATTGGAATACTTTCCAAGATCTATTGAGAATTTAGATAATCTTGAAACTTTAATTTCTGGCAATAACCCTTTAAAATTAAGTTAAAGATCACAATAAACTGATTAAAGATTGAAAAATCGATTTATTCCTATTCAATTTTCATGTGTATAGAGTAATCCGATACTCAATTTTATAATCTTTGTAAATTAAGCAAAGTAATGAGCTCAATGAACGAGAATAGACTTTCTCATAGAGTTGAATTAACTGTATTATATCTCTCAACATTTTTGTTACGAACAGGATTTGGAGCTGCAATCCTTCTTTTTGATTGGTTATTAGTTTGGGCATTAGAAATTGGTGGATATTCCCCAACCAGTGGATTTTCCATTTTATTGATTTCTTTTGCTGCCATTACATATTATATTGCTGAAATTGCTTTGACCGGGTATTACGGGAGTAGTTCAGATAAGATAGGATCTAAGCCGATTCTACTTTACGCTACAATAGGTGCTGGTGTCGTATTGTTGATGTATGCACCTTCATCACTTATATTTATCAAAATTTCGGATCCTTTGATTGCAATTATCGCATTAACCTTCTATTTAGCAACTGTACATTTCATTCATGGAGTATTTGCATCAGCTAAAGTTGCACCCACTTTGGGTTTCATAAATAATTTATCAACAAATGAAAACCGAGCTCTTCGTATGGCATATTACGACAATGCAATTCTATATGGACGAGCAGCAGGTATAATGCTTGGTGGATTCTTGTGGATAATACTAAAAGTAGATGAAAAAGATGGAACTCATGATCAAGCTATACAAATTGCTAAGACATTTCCCTTACTAACAGTACTTTTGGCAGTTGCTACGTTGCTACTAGTAATTGGTTTAAAAAGTACTGAACATACAGGAGTCCACCGTAAGAAATTCAATCTCAAAGAAGATGTTTCAATTGCAGCTCGTGTTATGCTCTCTGAAGAACGAAGACCCATGTTACTCCCTTGGTTATCAATTGCAGCATTAATCGGATCTGCTTCTCTATGGGGCCCAACTGTTAGTTTCATACTCTCTGGTGAGGAAAGTGAAACTCGGGGTTATGACGCTTTATTACCATTAATGGTCGTTTTAGTTGGCCTTGCATTACCAGCTCCATTCTGGGGAATGTTTGCGGACAGAAAGGGTAGAAAAACCACTTTGAAAGTTGGTTTATATGGATTGCCCATTGCAGGTCTTCTTGGTGCAGGAATTGGTTATCCATTCTACAAAGATGACATATCAATACACAATATTTACTTCCTTGTTTCTGCACTTCCAGGTGCATTTATGTTTTCAGCACTCATTCCAGTCCTGATGGGGATACTAGGGGATACCGCTGAAGAGAGTTCAGATGGAGAGGTCATGAGTGGATATCACTTCGTCATCGCATTAGGTGAAATTATTGGAGTCCTAGTGGGTGGTATATTCATAGGAGGATTCTCACTGATTCAGTCTTGGACTGGTTTGTTTGGAGAGGGTGAGGATGGTACCCACGTGGCTATTTTAATCGGATTCGTTTTGTTTGAATTAATCTTAGTTGCAGGTATGTTCATAGGTATATTACGAATCCCAGAAAATGAAGAATCGCCAGCAAACATTCAAACTTAATTATTTAATATTCAGCTATATCGTTTTTAGGGACTTTTAAAATACTCCTCCAAAGATCAATAACAGTTTTTGTATCGATAATAGGTATATTATGTTTGGCAGATATGTTTTTAGCTTTCTCAATAGTTAAGTAATTTCCAGTTTTCGGATCAATCATATCACAAATCACAGAGGTCATTGGGAACTTAGCTACTTGACATAAAGCTAAACTTAATTCTGAAGTTGACACTTTTCCCTTCAATTGATGTAGTGATGATCGAATCACAGGTACATGTCCAGGAACTTTGAAAGATTTACGAAATTGTGTCACAAATTCATTTTGTTTTAACTCATGATTATGAAATTCATCTATCAACTTTCCCACTTGCTGAATTGTTGCTAGAACATCATTAAAGGTATTACCAAATTCAACATCAACAGCATCAATTGTTAATGAATAAGCGGAGTTAGAAATCTCTGAGTTTGATTTTTCTTGCGTCATAAAATAATCAATAATTGGATATCTTGAAGCAACGGCGCGATAGACTGTCCTCATAAAAGGCAATTCTAATGTTTTACAAAGATCATAACTAATATTTACTGTAATATTCGCACCTCCAAAATCTCTTATTTGTTTCAACATATGTGAGGAAATAATCGAGGTAGGAGCAACAAGAGTAATTTTCTCTTTATTACTAGACGAAAGAAGAGAATTTTGAAGCATTACAACTCTGTTCTCATTCCAAGCAGTTTTTACATTATCTAATTGATCAAACAAGTCAAATCCCAGCAAATTGTCAGTAGTTGATTTTCTTAATAACATTTAGCACTATCTTTAGTTTTTCCACCATTTACAAATGGTAACAATTCTGAATTTGTATATTGAAACTAGCTTTTGATAAAATAATAGTTATTTTCTTTTGCAAATTTAGATTATCTCCACTAAACCCATATAGTAAGCTTCCTAGAATTGGATTGAGTAATGTTCAAGCGGAAACAGAAAAAATTCACTGGCTCAGAAAGTGAAACACTGAAATCACTGAAAAATACAATTAAAGAATATGCAGGATACGATAACGTGAAAGATCGATCTCAGTCAGATAGGGCTCTTCGCAATTATCTCTATGATATGATATTGGATTTGATAAATGCATACTCAAATGTACAGAATCAACTAATGCAAGGACAACTTCTTTCTACATGGTCAGCAAGTAATCAGATATTAACAATGTTAAATGATTTGAGAACATTACTAACCTCTGATGTATATCGTCATTCGACGTTTTTTGAGACTCCGGATATATCTGAAAACATAGAAATATCAGTTCTCTACCTCCTAGAAAGTGAAACAATTCTAGAATTCCGTTCAACAAAAGATGATATACAAAAAGTATCTGAGAAATTAGAAGCCCTAGATTTATTAGATATTGAAAGAGATATATACAGAATTAAAAGCAATATTGAAGAAATCAATACTACGATATCTGATCGTGCAGAATTAATTGCTTCATTTGAAATTGTAGGATTCTAATTTTCAAGAGTCAAAATATTGTGCGCATATTCAATTGAACAATTCATAATTGAAACTACTTTATCTCTGCTTTTATGTCCTTTAACAATCTCTAAATCTGTTTTTTTTAATTTAAATACATCAGCAAGAAATGAAATTAATTCTTTATTGGCTTTGCCTTTAACAGGAGAGGCTTTAAGATAAACTTTTAGCTCATTCCCTTCACTAAAAAATTGTTGTTCTTTCGATCCTGGTTTCACTAACACTCGTAGATAAATAATATTTTCATATTTTTCGTTTGAAAACAACAATCGAATATCAGCCTTAATTGAATTATATTTAATAGTTTATTAAAAGAGATTGATTTCTAATCTTAATATAATCAAAGATTGCTTTTGCAAGAACCGCTACAAGTAAAGCTACGATCAACAACCCAAAATTTGTAAGAAGATCAGAAAATTTGTTACTTTTTGGATTTTCGTAAACTATACTAGACGAGGATTCTAAGGAAGAACTATCTGTTTTTGCATTTTCAACAGGTATGAATACCAACACCGCAATTAAACTTAAAACTGCAAACTTGGTGATTAATTTACTATTCATAGTCTCAACATCTAATTAGAATATGTTGAATTATGGAGCATATGTTATATGTCATTTCATCTGAAAATCAAATATTATCAGATTATAAATTAAACAATTTTTTGGTATTATTTTATTGTTCAGAACATGATCCTACCATTATTTATTTCCAATTGAAAATATGGTTTTCACGTTCCACAAACACTATCATGTGTCGCCACAACTTCTTCCGAAGCTAATAGTATCCTCGATTCTTGCGAATCCGTGTTTCTGTCATCTTCTCCCTCTTTCGATGGCTCGAAAGATGAGATCAACAAAGATGTGTTACCGTGATTTTTATCCACCGTCTGATCACTGGAAACGGCGTTTCTGTTAGACAGATTAGAACTTCCTCTGGTATAATTTTTATAAAATACCTTCATAGTTTTCGGTTTCGCAAAACCTAGTTCTCTTACCTCAAATAAAGATGACTTTAGATGATGAGTAAGTTTGAAATGCTTGGCAGTCCGGTTGGTAATATTGGTTGTTCTCACATAATCAACATCTGCCATCGGTAAATAATTTTCAGTTTAGTATAAATACTCGGAATGAACAACAGAATCAATTTACTACTTTCAATCAATCACTCGTATTCTGTGGCAAAAAATGAATAAATATTAAATTAATTCAGAAACACTGATGGTTATTACCATGTTTTTGAAATAATATTTAGCCTCGAAATATTTATGGATCAGCAATTCAAGGATATCGTTGATAAGTTCATTAGAATGTGGGCAACAGAATCTCCAACAGAAGCATTTAGTGAAGGATTGAGGGAATATGCAGGGTTTTTACCAAATTTGTCTAAATCCAATACTCAAGCTTATTTGTTGTTTTTAGAAAATATAGAAAATGAACTTACTGACATCAATTTTGATCAATTAAACCGTAATTATCAAGTAGACTATCTTGTTCTAGAAAACAAAATTGATTCATTAAAATATGACATTGTTGATTTAAACTCACTTGAGACTAATCCGCTATCCTATGTTGGTGCATCATTCATATATGATTACTTGTTGAAAAATTACGCACCATTGCTTCAAAGAACAAAAGAACTGATCGTTCACCTTAATCAACTTCCTGATTATTATCAAACTGCGAAAAATAATCTTGTCATAAGTAAAATTGCTCCTGAAAATGGGAATATGGCTATAATGATGCTATCAGGAATGTCGATATTTATATCAAATATCAAAACAGAAATATTAGAAATTGCTGGTGACGAGATTGAGATCCCATCAGATCTGCAAAGGAATTTGGAACAGGCATCCCAAACTGCAGTAAAATCATTGAATGAATTTGTTACTTTATTACAATCAAATCAAGACAATTTCAAGGGAAGTTTCAGGCTTGGAGAAGAGTTGTATACTCGCATGCTTCAAAAAAATGAAAGAGTGAAAGTAACAATTTCCGATATTTTAGAAGCTGGAGAAAGAAATTTAGAAAGGAATCTTCAAGAATTTAATTATGCAGCTTCACAGATAAATGAAAATTTAGAACCTATCGAATTAATAAAAGAAATAAAAAAGAACCATCCTACTGCAGAATCTCTTTTTGAGGATACACAAAATGTTTTGCAGGATATTAGACAATTCTTAATCGATAGTGATTTTGTAACAGTACCAAGTGATGTTATTCCTAAAGTTATTCCTACTCCAAAACCATTCAGACAATGGGCATTCGCAGCGATGGATACTCCAGGTGCATTAGAGAAAAAAGCGACAGATAGTTATTATTATATTACACCACCAGATGAAGACTGGACTGAAGAAGAGAAGGAAGATTGGTTACAAACATTCAATTATCCAGGATTGATTGATATTTCAGTACACGAAGCGTTTCCTGGTCATTTCTTACATAATCTACATAATCAAAGAACAGAGATGATAGTAGCAAAATTATATGGAGCCTATCATTTTTGGGAAGGATATGCGTTATATGTCGAAGAAGCGATGTGGGAACATGGATTTCAGAAAGGAAACTATGAATACCGTATGGCACAATTAATTGAGACATTGCTAAGAAATGTTAGATTAATTTGTTCGATCAAACTTCACACTGACCCGTCGTTCTCTGTTGAGGATGCTACAAAAATGTTTATGGAAAAAGTACATATGGGAAGAAAACCAGCGGAGAGTGAAGCTGAGAGAGGAACGTACGATCCAGGTTATTTAAATTATGCATTGGGAAAGCTTATGATTGAGAAATTAAGAGAAGATTACAAAAAAGAAAAAGGATCAGATTACAAAATAAAATCATTCCATGATGAATTACTAAGTTATGGAGCATCCCCAGTCCCTATTCTCCGGAAGTTTATGCTAAATAACGATGATGAAAAATTATTTTAATTTATTGTCTCTTGGTTCCTTTTACCATAAATTCAGCAACAGAATCGTAAAGCTTGGACCAAGCAATTTTGCATTCTTCAGAGAATAATTCCCCTAAATGTGTTTCAAAACAAAAAATCAATGCTTTACCAAATGGAGAATAATGCTTAGACTTCACTGAATATCCTTTATGCTTCAAACCTAACTTTTTCATTTGTTTTGTAGCCTCTTCTAAGTCGCTCATTCTTTTCACTAGGTAATTAATAGAATCCATAAATTTAATTTGTTGTGATCTTAAATCACTTTTAAATAGAGATCCTGCAGAACTATCTAATTCGAAAAGTTTTTTGTAAAACGACTGTGAGAATTTTACGCTATCCGAAATGATTGTTTGCCAACTATCAATGATAAGCTCCTTCTCAACGTCTGAGAGGGATATGCCGATAACACTCACAAATTTGTATTTTATTTCCAACATATTAAATGTAATTCTCGGAAATATTATTTTCAGCACCAAATTGTAAAATATTTCTTCTACACACAAATTTACTATATTTTAGAAATTAAGTTAAATATATTTATAAAATTTTTCCAATTCCTACATTATACAAATAAGATAGATAAGTCGAGGTTCTGAGGTGACAATATCATATCTCAATATAATATCTCGAAATCTCATTTTAGGTATGCCATAGTTAATCAAGGAATAATCTCGGTAATAATTAATCTCATCATAAATGGAGCTATTACATGGTTTTATTTTAGAAATGATGATGTGATCCCTTTGTTCGGCATCAAAAGTATTGCCATCGATATCATACAAGCTAATTTTTATTTTACTTTTTATACGTGTTTTTTTATCACCAGAGCGGTATATGGGGATGTAGCCCGACATAAAATTCAACCTATAAATAACAATCCGAAATTCTTGAAAAAATATCCGTCAGGGTATTTCTATGGAAGTATCATTCTTGGGTTATTTGTCACATCACTCTTCACACCTCTAATAGTGGGATCAATGATGTTAATTCAGTTAGACACTTTTACACTCTATGAATTCATTATTTTCAAATCACTATGGGGTGCTGTAATGGCAGCCATTTGGGCTCCAATATTTACCATGATTGCACTTAGTGAAGCAAACAATGTAGATGAAGCCCCAAAATCTATTTGGCTGGTATTAAGAGAAACCATTAGAAGAATTACAAATCTCTCCTGAAAATATTATTATAAAATTGGACATAATTTTGGAAATAACAGGTATGAGGGATTTGGTTTGATGAGCAAACATGTATTTGTTTGTTTAATTTTTTATTATAATCAATAATCCGATTTAGAGGATCGATTATATAAATAATGCGCATAAAATTTTTATAGTTTCTCAAATAAACTCCCACAACACAAAGATTAGGTGTTATAAAATAATGAAACATCATAAATTTATTACAGGTATCATTATGTTCTCACTGATTATAGGATTTTCTTCATATCAATTCCTACATGCAGCTGAGGATGATGATATCGAGTTAGCGATTACAAATGGTATTAGTTATCTAGTTTCCCAACAACACATTGATGGGGGTTGGTATCTTAACCCCAACGACGCTGCAGCTTATACCGGATTTGTACTTACGAAATTACAAGATAGAGCTTATGAATTAGGTATCTCACCATTTGATGAAGAATATGAATATTTTCAGAATGTTATTGATGGATGGGAATTTCTATTTTATCAAGCACGTACACGAACAATACGACTTCAAGATCACCGTTCTTCGGCGTCTGGTACAATAGATGATCCAGACACCAATGGAAATGGTATTGGGATTGCTTTTGGTTCCCCAATAGTTTCTAGCCACTGGGTTTACACAGTAGGAGTAACACTCATGGCTCTTGAAGCTAGTGGTGTTCCGGATCGAGTTAATGAAATTGGGGCTGATTTTGACTCCGACGGAACAGCGGATACATATTTCGAAATTACGCAGGATGCATCCGATTGGTTAATTTTTGCTCAAGGAGATTTAGGAGTCCATGCAGGGGGTTGGCGATATTATATTCAGGACAATATTGGATATTATTCTGATAATTCCGTTACTGGATATGCAGTTCTAGGTTTAGCTGCGGCTGAAGGATTTGGGTGTACTGTCCCACAATGGGTTAAAACAATGTTGGAGGCTTGGATAGGAGTGATACAATATCCTGTTACAGGTAGTGCTTATGACGGTGGATCTCGATATGTACCTTATTCTTCAAGTTATATTAATGAACTTAAAACCGGAAATTTAATCTTTGAAATGACCTTTGTTGGCATAGCGCCTACCGATCAAATGTTTCAAGATGCAATGGATTTTATTGTTAGACACTGGAATGATACAAATACTTCTCCAGGTTGGGGCCATGATACATCTCGTCCCGACTGGCAAGCAATGTTTTGTCTAATGAAGGGATTTGAGTATTCTCAAATAGATTTGCTAGACTTTGATGATGATGGTATTGGAGAATTCGATTGGTTTGAGGAGTTTGCAGATGTTATTATTGACGGACAACATGCAGATGGTTATTGGATTGGAAGTCGTTGGGCAAATAATCCCATCCTAGATACAGTTTGGGCACTTCTTACAATCGAAAAAATATTTCCGAATCTACCTCCAGTTGCTGATGCTGGTCCAGATCAATTCGGTATAGAGCAAACAAGCCATGCAGGAGCACAAGTTACACTTGATGGTTCAGGATCTTATGATCCAAACGATGATCCTTTAACATATAATTGGACTTGGGGTGATAACTTTGTAATGGGTATGATTCCAACAATAACACTTCCACTAGGATTGACAACAATTAATCTTACTGTGTTTGATGGTATAGATTATGATTGGGATCTAGTTGATATTGAGATTGTTGATACAACAATTCCTGAATTTGAGATTATTGATTTTGAAAATACAATATTGTGGCCACCAAATCATAAATATCACACAATAGATATTGCAGGGTACTTTATTTCTGTCTCAGATATTTGTGATGCCGATGTTGGGAAAGATGATGTGATTATTACAAAAGTAACTAGCGATGAACCAGAGGATGTCAGAGGCAACGGAGATGGTAAGACCTTTGATGATATAGTAATTACTGGTGACCAGATTGTCGATCTGAGAGCTGAACGACAAGGAAAAGGAAATGGACGAGTGTACACAATTTTCTTTAAGATTGTAGACGGATCTGGAAATGTGGCAATGGGATCAATAATAATTGAAGTTCCTCACAATGTGGGTTCAGTTACAATCGACGATGGACCCGCATATGCGGTTAATAATACATAGACAACCAATATTTAAGATAAAAAAACAAGAATTATACAAATATAAAAATAAATCATACTAAATTATATATGTATCAAATTATTGCGGATAGGCTCCACTATACGCAAATACCTTGTAATCTTTTAATTCTATAACTGCTTTTGAATTATTTATTCTGGAGGTTCTTATCAACATCCTCTCTTCGTTTCTGTAATCTTTCTTGAGCAGTCATTTTTCCTGGCACTTTTTTAGAAGCAACTTTCTCAACAACGTTACCTCCTGATGTTTTCAAATAAATCAGTAAAACAAGTCCTGTAATACTGAATGCCATAACTAATGGAGATGAAATTAAATTTTGAATTACACTATCTTCAGGGACTGAAACTTCATTTTCATAAAAATTAAATATCTGTGATTCAGTTTGTACAGGGGCAACATAATTATCACCTCTAATATTATTTACAATCTCATTCACAGTTACATCAAAATATAGAATCTTACCAGCTAAATCACCACTACTGTATCCTAATTCAGGTGGAACCACAATGTCTTTTTGTTGACCAACCCTCATCCCAAGAATACCCAAATAAAATCCCTCAATTAAATTATTATTACTTACAATGGTGGTGAAATCACTCTCTTGATCAAGTTTTCCATCAAAAGTAAGGGCGTAATGTAAATTGACCTCGTCATTTTCTTCGATTCCAATTGTATCCGTATATGCCACAGAGGATGTTGGAGTGATTAGTATTAGAATAGATATCACAATAATAATTTGTATTTTCAATAATTACTATTTGTGTATTAGATATTTATACGTTCACATTATTCTAAGTTAAAACTACTTAACAAAATAGCTTGAGTATAAATTAAATCTTGAATATCTCTTGAAGAAGACTAAAAAGTTTCATCATATTGTCATCATATGCTTTCATTTGATTGTACAAACGATTAAAATCAAGTAGATCAATATCATTCCCTTGAAAATGTTCTTCATTATCTATTATCCAAGACATAAACTCACGATTATGCTCATATCCAGTGTTTGACACTTTGTCTACAAGTGTGGCAATTTCATCTAGTTTGGACTTGTTTGGTTTGTAGCTTTCGAGTAGTGTGGAAAATTGTTTTGATTTCAGTAATTTAAGAATGGGATGGGATGAATAATGGTTTTTATTTTTCTTATCTGCACTCTTCTCCTTTATCTCGGGATCGGAAAAAATAAGCTTTGAATTTCTTCCATAATAAGACGTCACAATATTGGCTGATTGAACAGAAGTTACAATTTGTATTACTTTCCCATCTACTAGCTTTTGGAGATGATAATATAAGTTTGATTTGTTTACTTCAAAATCAAATGAAGTTTTCATTATTTCCTGAATTTCACTCGCAGTCATTGCATAACGTTTTCTTAATCCACTTGGGTATTCGTCCTCTAACGCCTTGGATAATGCAGCAATGATATAATGCTGAGCTTGTTTTATCCCAAGTTTATCTATAACACTTTTACTTACATCTTGAATAATTGGTATAGTATTCCAATGATCATAGAGAATTTCAGGTAGGTTAAGTTCTAAAGCATGTAGCTTAGCCATATTCTATCCAAACGTCAATAAGTCATTACCATTTATATATCCTTGTTATGTTGATTAGATCCATATTCAACTATTTGGAATTATTTATACCGTTCAGTATTTCTAAATTATATTGATAAGTCGATATTAGTTATAATTGAGTCTTAATTCTTCATTATTAGTATTACAAAAATTATCCTAACCTCTAGTTTTATATACGTGTTACGATTCAGTAATATTACTAATACTTGAATGGTAAAATTCGTGATTAAAATGACACAAAATCAAACAACTACAACAAATGAAATCGAAAATAAACATTCCTTAGCTTCTTACCTCACCTTTCTTAGTGGACAATGGGTATCAAGCATCGGATCAAGAATAGTTCAATTTTCCATCATCTGGTGGATTACAATCACAACTCTTGACCCATTTATGTTAGGATTAGCTGCATTCTTAGGATTGGGGAGTCAAATTCTTGTAGGTCTATTTGCAGGCGTTTTTGTGGATCGATATAGTAGAAAGAAAATTATCGGTACCGTCGATTTTCTACAAGCTTTAGCAACTTTCATATTAATTTATCTTTTCACGATAGGTGAATCTAGTATCACCAGTATATTGATATTATTAACACTTCGTGGAGCATTTCAAGGATTACAAGATCCTGCTTTAAGGGCAATTATCCCCGTTCTTGTCCCTAGAGATAAATTAACTAAAATCAACAGTATGAATTTTCTTGCGAATGGTCTAATTGCATTATCAGGACCAGTTATAGCAGCTGTATTAATTGGTTTTGTTGGAATTGAAAACTTGCATATTATTTTATGGGCAGATGTTGTTACGTTTCTTATAGCAGTTGTTCCTTTAATATTCGTTAAAATACCATCTGTCGTAAAATCTAAACAGGGAGAAAAATCATCATTCAGAAAAGAATTTGGAGAAGGTTTTGGATTTCTTA
The DNA here is from genome assembly GCA_021399405.1 of Candidatus Heimdallarchaeota archaeon. The sequence continues at coordinate 11,045 of JAAFKL010000025.1, read as the reverse complement.
GAGAAAGAAGAGGACTGCTAAACCTATTAATAATGTATGCAGGGATAAATCTAGTCTTATCCTCCTTCTTTGTAATATTACCCCTCGCAGTTATAGATTTGTTTGATGGTGATGAATATATTTTAGCAATTGCACTCGGAGCAAACCAAGCAGGTACAATTTTGATTTCTTTATTATTGTCGGGTAAAACTCTGTTCAAGAAAAATACGACAGGTATATTTCTTGGAATCTTTTTTGGAGTCTTTGGGATATTAATTATTGGTTTTGCTGCAATATTTGGATCCGTAGAAGCATTAATTGCAGGGATGGTCATTATTGGACTAGGTATACCAGTTGCTAATGTCCATAGTATGACGATTTGGCAAACAGTTGTTCCTTTAGATCTTCAGGGAAGGGTAATTAGTGTGAGGATGGTCATTTCACAAATCGTTTCTCCAGTATCACTTCTTGGGGCTGGAATAGTTGCTAAATATACTGGGATCACTGTTTTAATATTGGGAGTCTCAATATTCGGATTGTTATTATTATTCTACAGTTGGTTCTTTACCTCTCTTCCTCAAGTTGAACAAACAATTAATTTAGAAAAAATTGAAAAAGATAAACTTCCAGCTGGTGCAATTCCAACAGAATAACAAATGCATTCTACCTAAATAATTCACAATTAATAAGAAATGTTTTTACTTTAATTCTATAAATTTATTCTGTGTCAAGATTATACAGAGATTATGATATTTCGCATGAAGCATTGCTAGCTGAATTCGAGAAACCACTTAAGATTGGAATTGCATTTTTTTCGCTTGTTGTAATTGGAATTAATATTGCCGCATCATATTTCCTATACTCCATAATCACAGAACTTGATGATTCAAATGTAAGGTTAACTTTCAGCATATCGTTCAGCATTATGGTTTTCATAATGGGTCTAATTGGAGGTCTTTTCTGGCAAAAAATGGGTTTGATAGGTGCACGTGCAACTTATGCCCCTTTTGTACACGCTGATAAAAAGAGATCATGGATATCAAGGCTATATATTCGATTTTTTGAATCGGACTCTGAAATATTTTTAGAAGGTCAAGCTAAGGATAGGCGGTTGAAAGGACCTTTGTCTATAGGGCCATTAATTTTTAGGATTTCAATCAGTCAAATGGGATTCTACATCACAGCTACAGCATTTATAATAGGACCAATTATTTCCAGAATACGATCCTATTCTCCGCTTTACCAAAATAATTCTGAATTACTCACCCCATTATTGACTTTGGGAGTTTCTACAATAATATTAGGGATGTATATACCTCTTACAATTGTATTAGAAGATAGTAATTTGAGATCCTTTGATCCAGATAATCGATTTATACACACTCCAGGATCATCATTTAGAAGTCGTTTTGATGCAGTTGTTGGAATTGGGGCATTAACTTCTGGTTGGTCAATATTTACCGAGTTTAGAGAAGGTTTAACAGATCAGACTTTTGTAATTGGGGGTGATTCCACAATATTAATGACTCTCGACTATATTGCATGGCTTGGGTTTATTTTGATGTTATCTTGGCCCCTAATCGCACCTGCATCAATGTATTATTTCTTGACTTTAGAAAAATCAATTAATAAATTTAGATCTGAAGCCATTATTGCAGGTATTCCGATAGGAGTTTCTAATATTAGACCCCCAAAAGAAACTGAAATAATCAATATAGCTTCCTTCATAAGAACATTAGAAGGATCTAGAGAAGAAACTGAAAAATAAATAATTAAGAATAAGGTGAGCTTGAACCTTGTTGCTTCAACTCATCGGGATTATTTTTTTCCAGATCACGACATTCGAATAAGCGATCTACTGCCCTTCTTAGATGCGGGATTACAATTGACCCTCCGACAACTAATGCTATATTGAAGGCTTCCCACATTTCTTCATCTGTCATTCCTTCCAAAACACATTGGATGACATGATATGTTATACAATCATCACATCTTAAAACCATAGAGCTTACTAATCCTAACAATTCTTTTGTTTTTACGTCTAGAGCACCTGGTTGAAAAGCTTTAGTGTCTAAAGTAAAGAACCTTTTAATCCCTAAATGGCCAGATCCAAGGATCTTCTCATTCATTTTCTCTCTAAATTCTTTAAATTCTTGTAACGAGGAAACACTATCTGAACCCATAATCCAACGAATGTATTGATTGAAATAAAGAAATCGTTTACGGATACTTTGATCTGTTGACAAGTAAATTCATTTTTTGAATAACTTTGATTAATTCAATGGAAATAGCGTACAATTGCAAATTTTCATTTGGAGTAGAGACATGTAAGTTAAATTTAGAATTACAATTCATATCAAAGAGATAGGCCATCCAAAATTTGTTTTGTCGTAATGGTAATTGAATACATGGTGGTAAGAGATTCAAAATTAATTGTACAGCCTGTACTAGGGGAACATTGGGATGTAATAACAAAACAGTATCATAAATTATCATTTTATTTCGTTCAATATATTTCACAATTGATTGATTAATAATTAGCGATCGCTATTATTCAATATTTGATTATTTAGAGTAAGTAATTTAATTCTATTGAGTTATGCTTTTACCATATCAGCTAATTTTTGAATCACAGCATATGCGATATTTGGACCAACTGTTGCAGGGCACCAGCATATCAAATATCCAGGATAATAGCTGCATTTTGCGGCTACAAGATGCCCCTGTCCTCCAATATTTGTTGACACCAAACGCTCAGGAGTCTTTCCAATAATTGTGAACTTCAGTCCACCTACTGTTATAGGCGTCATTGCAGACTTTTTCCACTCTGCAAGGACTTCACAGACATTGAAGCCTTCCCAGGTACCAACTTGCCAGAACACTTCACAGGCGTCTGAAATCAGGAACCCCACTCCTATATCTCCTGAAGCCACTGCTTCGGCTGCCATATCATTAAACGAAATATTTTTTCACTCCTTCAATAAATTATCCTTCAATAAATTATTCTTAAGCTCTAATTTGAGGTTTTGCATTAAACTGTTTTGCCTTTGTTTCGTTGCTGAAGTGTATAGAGGCATATTTCTTGACATTTTTACGTGGTATTTAGTTATTATTTTTGTGGATTATTTTATCAATTTACCAAGTCATTGATTCACATGTTATATCTGAATCATTTATTAGGAAAACAGAGTCCAAGAATTTGAAAATCATTAACAAACAGGAAATTGAAAAGTTATTGATTGATTTAGATCTAATCAAATTGATAGAAGAAGGTTTTGTTGAATATTCCAATGGAAATGTAATTGTGCCACCGGTTGGGGAATTGAGTTTTGATAACCCCCCTGGAGAGTGTCACATCAAGTATGGATATATAAAAAATGATGATTACTATGTAATAAAAATCGCTCAAGGATTTTATGATAACCCCAAACTCGGACTTCCATCTAATAGTGGTTTAAATATAATTTTTAGTCAATTAACCGGTGAAATTCTATGTATATTGTTAGATGAAGGATATCTAACTGATATTAGAACTGCCGTGGCTGGAGCAATTGCTGCAAAGTATATGGCACCTGCTAGTGTTAAGGGGATCGGGATTGTGGGAACTGGAATTCAAGCGAAATTGCAGCTCCAATATCTTCAAGGAGTAATTGATTGCTCTAAAGTGATAGTTTGGGGAAGATCTCAATCTAGTATTGACAAATTTAAGATTGATGTTGATAGTTTTGGCTTTGATGTTCAAACTACATTAGATATGAATATACTAACAGAGAAATCAAATTTAATCGTGACATGTACACCTTCTAAAATTCCATTGATCAAAGCAGATCAAATAAAACAAGGAACACACATTACAACTATTGGCTCAGATACAACTGAAAAACAGGAACTTGATGAAAAAATTATTGATCTGTGTGATAAAATTGTTGTCGATTCAATCTCTCAATCACAATCAAGGGGAGAGGTTTTCCACTATTTGAAGGCGGGATATAAATCTAAAACCGAAATTATTGAATTAGGCAAAATAATCGATAATCCGAAATTAGGGAGAATTTCAGATACTGAAATAACAATTGTTGATTTAACAGGTGTCGCTGTTCAGGATATTCAGATTTCAAAAGCAATATATCTTAAATTGTAAAATTAAGGCAGTAACATTTGCCTTACAACAGGAACTATTTCACTCATCCATAATTGATACATCTTTCCTGAAGGATGTAGCCCATCCTCAGCAGTCAACTCCGGGTCATTACTCGCAGTTTTCGAAATGGGAGTAATATCAATAAATTTCACACCTATTTTCTCACATTGTTCCAATTTAATTTTATTAAATATATCAATCTCATCAGCAATAAGATTTCTATCTCTCCCTTCCGCAAATGGCACTGTACTCCAATCAGGAATTGATACAACAAAAACCTTCTCAATATCTCCTCCTGTGAAATCAATTGCTTGATAGATTAACTCAGTTAGCTCACTACGATATTTATTTTTATCTTCATTTCTGTATTGGTTGTTTACTCCAATTAACAGACTAACTAGATCATACGGGGGAGCAAAAAGATCGTTGGAGATCCCCAACTGAAGTTCTGAGGTTGTCCAACCTGTGACAGCTACTATTTTTAACTCATCTATATCTATTCCAGTTTGCTTTAAAATATTCTGCAATTGAACTGGCCATCTATCTTCGATACTCACGCTTTCACCAATAGTATAAGAATCGCCCAATGCAAGAAACTTCCTAGCCATAATTTAATCACTTTTGTTAATTGAATTACAACATTGCCTCAACCATTGATAAGTATCCCTTGATATCAGCAATTGCATCATTACTCATATTAACTAAAACTTCGTTACTTCCTTCTTTTGCCAGTTTTATCACGTTTTCAAATAAATTAACGGATTGATCAAACTGATTCTTGGATTCTTGAAATTGATCGGCATCAAATGACGTGATAGCACCTGCTTGGTTCCCCATAGCCTTATAGAAATCACTTTGAGCTTTAAAATTATCAACTAAAGATTTACTCCCAAAATGCCCCATCAATGCAATCGCCTTATCGACATGTTTTGAAGCATCAATAAATTTTTCTGATGCCAATTCGGTATTATTCTCAACTCGAAAATATTGAGTTGCTTGTGCCTCATGTATTGAGGCTTCATAAATTGTAGCAGATGCAAGTAACTTTCTTCTGGAACCAGTATCTGTGGCTAATGATGACGCCCTCTTATGTAGCAACATTGCGTTCTGAAATAATAATTTTGCATCCATATATTTCCCGTTTTCAGATTCTAGAGTAGCTTTGTCCGCTTGATTTTCAGCTCGTTGTAGTAATCTACGTCTAGTTAAATTATCTAGTGTTTCTTCAAGTTTTTCCATATAATGCAAATATCGTGGATCTATGTAACAGGCTTGTTTTAATGATGCACGCGATCTCAGAAGGGAACGTTTTGCTTCATCCGAATCACTGTCTTTTATTGTATTTGCAACAGTAAGGAGTATCTGACTTTCAGTGAATGATGCTCTTGCAAATGCGGCATAAGATGACATTTGTTCATTCATTTTGTTAGCCAATGACACCTCTTCGTTAAAATTACTCAGTGCTTTTGAAAACATATCTTCTTTTGTTTTTTCATCTTTCACAATAATTGCATCTGCGAGATTATTCAAACCACTTGCCCTAAATGTCATTCGTTCTGATAGAATGTCTAATTTAGCATTAGAATTTCTAGAATTTTTAAATCTATTAAACATCCTAACTGCTTCTTGATAGCCGCTATATGCCCCTTGATTATCTCCATTCCAAAATGCCTGATCTGCTTGTGTTAAAGCAATCAACCCATCAAAAAAATATGACAAAACTTTTGAGTTTACATTTCCTTCATTTCGTTTGGTTTCTCTAATAAACTTATATTCCTCAATGAAATCATTCAATTCCTTTTCATTACCATTGTAATTATGGAACTTTACTTCATATTCCTCAGTAATTGCCACAAAACAGATTGAACATTATATATTAAAAAACTGACGTCATACAATAACAATAATTGTCAAAGTAAGCACTGCTACGAGTATTAGAAATAGATAATCAGATATATGAATTGGAGAGCTATCCAAGATGATGTTTTTATGAATTGATCCATCGAATCCTCTCATTTTGATTGCTATTGCGAATTCAGTAGATATGACAATTGACCTTGCAAGGATACTTACTAACATGGTATAAATTTCTGTGAACCGGAAAGCAATTTTCTTCTTAAAATTAAGTTCATTATACCCTATACGTAATCTTTGAATTGATTGAATGTAATATGCATCTTCTAAAATCAATAAGGCTTGTCTAAATGAGACCCCTACACTCCAAGCGATTCTTGGTGGGATTTTTAATTGAATTAATACATCAATCAACCTCTCCGGGGTTGTAGTTTTACTAAAAAACGAAAAAGAAATAAAAATTGAAATTAATTTTAGAATTGTTATGAGAATAAAATAATCGAATCTTAAATCATTGAAAAATAAAGAGACGATAATAACTAAAATCAAATAATAACGCATACTCCAGTAAATTTTTAATATTCGTCTAATTCCCTGTGATATAGTAGAAAAGAGAAATATTATCAGAAATAATATTGTTAGCGGTAAAATTTCATTTTCAATGAAAATTGAAACAAGTAAAATTATAGAGACAAGAAATTTAATAGTTGGACTTCGATCATTGATTATATTAGAACCGATGGATTCATCAAACTCAAATAATTCTAACATAATGCACCTACATTGAAAAATTAATCACCACAGGTGATTTACCAAATAGTTCTATGAACTCAGTATCATTTGTAGAGATAACAATCAAATTGTTCTTAGCATACTCTATAGTTTTCTCCGCAAACCATTTGATCGAATCTAAATCTAAAGCTTGAGTGGGTTCATCTAATAAGAGAACATTCTCAGAAGAATAACAGAGCTCTAAAGCCAATTTTTTGCGTTGCCCTTCGGATAGTAAAAATGGTGAAGTAGTGAGAAAATCATCTAACCATCTTGGAATTTCATCTTTACTAAATGATTCTAATAATTCATCTTCTACGGTTTCTCGCCAGAAAAAAGTAAAAGTATCTTGAGGTAAATACAGTGTAGGGGGAAATTTAAACTCTTTATATACAGTTATTGGCTTAATAATTTTTGCTAGGGTAAGCAATAACGTGGTCTTACCAGATCCATTTTCTCCAGTAACGAGAACAATACCTTCACTCGGTAAATCAGTTTCCACTCTTTGAATTTCAGAATGATAACCTATCCCAATACCTAGAGATATTTTCCGTTTATATTTGAAGTACTGAGGTAATGTCAGATCCAGGCTAAATTTGTGAATAGCCAAATTTTGCTCTTTCTGCAAATTCCCATTATTTAAAATTTGTATTTCAGGATTTAGTTCTGAATATCTGTTGGACCTTGGATCAGCAATAATTACAGAGTTTCCTCGATTTACTAAATCTGATATAAGTGAAATTACCAATTTTTTGTTTTTCTTATCTAACAATGACAATGGTTCATCCATTAATATGATAAAATTCTCCCTCATCTCGATGATATTTGCCAGTATAACAATTAATTGTTGTTGCCCAGATGATAGATTTCTTGTATTTCTGTCAATCAAATTACCGAGATTATATTTACTAGTTAATTCATAAACAAGTTCACGCCGTTTTTCACGATCCACGTTTTTGAAACTTAAGCGAGTTGCTAGTTCTTCCCTAACATTAAAAGTTAATATTTGGGCTTTTATTCTTTGTGAAATGTAGATTAGGGGGCGATCACTTGTTATCGAACCATTAGATCGAAGTAAAGTGCCAGGAGTAAATAATTTTGAGATTGCCCAAAACAAAGTACTCTTCCCGCTACCCATATTACCTGTTATTAACAGACTTTGACCTTGTTTAACTTCAAAATTAACTCCCTTCAATGTTGGAGCTTTATGATTTTGATACCAAATTGAAAGATTGCTGACTTTAAGTACCAATCTAATTCTACCTTGAAAATATTCTAATTAGAAATCAACTTTGCTAGTCATTTATGAGTTGTTGCATTTCTGATTGGCTTTGCGAGTTCATTTTAACTTCCTCAAGCATGTTCCTTGGTGGAGTTTCTGCTTCGAAATTATCCAATTCATCAATAATATTATGCCATCGCTCATTCGTATCTGCAAGACTTATCAGTTCTTCATCAATTAAAAATAAATCCTCAAGAAATAGCTTCTTCTCTGCATCTGTTGCTTCATCAATTGTTTCAATATTTGAAGAAAGTATATCCAAGACTTCATGTTTCAGTTTGTCATCATCTAGAAAAGGCCAAATATCAGGCAAAGTGCCTGTACCTTTATCGATAGAAAGAGATTCTCTTATTTCAGTAATTTCAAAAAGATACGCAACGAATTCTGGTTCAGACATACCCGTTGGACCATTCATGTCGGATATCCAATTCATAGGACTCGCCTTCACACGGTTAAGAATGGAATGAACAAATTCAAACATTACTTTTTTCTGATGGGTTTCGGAATACAGATTATAATTGAGGTTCCACAATTCAACGGCTGCGTTGTAATATGAATTATCATTCAGCATTTTTGAATATCGGAACAAAGGAATAATCCTATATTCATCTTGCACACCTCTGAAATGAAGTCTTTTTTGAAAAACCCCAATTATAAATGATGGTGCGATTACAAGCACAGGTGGCAACCACGCATATTCCTTGGTTGCAGGGCTTAATACATAAAATAAAAGTGCAACTAATAAACTTGGTACCAACATTTTCTGAAACATTTGATTCATTTGATAAAGAACAAAAAGTCTCCGACAATTTGAACATAATTTACTAACCATAAAGCCTTCCTGAAAATTTAATTTGCAATAGGCACAAGACCTAGTCGCCACACTTTTTCCGTCAAGATCACTAATTTTGGTTAAATCATTTTCTGACATCATTACCACTCAATTATTAAATTAATTTATTTGGGAAGGGTTTTCATTGGCTCTATCGACTAATTCAATCAAAAGAGCCCATACTCCTTTTGCAAATAATAAAATCCCATAGAAAAGGAGGGGGGTAAGTAAAAGGAGTCCGATGAAAAGAAATGTTCCAGGTACGATATCTGGATTGTTGGAATAATATTCATCTCTGTTATCGGATGAAATAATTGCAGTTGATACAACAAATATTATGAATATCAAGCCTACGAGACCAGAAAATAAATCAATATTCCTGCTCAAACCACTTTCGTTATTTTCACTCATTATTTCGCTCTTTGTAAGTTTTAGAAAAAAAGATTACTACTAAGTCAACAAAGTTATCAAAAATGAAGAATAAATATATAATAATTGACCATTTCCTGTTGTTGGTAGTTTATCATAACAAGTACAATCAAAAAAGTTCATGCTCGCGAAATTTTGGATTCACGTGGGAATCCAACAATTGAAGTTGAAGTATATTCAGATAATGTAAGTGGCAAGTTTATCGTACCTTCGGGCGCCTCAACAGGTCAATTCGAGGCAGTGGAATTACGTGATGGTGGATCAAGGTTTCTTGGCAAAGGTGTACTACAAGCAGTAAAAAATGTGAATGACATTATCGCACCCAAAATTATTGGTCGTGATATTACTGAGCAGGAAAATTTAGACTTATATTTGAACGAAATAGATGGAACACCGAATAAAGCTAATTTAGGAGCAAATGCAATTCTAGGAGTTTCAATTGCGAATTTAAGAGCAGCGGCTAATTCAGAGAAAATGTGGGTTTACGAATATATTGGAAAGGGCGATTATTCCCTGCCATGCCCTATGTTAAATGTAATAAATGGCGGCGAACATGCAGGAGGGGATCTTGCAATTCAAGAGTTTATGCTGATGCCATTGGGTTTTGATACCTTCTCAGAGGCATTAAGAGCTTCAGTAGAAGTTTATCATAATTTGAAAAACTATCTCAAAAAAACATATGGTCCAACAGCAACCAATGTGGGTGATGAGGGAGGATTTGCGCCACCAATTCGTAACACCCGAGATGCTCTTGATGCATTAATAGAATCCATTAAAACATCGGGTTACAAACCTGTTGAGCAATTTTACGTTGGAATTGATGCTGCAGCATCTGAATTTTTTGAAGGCGGAAAATATCACCTTGATGGAACCCAGCTTTCGCCTGAGGAATTCGTTTCATATTATGAGAAACTTGTTGAGGAATACCCAATTTTACTTTCATTAGAAGATCCCTTTGATGAACAAGATTATGATTCATTTTCTCAACTGGTATCTAAATTTGGTTCATCTCGAGCGATTGTTGGTGATGACCTTACCGTTACAAATGTTGAAAGAATTCAAACTGCAATTGACAAACAGTCGATGAATTACCTACTACTCAAAGTTAATCAAATTGGATCCTTCACGGAAGCAAAACAAGCATTTGATCTAACCAAGAAACAAGATTGGGGTGTTGTTATTTCACATCGATCAGGCGAAACAGAAGATACATTTATTGCAGATTTAGCTGTAGGATTAAAAGCCGAGAGGATAAAAACTGGCGCTCCAGCAAGATCTGAGAGAGTTGGTAAATATAATCAGTTATTACGAATCGAAGAGAAACTTGGTGACGATGTTGTTTTTAATAATATGATTTAGCTAGTCACTAATTATTCGTTTATTATGATATGATCTGAAAAGCTAACTTTGTGTTGTTAACTTTTCTCGTATGTTCTGCTAATACCATACCAACGTCACCGTATCCTCCAGTTGCTACACTGGAATAGTATAGTACTTGTCTCCTTAAGTCTCCTTAGGGAGAGAGTCGCTTCCTTCCACTTGGTTTATTCGAGATAGCATTCTCGACCAAGATGGCTTTTTCACACTTTTTAACCATTGCAAGATCATTCTCGATATCATCATACAAATCAAAATTAATATCATTGCTTGATTGTTGATGGTTCGTTACAACGAATACAGGAACAGAAATTGCTACTTTCTTTTTGGCTGTATTTGGACTTCTCCTTCTCTTACGAGAATGAGCCTTCGGTGTATTC
>JAAFKL010000223.1 GCA_021399405.1 Candidatus Heimdallarchaeota archaeon | reverse complement strand
CGGTCAAATACAGGAGCCCAACCATTTAGGCCACCATCTCTCATCTGTTTAGAAGCGATATCTGTTTGTTTAAACACCATCTGTGTCTTATCACCGTCTTGACTAAGCGTTATCGTGATTGTACTCATAGGCTCTAACCCCGGGACATTTTGTGTGAAAACAATTTTGTTTGGAGGGTCAATCTCTTTATACTCACCAAATAATTCAAAATCAAATCCCCTATCGGGTGAATGCATAATTATTTTATACTTTCCTCCCTTTACAAGATCAGTTTCCACTGCCTTTATTTCCATGTTTTTTGGAATCTGCCATTGAGATATGTGTTCTGCTTTTGTTAATACTTCGAACACAAGGCTCTGTGACCCTGTAAACTCGCGTATCATCACAAGTGTGTCCTCGGTTGTCTCATTTAGTTTAAGAAGTTCTTGACTCATTGTTTTTGGTCTCCTTTTTTTTTTCTACTCTTTGTAGTTCAATCAAATAATCATCCAACTTGTTAAAGGCGTCATCCCAGTATTTCCTGTAGAAATCAATCCAATTATCAATTTCTTTCAGGGGCTCAATCTCTGCACTGAGAATATACCTTTTTCCATCTCTTCTTCTACCTAACAAATTTGCCCTCTCTAGTACTTTCAAATGTTTTGAAACAGCGGCAAGACTCATATCATAGGGTTCAGCAACTTCAGAGACAGATAGCTCGTTTGTAACAAGCCGTTTCAAAATATCTCTTCGGGTACTGTCAGCAAGTGAGTTGAAGATTAGATCCAATTGCATATTCATTTAACCACATGGTTGAATATATTGTGTGGTATAAAAGCTTTTCATTCAACCGAATGGTATAATGTTTCTTCTTTCTATTAGAACAGATATCACTGTCTGAAATTACTATTGATTATTTACTATCCTCTCCATCAGAATGATTATTATTCCAAATTATAAGCATAGAAAATTTCATCAGTTCCATAGTGGAGCCCTCTCAAAATACCAATTTCTTCAAAACCAAATTTTAAATGCATTTTCTGAGATGCTTTGTTGTCCAAATGAGTCGAACTCAAAGTAATTTTATTTTTCTTTCTTTGTTCTTTAGAAATTTCAACATATTTTGCTAACAAATGCTTTGAATATCCCTTACCCTGAGAGCTTTTACTAACACAAATATCAGCTAAATAATTAGCATGGTGAGAATACTGAAACAAGTAATAAAAAAATCCTACTAATTTTGAGTTCTCAAACATCAAAAACAACCTATTGGATTTTGAATGCTGGTTAAAATATTGTTTGCCAGCCTCTTCAGAATCAAAATACACTCCAATAAATTTTTTAGAAAAATCATTTTCAAATTTTTTATGACTTTCAATTATTGACAAGTTACTCATTTAATCCATTAGGACTTATATGCATAAAATCTTTATTTTATCCTAGTATCGTATTTGACATCAAAAAGTCAATATGGAATTTACAAGAAACAATAGGCAGATTTCCTAGTTCACTGTTTATCTCTTAATAAATCGTATTTTTCTTAATGTATTTATACTTCTAAATCCTCGTTAAAATATGGAAATTACGAAAGATACCAAAGTTTCAGCAATATTAAAAGAGTACGGGGATATTGCGGAAGTGTTTGGAGTAAAAAATATTGGTAAATATTCAATTCGAAGAGTACTTACAAAATTAATTACAGTAGAAAGGGCAGCTAAAGTTCACAAGATACCTCTGGATGAATTCATGGTGAAACTTAACAGCGCACTAGAATTGAAAACGAAAGAAAACATGACAAATTGATTAATTATCATCAAGATAGAAATTATATTGATTCGATAAATTATTACTACTAGACAGTTATAATCAGACGTATTTTTATTAATACACTTCTTTTAGAACTTGTTACCATGGGTAGTGAACCAATCGAATCTAATTTTTTGAAATTCCTAATAGATAGAAAATTGATTACTAAAGATGAAACCGAGAAATGGATTCTTTCTGAAGAATTAATTGATAGTCTGAATGCGATGATTTCGGAAAAATCAGATCTACTCCCTAACATTACTGAAGATTTAGAGTTATTGGATAGTTCAATTGATAGTTTAGTTTCAGAAACAGAACCTTCACAGCCACAAACTAGTAAATATAGACCCGCGGTAAAACCAAAAACAAGTCCTGATTTCCTCGACACACTAAATTTCGATCTCAAAGAATCCAATGCTCAAACAAGAATAAAAACACAATTGCAACAAAGTTTAACAGATCCCCAAGAAACCATTCAAGAGGAATCAGAGCCCTCTACCGAAATTGATAATTTGTTTGATGATGCTTTGGGGGAAACTATGGAGGATTTTCTTGAGGATTTTGAAGATGTGATTATTGTAGAAAAAGAGGGTGGGAAACCAGTAATCAGCGGGCCTCTTATTGACATTTTGAAAGAACAAGGATATATTCAAGGAGATTTATCTACAGAGGAAGAATTACAGCAAGTATCTGAATATCAGGTTTTGAGAACGATAATTAAAGAGCATCCTATTGCACTTGAAGGCCTAGAGGAAAAAACAACTGTTGAATCTCTCTCAATGGTTCTTTCGAACCTACAAGCGGATAATCTAATAGTATATACAAATGACTATCAATGGACTATTTCCAGCAAAGTCAAAGATAATTTGATTGAATTTATGAGTCAAACAAAGGATTCAGATCCTAATGAGATTGAAAAATTACGTACCAAGATTGATTGTAATACTAAGTACGAACGTCAATTTATTGCAACAATGTACAAATTGAAATTTATAGATACATATGATCTCGGATTAATTGAATTGGACCAAATCCCTGAATTTGGAATTTTGAGGGTTATCAAGAATAATGAACCCGTTGAATTTGACACGATACAGAAATCGCTTGAGAGGTCACTTGATTTACCTCCAGTTCAACTTACAAGGGTTTTATCTCTCTTAGAAGGTGACAACTGGATCACAAAAAATACTGATGATGAATGGGTACTTGCAGATAAATTCGTAATACAATTGGTTGGTAATAATTAGAATTGAAAATTTAATTCTTCAAGTAGGAAAAGTATATTTAATAATTTTTCAAAACTAAATTATGAAATATATAGATTTGAGTCATTCGTTATATGAAAATATGCCTGGATATCAATTTAAACTACCTGATGGTTCAATTGAACATTTCACTCTAAAAATATCTTCAATTTTAGAACGTGAAGAAACCCTTCCAATTTATCAAAACCAAACATCTTTCTTACTTGGTAAAATACAAATGCATACGGCTGTTGGCACTTATATTGATGTTCCATATCACAGGTACAAGGATGCAAAAGATATTACTGATTTCGAATTAACCGATTTTATTTTGAATGGAGTAATAATCGATGCCACAGGTCATAACCATGAAAAGAAAATTTGGAATCAAATAAATAATGCTGAACTTGAAAACAAGGCAGTTTTGTTTAATTTTGGGAAAAGCCACGAATGGGGATTAGATTCATATTCCAATTGTCCTGCACTGTCAGAGGAAGCAATTGATAAGCTGATCTCTTTAGGTGTAAAGCTAGTCGGTGTCGATACAATAAACGTTGATGATACTAGCAGACCCCACCGACCAGCTCATTCAAAGTTTTTAGCAAATAATATATTCATTATCGAAAACCTCACAAATTTGGAAAAATTGGAAAATCAAGAATTCAAACTTTTTGCTGTCCCCTTAAATATTAAAAAAGCTCCTAATATTCCAGTTAGGGCATTTGCAGAGGTAAAATAGAACGTCCATCTAAACCCTAGCCAAATTTATTCGCTAAAAAATGGACGATAAATTTCATCAAATTTGATATTTTTGAAGGCTATGAAATATTCAAAAAATAATCTCTCAATTGAATTATTACCAAAACTATTTCTTACTTCAATAATTTCACTTATAGATTGATATGTAGTGTAAAAAAATCTCATTAATTCATAAGATGACATATTTAAAACTTGATCGAGGTCTGTTGGTAATTGTAAAAATTGCAAAAATGGTTTTAATTCGTTAATATTTGAGTATATAATTGTCTGCAAAGCATTGTTAACCGAGGCTGAGATCAAGTTCGATTTCTCCTCAATCATGTCATTTGAGAATAAATCACTGATTACTTGGGTATCAAAGTTTTCTAAGTAGTTATTGACTTGACTTATTGGTTTTTGGTATTGAGTTGAAGTATCTTTAATATTGGCCCACAGATTACTAAAAGCATCTTTATCAATATTCTCTGTTAGGAATTTTTGCCAGTCGATCAAAAATCGATGCTCTGAAGAAAGAAATGATGTTTGTATGTAAGTAAAAAAATTCCTCAATCTATTCTCATCTTGAAAATGATCTAGGAGATCTGGAGGGTAACTAAATGATGGATATAGTTGATCATAATCAATTAATTTTCCACCAAAATCTATGGAATATGCACATCTCAACTCATGGTCATTCAAGCCAATGTAATCGAAAATCCTTGTTGCAAAATTAATACCTGTTTTATCATAAATTAAATCAAGTCTATACATGTGAGCGTTGACTAATGTTTCTCGAACTGTAGAAATGGACGTTCTAGGATTACCCAGAAAAAAGCTTCCTCGATGTGTTTTAGGGTTGTCTGAGTATATCCGCTCTGAAATAATCGATACATCATCTTCTTCGATATAAGCTCCTTTTAGTCCTCCATCTAACTTCTGAATAGTATCCAATATTTGGACAGAGTTGTATGGAGCACTCATATTTAAGAGATTATCATCTTCCAGTGATATGATATCATACCATCCCCCATGAAACCCTGCTGTTTTTAGAAATTTAAATTCTTCAAGTGTAAAATTCATTAGATAAGTTACCAACCAATTTATTTTCTTATCAACAGAAACCTCAGAATTAAGCACTTTTATTCGCTTTGCAAGATCTAAAGCAAATTCATTTCCGAAAGGATTGAGCTCAGAACACACAAAGAAAATCTGATAAAATCCATTATCCCTTAATATTCTCATATCTGCAATAATCGTATCAATCTTTCGATATTGCACCTTTGATCCTTTAACTACTGGTTCAGAGCAAAAAGAACATCTATAAGGACAACCTCTAGAAATTTCCAAAGCAACAGATTCCTTAGTTGCAACATTGTCATTCTTCTCTTTCATTGAATTGAATTGTTTAATTTCGTTAATGATTTCAATATGGTATTCAGGATTTTCAGATGGGGGATAAAAAGTTCGAGGACCTTGCTTGATTTTACCAGAATCTGAGTAAACTAAATTTGGAATGTCTTGAAGTTCATTTCTAAGTAATATAGCTTGAAAATTGTCAAAAAAACCTTCAGGGCCTCCAAATACCCCATAATCTGCTTCCACAAAATTTAATATTCTTTTTGGAATAACAGAGAAACCAAATCCTCCTATTATAATAGGTATCTCAGTAATAGTTTTCAAAATTTTAATTAGTTTCTTAGTCAAATCTAATGGGAAATAATAATTTTGATCCCCCTCTTTTGATGAATTAGAGTTAGGATATTCATGGATGCCCAAAGTATCAGTATTTCTTAAAGTTACAAACACCATCTTGAAATCAAAATTCCTTAATAGTTGATCTAATTCGATTCTCCAGTCTTCAATCCCAAACAAATCTTTCCTAATTACCTTGATATCGTATCTAGAAGCGATTTCAGAAATTTGAACAAACGCATATGGATAGACTAAATTTTCTTCATAATTACTTGCATTCAGAAGGAGAATTGTATCTTGCATTGTGAGATGGCATTTTTTTATTAGGTTACAAACTTATAGCATTTTCGGGATGAAAAATAGGTAAATTAAATGGAATAGACGAAAAACACGTAAAAATGAATTTCCTCTAGTATCGTATAGGATATAGTTGTGAAAAAACAAGAATTGATAGATCTTTCAGAACAACAAAGGCTACTCTTGGACCAATTGATGGATGTAATTATTGGAAAAAATGATTTGTTAACATTAGTATCTGGTAGATGGAGAGTCAAAGATATTATGGCTCATATTTTTTGGTACGAGAAGGAAATGGAAAACCTAATTCGTTCTATGAGTTTGATCGGATCTGAATATTGGTTATTACCCACCCATGAGCGAAACGAAAAAATATTTCAGGAATATTATGAATTTTCAGCTGAGCAAATTATTAATGAATATCAAAGCTCATTCCGCCCCATGATGGATCAAGTTAATGAACTAACAGAAAATTCAATGACAAATGCTTCTGTCTTTGACAAAATGCCTTTAGAGTGGCAACCATGGGAGTTATTTGCGGGAAATATGTTTAAACACTATGAAGATCATATTTTACAATTACAAAAGAGATTTGAATATATTACAGGGGAAAATTAGTTAATTAGTATTCAGAAGGTTATCAGATTGCCATATTTTCGTACTTTGATAGAGAACAGTAAATATCAACAAGTAGATGGTCAATTTTTGTAATATATGCTGTTCAAAACTAATACCTTGTATGAAAACTACAGCAAAAATTAGGGCTATAATTAACGATGAATAGCTAAGTCTGTTATCCATCGCGGATGGTCCAGCTAAGTCTATGCAAATATACCAACTGAATCCAGATAACAATAACAATTGAGCAAAAGATGCTGAAACGATGAATACCATGGAAGATATCGAATGCAAATTGTGAAAGTCATTTTCAAGGCTGAAAACACCAATTAATATCAGAAAAATAAATGATGTAACCCCAAAAATCATTCCAATTGTTGATTTGGTTTTGGAATACCCCTTTTGCCTCAATAAGTAAAAGCTGACTGGATAAAATGAAGATGTTAATAATCCCGAAAGAATTAAAGTGATATTGAACAAGGGTGCATATTCTCCTGTACCAAGATCGCTGAGCCACTGATTAGTAAATGAATACCCTGGTTTAATTAGCATAGCAAAGGTTGAACCTATCAGAAAAGTAGCTATTCCGACATATGTCATAAGGATAAAGGTTTTTTTCTTTACTAAATATTCATTTATTAACATGATATCACCACTAATTATACTACAAATTGACCCTTTAGACAATTTGACAAATTGTATTCACTTTATCTAGAATCATTGCCTCAAGCATATTTAAATAATTGCAATTCTAAAACTAACTATAAGGTCGATATTTTATATATTCAGCCATATTTAATGTGTGATTGTTTACAAATATCAATTTAAAACTGTTTACTGGATCAATTTAGTTTTTACAATGGCAATGACAAGAGTCGTCAGATCCGGTCAATAGTTTAAATAAATTTATTTGTTGAATAAGAACCTGAATTTCCTGGATTAATAGATCTACAGCTTCTTGTAGATGTGCTTTGCATTTTGTAAATGCTTTTAAATTAACCATTAATGTATTTAGATGTTTAACAGCCATCCTATATTTACCATCCTCAAAATCAATTATCGCCAAATCCAACTTCCCAAGTAGCACATTAGTCTTAGATGATTTTAATCCTAGTTCTATAATTAGTTCTCTCACTTTGTCGAATTGAGAATAAATTGAGATCACTGTTACTTGAACCTCATCAACAGCAAAATTACCTGAGGTATCATAAACAACTAATTCATAAATATATGTTCCATTGCCCAAGCCTGTAAGGTCGGGTCCAATATTATCCCCAGATACCCATGTATTTGTGTAGATTAAGGTTCCATCTTGGAACAACTCGAAATAATCAGGAAAATCATCGCTAACCACCCACATAACGTTATCGTCACTTATACCTTCCAAAATTATGATATCATCAGGATTCGATAATGTTGGAATTTGTGTATCCACTACAGTGATTGCAAATGTTCCACTTTCGGTATTACCAGAACTATCCTCTGCAATACATGAAACATATGTCGTACCCAACTCAAAAGTCGATCCTGAACTAGGTGTGCAGAATGGATCGATTTGTCCATCAACTTGATCGTATGCCATTGACGAATATTCTACAATGGTTCCTGTTGGACCATCTGCTTCAACGTAAATATCAGTTGGTAAAACTAATGTAGGTGGGATGCTGTCAATTACAGTTATTACAAAACTTGCAGATGCAAAATTCCCTGAATTATCTGTAGCTGAGCACGTAATCATAGTGTCTCCTATTGGGAATAATGTACCTGATACGGGATTACAATCAGGAATTAGGTTTCCATCCTTGAGATCGTAGGCAACAGCAGCAAAAAATACAACCGTTCCTGATGAACTTTGTGCTTCCACAGTTAAATCTGGAGGAACTGCAACAATAGGTGGATCAGTATCCTCCACGGTAATTTCAACGTTCAATGCATCTAGAATTTCAATCAATGAGGATTCGTTTACTGGTTGGTATTCCAAGTTAGACTCAATTGTATAAATTGGAACAGTGCCCTCACCTGAAACATCTAGTATCACTGAGATTAACATTGTTTCATTATCTTTCATTTTGTCTATTGACCAAGTTACTCTATCTCCAATAATTGTTGATGGTGTGTTCGAAAATTGGAGAAGATTTACATCTCCGTCAAAAACTATTGTTAAATTAATGTTAAATGCAGTTGTGTTAGCAAGGTTTCCCAATATTGATGATATGTCTTCAGGATCAAAACTTAGTGAATTATAGTCTTGGATCCTTATTAAGTCTGTCACTGGATTCTCAACCAAGCATTCAATTACTTGCTGATTCCATCCATTACCTACTCCAATTAATAGAGTAGCGATCTCATTATCCCTTAAATTCTGTGCCAGAGGGCAGGGGTCTTGATCTTCCCTATCTGTAGTACCTGGTATGGGGGCACCATACGGAACTCCATCAGTAACCATAAACATGAATTTGGGTGTCGCTATATCTGAATGATCTCGAAATTCTTTTAGCGTGGCATTCACAGCATCTTTTGTGGAAGTATAACCAGAAGGATCGGGGATACCTCGTAATATATTAATAATAGTAGGTCTATGTTGATTATCAACCAAAGAATGCAAGTTTGTAGCCTCAGTTGAAAATCGGATGATTGAAATTCTATCTGCTACCTTCAATGAATTTACAAAGCCAATAGCCCAATCAACTGTCTGTCGCCATCCGTTACGTCCTACACTTCCAGACCAATCCAAAACTAATACATAATCAATCGGGACTTCGGCAAGATCAATATTTCCGCGGGCTGTTAAATTCAATGTTAGATTTAGAGCAGTTCTTGCATTAACATCTTGAGTAGTTACTGATGTCATATTTAAGTTACTCGAAAAATTTAATCGAGGTATAACAGATGATCCTGTTGTTGCAGTATATATAGTACCAAAATTTAAATCTTTTTTATTATAAACTGGGATTATCTCTGGTTTAACCTCTTCCTCCACCACATTTGTGATTTTTTCTTTTATTTCCTCTTGACTGATTTCATCTGAAATACTTTCGTCAAAATCTGTTTCATGAAATTCAAAATTATTTAAATCCATGTCTTCTACTATTATTTCTGTATTATAATCTTGGTCTAGCGAAGGAACATTCTGAAAGACCATTAAAATAATCATAAAATACATCACATATTTCATTAAGGAGGAGAAATATACTAGATATTTAAATTTATAGGATCACAAGTTTAATTTTTCATCAAGAGGGGCATCATTACATTAAAATAAGTCGATTAAAAAATTCCATAAATATCATGATATATGATTGGAATCACCTAAGAATTCATCTCAATTATTTATTAAATAGTTAAACCTTATAATTTGCAATACCTCTGATAATTCGTGACAACTGATGAATTCATGAGAAAGGCGCTTGAAGAAGCAAAACAGGGATTATCAAATGGTGGGATTCCGATAGGGTCTGTCTTGGTGTTAGATGGGAAAATTATAGCTCGAGGTCATAATCAACGAATCCAGAAATCTAGTGCTATACTTCATGCCGAGATGGATTGTTTGGAAAATGCAGGAAGATTGACATCAAAAGAATATTCCAGGGCAATAATTTATTCTACACTATCGCCATGTGATATGTGTTCTGGAGCAATTCTACTATACAAAATAAAAAAAGTGGTAATTGGTGAAAATGAATCATTCAAAGGACCAGAAGATTATATTCGGTCACAAGGCGTCGAAGTCATTAATTATGATAATGAAGAATGTAGACAATTGATGACTGAATTTATGAAAGCAAAGCCAGAGTTATGGAATGAAGATATAGGCGTTTGATGTAACAAAAACCATTTTTTATACTGTATTTCATTCAAAGAGACGATTTTTTAAATGTAGCAATTTATTAATTCAAGAATATGATTGTTAAATGTGGTTTAATTCAGGCTAGTGTTGTACCATTCGATGAAAACACACCGCTGGAAAAAATCAAAGAAGATAATGTTGTGAAACATGAAAAGATGATAAAAGAGGCTGGAGAAAAAGGAGTGCAAATTCTTTGTTTGCAAGAAATTTTCTATGGACCATATTTTCCCGCAGAAGAGACAACAAAATGGTATGATATGACTGAACCAGTTCCCGGACCAACGACTGATAGAATTGCAAAGTTGGCCGCACAATATAATATGGTCATTGTTATTCCTGTCTACGAGGTTGATCAGCCAGGGGTGTATTATAATACTGCAGCAGTCTATGATGCTGATGGGACTTATTTAGGGAAGTATAGAAAAAATCACATTCCTCAAGTAAAAGTAAATGATGATCATGGATTTTTAGAGAAATTTTATTTCAGGCCTGGTAATTTGGGTTATCCAGTATTCAAAACAGCTTATGGCACAATAGGGGTTTACATTTGTTATGATCGGCACTTTCCCGAAGGAGCAAGAGCTCTCGCATTAAATGGTGCCGAAATTATTTTCAATCCTTCAGCAACCATTGCAGGATTAAGCGAATATTTATGGAAATTGGAACAACCAGCGCATGCAGTTGCAAATGGTTATTTCGTGGGTGCCATTAATCGTGTTGGAACTGAAGCACCTTGGAATATGGGCCATTTCTACGGATCTTCCTACTTTTGTGATCCCCGAGGAGAATTCCTTGCAGAAGGAAGTAGAGAAAATGACGAATTAGTGGTTGCAGACATTGATTTCGACAAAAACAAAGAAGTACGCGATACTTGGGCATTCTTTAGAGATCGAAGGCCTGACACATATGATGCCCTTGTAGATGGCTAATTGTACTTTATTTGGTTGACCATTTTATTTCTACTAGTTGCACATCCCTATATTCCACAAATTTCTTTCCTGTGAGTGAAAACCCATTTTGTTTATAAAATTCTATTGGGGTTTTATATTGTGTACCATCTCGGCGTTTATATCGATTCACTGGAACCACAACTCCATACAATTCATCAAAATTCTCTTTTGCTTTAATTAACAATTGTTTCCCTATACCTACTCTTTGAAATTCTCGATGGACTACCATGTTGAAATGATACAAACCTCGATTTTCAGCAAATGATACCATAAGCCATCCTAATAATTTGTCACCAGAAGTCGCTAATATTACTTTTATTTCTCTTTCCTGTTTCAAGAAATTCTTAAATTTAGGAAATTGTATTTCTCGAGTGAATTTGGGGTTTTCAGACAAATTTATATCAATATATTGCTCGATATAATTGCTCTGAATTTCAAATCCATTCAGTATATTAAATTCAATATTTTCCAACTATCATTCTATTCTCATCAAATGATTTAAACATCTTGGTTAATCGGTTAATCAGTTCAAATAATCTTTAAGGTAATAGATACAAATTATTCTTGCATTTCATAATTTAAACTAGCTAAATTATTCCGACCCACGATAAACAGTTATAATTTGATTATATTTCGTACATGTACGTAAAATTAAAAGTGATAAAATAATGGACTTCGGAATTACATTCAAGGGCGACATCTCTCCAGCCCGAACTAAGGCATTATGCACTCAAGCAGAGGTTGCAGGATTCACATATGGTTGGTTCTTTGATTCTCACGTCCTCTGGCGTGATTGTTACCCAAATATTGCTATGTGCATGGAACATACAGAAAATATGACTTTTGGACCTCTTGTCACCAACCCTGGAGTTCGTGAATGGTCTGTTGCTGCAAGTAAATTTGCTGCATTGTTAGAACAAAGTGGGGGTAGATTTGAAGTAGCAGTTGGTAGAGGAGACAGTTCAAGGCGTGTACTAGGAAAAAGACCCATGACAGTGAAAAATATGGGTGAATATGTTGATGCAATAAGAGCCTTGGCAAAAGGTGATGAAGTTGAATATCACGGAACAACAGCCCAATTCCCGTGGGCAGGAAACCATGAACTAAAAGTGTGGGTTGCGGGCTATGGCCCTAAAGCCTTAGCTTCTGCAGGTGTACACGGTGAAGGGTTGGTAATACAGCTCGCCGATCCCGGTTTACTTAAATGGTTCAACAAACAGGCTTTAGACGCAGGTAATAAAGCCGGAAAAGATATGACTGATTTCAGTCTAATGGCTGCCGCTCCGGTTTGGGTAGGTGACATGGAAAAAGCAAGAGAACAAACACGATGGTTCCCAGCGATGGTAGGAAATCATGTTGCCGATATTGTTGAGAAATATGGAGCAAAATCTGACGATGTTCCCAAGTATTTCACTGAATATATTAAAGGTAGAAAGGGATATGATTACAAGGAACACGCAGATAAGGATGCAGATCATCTGGATTTCATCTCTGATGACGTAATTGATGCATTCGGTATCCTTGGATCTGTAGATGACCACATAAAGAAGCTAAAGGAACTCGAAAAGGCCGGGGTGACACAATTTAATATTTACCTTATGTGTGGAGAAGAAGAAAGAATAGTCGCTGAATATGGCGAGCACATAATCCCAGAGTTTCAATAAGCAATATGCAACAATTTATTTCGAATTAATTTATAATTTTTTTTTAATTGTTAGTTATATGTTAAAATGAGGATCCTCTTCTTCGAATGACAAAGTACGCACCACCCATAACGGCAACGAAAGCACCTAATGCTGCGACCTGTGGGTCTATATCCCTAATGAAATTAGCCGCACCACCGCCGCCACCACCACTTGGTGGGTTTGTGTTGCCCGATCCTTCACTGATTGCGAAAATTTGCACTTCAACAGAGTCAGATACAGAATGCCCGTCTTCATCATATAAAGTAAGAGTGAAATTGTAAGTTCCAAATGTGTATCCATCAAGATTAACAGAAATGAAGAAGATATTAAGATAGGTATCATTTGAGATAATTTCACTATTCACCTCAAGAAAGTAGTCCGTTGGGTTGTCGTCATCAACATCCCATACAATTTTATTTCCAATCGTTCCTTCTGTCGTGAAAACATCATCAGGGCTTGAGATTGTTGGAAATCCGGTATCAACTATTTTGACGACAACTACATCTGATGCGAGGTTGTCATAGCCATCTGTAACCGTGATCTCAAAAATATGTGTCCCCAAGGGCAGAGTATCAAGATTAACAAAAACACCATCTCCATTTTCCCAATTACCTACATCAATAACTGTTCCATTTTGGGTTACGGTGTAATTTGCTGGGGTAAGGTCCTCAAGTATCCACGTAATATTTCTATTAAAATCAAAAACTTCAATTTCCATATCCTCGGGTCCTATAATGATTGGAGGTTCAACTTCAACAACGTATAATGTTATTAAATCAGAAGCCGAATTTCCTTTTGAATCCGCCACACTCATCTCTAAGCTATAATTCCCTAAGTTTAACCCGAAGGGAACCAGAGATATTGTCTGCCCATCAACAAAATTCCCAGAATCGACTATTTGGCTATCCAATTTTATCTCATAAGTCCCATCAAAAGGATCTAGAAGTTGCCATGAAATCGAGGAACTAACACTTCCTAATTCCAAATATTTGTTCCCTGGGCTAATGATTTGAACAGGATTATAAGCAGTTAGTTCAAATGTCTTATCAGAGAGGCTTCCATCCGATCCACCAAACATTATAAATTTGTTAACAATTGAGTTGAAAACCATATTATGTAACCAAGATGCAAGTGGTGTATCTATGGTCGAAATCAATTCCCAGGTAGTTGTGGAATAATTAAACGCCCATGTCTCATTGGAAATACCACCTGCTCCAATTCCTCCATATAATACGGATTTCTCATTTCGGATATCATATCCCATGGGCTTTCCATAGAATCTTCTATCTGAGGGATCTACTAATGGAGTTTGTAATTTCCATTGATTTGCTGTATAATCGTATGCATACGTTTCACCTGCGTTTATTGCGGAAGATGAGTTTTGGCCACCGAATACTATAATCTTATCATTCGCTTGATCGTATGAAGCCGCCATTGCAAATAATAGCGGTATTGGAGAAATGGGGGATAAATTAGTCCAATTAAAAGTAGTTGAATCCATTTCCCAGGTTTCGAAAATACCAATATTTCCTCCTAGTAGCATAATTTTTCGACGAGTTGTATCATAAACCATCGAGTGATAATATTTGGTCGATGGTGACACTTGTGGAAATTGTTGTGCCCACACATTTGATTGATAATCATAAGTCCAGGTTTCAATTCCCGCAAACATAACAATTTTTCCAATATCTGGATCATAAACCATCGCATGTCTCCAAGTTGGAGAAGGTTGAGTACTGGGGTTCATATCTTCCCAAGTGTTAGTTTCATAGTCATATGCCCAAGTATCCCCTAGAATGCTGCCATTGTGCCCTCCAAATAATATCATTTTATCGTTGAAAGAATCATAAGCCATAGCTGAATGTTGTCTAGCACTGGGGTTTATTGTTTGTGTTTTTTCAATCCAACTAGGTTCAAATTGACTTGTTTGTATTGAAATTGGGATTGAACTGGAATCAACAAGAGGTTGATATTCACTAGTAGCAAGTCCTACATCGATAGGTCCTGTACGTTGAATATTGTTTATTTGTCCAGTCGGATTTGCGATGGAATTGCCATTTACAGTCCCTATAATGAATAAAAAGACCAACAACACAACTATTGAAATATTGCGATTAGGTGGTTTCAATCATTATCAATCTCCATATCATTTTTTGAATTATATCGCACCAGTGTATTCCTGATCACTAAGAGATTAAGCCCCTGCCTGCCAATCAAAAATTGCTTCAGCTCCAGTTTCCATATCTGTCCAAGTTAACTGATTATATGAGAACGATATCTCCTCAACAATTTGAGAACCTCCTTCTCCCACAACAGTAAATGTTCTCAATGAGCTTATTCGCCCACCTGTAATTGAAACCGTAAAGTGATGTACTGTTGTTCCATCTTCTTGATCTAAATTGAAAAAGAGGAATTGTGCTTCAACTACATGATTTTGAATCAACCCTTGTGCTAGAAGAGGAGTAGCCTTGTCAACTGACTTTGTAACAATTACTGGTCCAGGCGCAACTCTGGTTGTGTCTCTAAATGAAGCAGCTGATCCTCCAGTAATTAGTTCATGTCTATAGGTATAAAATTGAATATAATCGGAAGACACATCAATGCCTGCTACATCATTGGCAAATGTGTCACCATCTATTGCTTGTCCATTAGTGGTGATAGATGCGTATCCCATAACAGGGAAAAAATTTGATCCAAATTGATTTAATTCCAAATTACCTGTTTGATTGGCATTTGAAATATTGTAAAATCCCACAAATACCATTGAGGTCAGTAGAGGGAGTAGTAATATTAATTTTAATTTAATTTGATTGTTTGAATTATTCATATTAATTCCTAACTCACTTTGAGTTAATAAATGACTACAAATCAAAGATTTAAAGGTTCTGCAAACAAGATAATTTTTCTTCTCCTAATTCATAACCTATTCTTACTTCATACCATGAAGGAGCATCTCAATAATACTTGAAGTGCAATTGTATTAGTTAAGTTTTATTACAATTATTTCATAAGATTAAGGCTCTTATCTTAAATTTCTTGTTTGTGATAGTTGAATTAATAACCTCCCCCGCCTCTAATTCGACGTATAATTGCAAAGAAGAGAGTACCTCCCGCAAGAACACCTGCACCTACTGCAACCTCAGGTGGAATTGAAGGGATAGAACCAAAGGTTCCACCACCACCGCCACCACCTGAAGTGGGAGTTTGAGTATTTGTCTGTCTTACGTAAATTTTGACTATCACTGTGTCTGAAACAATATTACCCGAAGCATCATATAATGTTAAAGTAAAATTATAATTACCTGGAATATAATTATCAAGCTTTTCTGAAACAAATGGTAGTGCAATCCACGAGTTATTTACTGTAACCTGTTGATTTACTTCAAGTACGTAAAATGTTGGATCATTATCAGAAAGATACCATATAATTTCTTTATTGAGATCTCCTTGAATCATATCAATATCACTAGGATTGGAGATTGTCGGTAAACCATTATCCAAAATAGTTACTAAAACAATGTCTGAAGCTACATTGCCAAAAGCATCGGTTACCGTAATTTCAAAAATATAATTTCCTAACGGTAGAGAATTTAGATCCACAACAACTTGATCTCCATTTTGCCAATCTCCTTCAGCAATTATTGTCCCATTTTGTGTGACATTATAACTAGCAGGAGTGAGATCCTCGACGACCCAAGTGATGTTGTTAAGATCGTTAAAATTTTCAATGATAATATCTTCAGGACCTATAATTATTGGAGGGTCTACCTCAACAACGTGTAAAATAATTGTATCAGATGCTGAATTACCCCTTAAGTCTGTTGCAGTCATTTTCAAAACATAATCACCTACACCAAGTCCAAATGGTACTAATGAAATTGTCTGCCCATTTACAAAATTCCCAGTATCAACAATAATGTTGTCCAATCTAATTTCATAATTTCCATCACTAGGATCTAAAATTTGCCATGAAATTGAATTGCTTGCACTTCCTAATTCTACAAATTTTTCACCAGGACTAACGAATACGGGAGGATCTGAATCATATATTGTCAATTCCAATGTTTGATCAGAATATGCTCCATCTGTACCTCCAAACATAATGAATTTGTTTGCGCTTGAAGAATATACCATAGTATGAATCCACCTTGTAGATGGTGAGTTTAAAGTTGGAATTAATTCCCATGAAGATGATGAGTAATCGAAAGTCCACACCTCGTCGGAATTTCCGGCATCTGTATAACCTCCGAAGAACACGGATTTCTGTTCATGTATATCATATTCCATCGGTCTTCCATAAAATCGTCTATTGGATGGGTCAGTAAGTGGAGCTAATAATGTCCATTCATTCGATGGATAATCATATGCATAGGTGTCACCTGCGTTAACTACACCAATTGTTTGGCCACCGAACAGTATAATTTTGTCGTTAACTTGATCATATGAAGCAGCAAAAGCAAATAATTGAGGTAATGGTGTCACCGGAAACAAATTTGTCCAATTGAATGTTATTGCATCCATTTCCCAAGTCTCAAAAGCTCCAATATTTCCGCCTAATAGCATAATCTTACTACGTGTGGTATCATAGATCAAAGAGTGGTAGGTTTTAGTAGAAGGCGATACTTGAGGAAATTGTTGTTCCCACACATTTGTTAGATAATCATAGGTCCAAGTCTGAATTCCACCAAACATCACGACCTTTTGTATTGCAGGCTCATAAACCATCGCATGTCCATACATTGGTGCAGGAGCGGCACTGGGCTTCATTTCTTCCCAGGAATTTGTAGAATAATCGTACACCCATGTATCATTCAAAGCACTGCCATTGTATCCACCAAACAATATTATTTTATCATTTACTGAGTCATAAGTCATAGCATGATGTTGTCTAGCGCTTGGGCTAAGAGTTGGTGATTTTTCAACCCAATATGGTTCAAAAGCATTGGTCCGAATTGAATCAAATGTGGGATCTTCATCATTCATAGAATGGCTTCCTATTGACACTGATGCCAAATTTGCTTGAGTTGTAGTATGGAGTTTTTGTGATGATAAATCTGAGCCTGTGGCAGAATTAGTATTTCCACTACTCACAATAATCAATAATGTAATCGAAATAAAAAATGAAACAACTTTGTAATTAAGCAGTTTCAATGATTTATGCGTCACCTCTCCAACTATCCTTGTGAGTTGCTCCACCAATTTCATAGGTGATGGTAATATCTTGAAAGACAAAGGAAACTTCTTCCATCAAAAATGTGCCTTGACCTGTGTAATCAGATATAGTAAAAGTTCTATACGAAGCAACATATCCTTGCTCAATTAGTACAGTCATATAATGTTCTTCGTTTCCTTCACCACCAACGGAAGGTCTGTAGAATCTAAATTGTCCTTCATCCACAGGTTCATTCATAGTCAATGCTTTGAAAAGCAATGGCGATGTTTTATCTATCCTTTTTGTAATAACAATTGGACTATGTTGTCTTCTCCCAGTTAGTGCCCCAGAAGATGCTTCTCTAGGCGTAATTACTTCATACCTATAAGAGTACACTTCAATTGTGTTTTCTCTCTCTAATGATGCAATCGTAGATTCTCCTTCGATGTCATTTCCATCTATTTTTAATTTCAAATGGATTCCTGCTGATTGGACTATGCCTAGTTCAGATTGATTAAGATCTAAATTATCATCTGAATTCGCTGTTGAATAATTGTTCATTCCCATAAACAACATTGATAAAACCAGTGGGACTAATAGAATCAGTCCGAACTTGTAATTTTTATTTGTATTTGTCATTAATATTCCTACTTATAATTAGTGAACTTAGGCCATTGACTAAAAATATAAACGTTTATCACAGCAAAACCCTAAAATCCCTTTTTTCTTAAAAACTATTAAATTTATAACCGATAAATGATCATCTGTTCAGCACCTGCTTTAAAATAAGGCACATAGAACTCGAGACGGCGATAATATAATCCGAAATTACTGGTATTGAAAGTCAATTTGTGAGTCGAAATACTAAATCACAATCATATCATGCTTTTAATTCATTAATACCTGCAATCGAAAATATGCTTATAAAAATAGGTCTAGATCGTCATAAGCATATATTATGGAAACTATAATCAAAGGTGGTACAATCGTAACCGCTCATGAGAAATATGAAGCAGATATAGGAATTAAAGGGGGTAAAATTGCAGCAATCGGAGCAAATTTAGAAGCAAATGGAGCTGCCATCATCGATGCAACAGACAAACTTGTTATGCCTGGTATGATTGATTCTCACGTTCACCTGTCACTTCCGTTTGGTGGTTCGATCAGTGCTGATTCTTGGCAAACAGGTACAAGAGCAGCCGCAGCAGGTGGGATTACCACAGTTATTGATTTTGCAATCCCAAAAGATCGAGCTGATTCTCTAACAGAAACTGTAAACAATAGAAAAGCTGAAGCTGAAAATGATGTATTCGTCGATTTTTCTTTGCACGGTGCAATTACTCGATGGGATGATGAATCGCGAAAAGAAATTGGACCTCTATGTGAAGCTGGAATTACAACTTTCAAGATGTTTATGGTCTATCGAAGTATCGGTTGGCTGTCCACTGATCCTATGATTGTTGAAGCACTAGAAGAAACAAAAAAGCATGGCGGGATGGTTCAAGTACATGCAGAATCGGTGGATTTAATTGATTCATTGATTGAAAACCACAGTTCTCCTGAAGAAATGAAAGAGAAAGGTGCCTACCTTCATACTCTTACCCGACCCCAAGCTAGTGAATATGAGGCAATCCAAAGAGCAATTACATGGGCGGAATATACAGGTGGCAATCTTTACATTGTACATATGTCTACTGGTAGAGGTGCTGAAATGGTCACAGAGGCACGAAAAAGAGGAGTCAATGTTATTGGAGAGACTTGTCCACAGTATTTGCATTTAGATGATTCTGTTTTCAGTCAAGAAAATGGGCATTACTATGCAACTCAACCTCAGCTTAAGACACCAGAAGACGGAATTAGTTTGTGGAAGGGTCTAAATAATTCCGGTTTGTCAGTTGTTGGCACAGATACATGTACTTTCAACACTGAACAAAAAGCTTTATGGGAGGGTAATTATACGAAAATTCCAATGGGAATGCCTGGAAGTGAATTAATGGTTCCATTAATTTACGAAGGAGTACGAGAAAGAAAGTTAGATCTCCACAGAATGGTCGCAGTCATGAGTGAAAATCCTGCTAAAGTTCTCGGAATGTATCCTAAAAAAGGTGCATTATTACCTGGATCCGATGCAGATGTCGTAATTTTTGATGAAGAAAAACAATATACTGTTGATTATAAAAACATGGAAACAAATTGTGATTGGAGCCCATACCAAGGTAAAACATTAACTGGTATGCCTGTCAAAACTATTCTCAGAGGAAAAGTAATTGCTGAGGATGGGAAATGTGTGGGTGAGAAAGGTTTTGGTGAGTTCATTAAACGAGGTCCGTCCGGTAATTTTGTAGAGTAATAACAAATTATCAAAAGAGATAAAGACATTTTATAGATCAATCAATAAATAACAATATGCTACTGAATGCAAAACGTGCTGAACTTAACCGAAACTTATAATCCCGGTATTTTCACAAATCATAGATCTCCTAAATCAATTGATGGCCTTTATATTGATAGTAATGGCCTTGAATCGCTTCCTGATTCATTGTCCACTTTCAAAGGACTAAAATTACTCAGCATGTATAATAACCAATTAACAGAGCTTAACGATATAGTATGGGATTTTTCGAAGCTCTCAATACTTAATATTTCTGTAAACAAATTAGAACATATTTCAGAACTTATTGGAAACCTTAAAAACTTACAAATGCTTGATGCAGGGCACAACAAAATATGGACGATCCCTGAATCCATTGGAAATCTTACTAATATACAATTTCTCTATCTTAGTAATAACAGGTTAAGCTCTATTCCAGTTTCTATGAGGTCTCTTCAAAAACTTCGCTACTTGAACTTGACAGATAACAAATTCAAGGATTTACCTGATTGGATTGGTGATTACGAGGCATTAGTCGAATTCAGGGTTTACAATAACAAAATTTCATCTCTTCCAACCAGTATTGGGGATCTCAGAAATTTGAAAGAATTACATCTAATGAATAATAAACTAAAGTCACTACCAGATAGTATCTGTAAATTGGCCAATATAGTAAAACTAGATCTTCAAGGAAATAACTTGACTTCGCTTCCTAGTCCAATCAGTGATCTAAAACAACTAAGAGAATTAAATCTAAGATATAATAATCTTAAGACTTTACCAAACTCTATCTGTAATTTACCCAATCTCAATCATCTTGATTTACGGGCGAATAATATAGATCTCTCTAATATCGACCTATCTGATTTACCCAACTTGAAAAAATTAGATTTAAGATGGAATAAAATTGCTTCACTACCTAAATGGGTCATAGAACTTGAAGATCGCGGTTGTATAGTGTATTGTCATTAAACCCAAAATGATATAAGATTTAATAAACTAATTTTGAATTGATTTTTTTAAGATAATGTATTGAAAATATTAAAATTTTATATTTCGAATGGTTTATTGTATAGGGGAAAGAAGAAAGAGATTAATTATCAAATGACAAATAACCCCAAAATCTTCTTCATTGCTAATTTAGATACCAGATTTGTATTTGCCATTCCTCTAACATGCCATATGTTTCAAATCCATCAACAAGGACAAAGACTGTGTCGATGTTTGTTGCTTCGATTTTAACCATTTCTGGTGAACTGAACGTTGCCCCACCAAATTCATAGAATAGATTTCCATCAGTATCAAACCATGCAACAATCATATCCATATCTGATGTGGGATATTTGGACCAATCGTTTTCCCAAGACAATTCTATGAGAACACCTGTTGTTCCAAATCCAACTCCAAAGAATCCATAACTTTCATGATTAGCTAATTCACCTTCATACTCCTCATCAGCATCCGGATCATCACCAAATGTCAGAGTAACTGTTACAGTCCCACTTAAATCGTCATATGAAGTCCAATCATTTTCAATTGATAATCTCATATAACCATTCATGAGTGGCAGATTTTCCGTGTTCACACCGAATACTGCACCTGATGCTGTTGAGCTTAGATCACTTGCAATTAAGGTTGCATCACCCCAAACATTTGTACTATAGAAATGATATCCACTATCAGTTGTACGCATGGAACTCATCAAGTGAGCTTCAAACGAGTTAAATAACACTGGGTCAACACCAAGATCTACATTACTGAAATCTAACCTAACTTCTTGTAAATCATCATCTGCTTCAAACCACCAATCTTGTACATGCCCAGGCGTCATATCAGCAAGTTCTAAAGTGAAGGTTGCTGTTGACGCGTCATCATCACCATCATGATCATCATCATAATTGAGTTCTGTTCCGAAGGGCTTAACTGAATCTTCACTTTCAATTTTATCCTCATCATCGTCATCATCATTAAGCATTGGATGATCTTCACCGAGATCATCATCAGCCATAAGTGCTGCCATTGAATCCTCAGCAGATGTGAATCCAGCTCCTTGTGCCCAGTCGGGATATCCAGTCATCATTGTAGAACCTTCAACCACAGCTTGTTTATAATCATATGGCGATGCACCTATTCCTTCACCTACAGTATTGAGTAAATTTATGATACCAGCCATATTTGGAGCAGCCATAGAGGTTCCTGATAAGAATCCTAGTGCTCCTGGATCACCAGTCATTGATGATAGTACAAATACACCTACAGTAGATGCGGTTGGTTTGCTTCTACCATCAGATGTAGGTCCTCGACTACTGAAATATACCATTTGGTTTTCAGTTGGTGTGAATAGTAAATCACCAGCACCTACAAAACCAAAATTGAAATCCCAAAAAACTCTAGTGTGTTCAGGAGTTAGAGCTGCACCAACAGTTATTGCAGTTTGAGCACCACTAGGTGTACCTATGGTCTGCGATGCAGGTCCATCATTGCCAGCTGAGACAACAACTGTAATTCCTTCTGCAGTAGCTCTGTCAACTGCTTGAGATTCCAGATCTCTTCCTTCATATCCAGATCCACCACCTAAACTCATGTTTATTGTATCAACATCAGTTCCACTTAGGTGTAAAGCAATTGCATGTTCAATGCCAGCAATGATAATAGAATTAGAAGCACTTCCTCCGGTATGATCAAATACTTTGATTGCATACAAGTCAGACAAAGGTGCCATACCAAATAATGTGACAATACTATTGCTATCATCATATTCTGGTACATCAAATCCATTTGCTAACATTGATTGAACCAGTACACCCGCAGTTGGGAATAGATAAGCCCCACGACCTGCTATAGTTCCTGCAACATGGGTACCATGATAATGATTGTTTACACTAAAAGGACCTTCAAAAGGAGTACCAACATCTGTACTTAGATCGATACCACCAATCACTTGACCAGGATCAAACATTGAATGATCCGCGTAAATACCTGTATCAATGACAACAGATAGTGACCCTTGTCCTAGGATGCCTTGATCCCATAATGAAAGTGCACCCATGGATAACGCATTTGCATAGTTATTTGGTCCCATATCTGCTATTAATGCTTCAACTTCTGCTGTCGATAGGTCAAGAACTTCAAATTCAGATGTATCTAGCTTAAATGCACTACTTGCAATTTCAGCATCGAGATCGGCCATAGCCTCTCTTGAAAAAGAATTTGGTGTAATTTGTTCGTCCAGAGCGACTTTAACGACTCCTTCCAATTGACTGATTACAAAAATACCAGACTTCGGTAGTTTTGCCGCCAATCCTTTTGCAAATTGATATTCAAATGAAACGGTTCCTCCAATTTCAGTTATTGTGTCGACTATTTCTGAGTAATCATAGCTATTGGTGCTTATTAATACATCAATAGATTGTCCTTCATATTCCATCATATAATTAAACAGAATAGGGCTAATATTATTTTGAGTTTCATTCCTTTCAAATATTACTGGAGCTACAACAAATATTCCAGTAAGTACAAGACTTGCAATCATAAAGTAAGTAATTGTTTTGTTGGATGTGAATCTCGTATTATTAGTTTGATAGTTATACATTTCATAACCTCTTTAATTTTTTATCTTAATCGCTGGAAAGTCAGGAATAGTGAATCAATAGCTTATTGATTCATAATTGAGTAATTGAAACAGACTTATCTATATTACATTAAATTTACAATACCTGACTTTCTTAGAACCGAAAATCGAATTGGACATAAAAGGCTTTTCACCCAAAAAAAATCATATTGCTGAAAACATGAAAAATATTAGATAATATTTATGGTATAAGCATTCGGTATATTTATTGAAAAAAAATTGTAAAATTATATTATTAGTTGCTATATAGGGTCTCTACTTGAAGTGGTACGCTAATTTCAAAATTCAGTTATTTTTGCCAATAGTTAATTAATTGAATGCGTTTGAAATTGGTAAATCAACCATCCATTTCTTCGAAGCATTCCAATGCCATCCTTTGTCAGAGCTTATGTAATTTCGGTGCCAAATTGGATAGTCGAGCTGGTATTTAAATGATCCATCAAGAATCATTGTATTCATTTCCTTTGAGATACTTTGAAGAAAATCCATCGCTTGATTTGATTGAGTTGGTCCTGTTTCCAAGTATATGAAATATTTATTCTTCTTAAAATTCATACCCATCCTGAATGGGATTTTAATTTGTTGATCTTCCAATAAATTTGTGAATTTTTGTTTATACCCATTCCTTAGTTCACCAGTAAAACAATATTGATGATACAAGCCGAATTTGTTACGATTGAATAATAGCTGATAGTTAGATATGATATGAAATTGATTTACAAAATCAAAATATCGTGAAACCTCTCTTTGATTGGTATCATGAAATAGTTGTCTCTCAAAATCGTTGTAATGATCATTTTTTCTAATATCTAACATTATTTCACTTTGTTTTCTTCTTCCATTGATCATCAACTCTCTAGTTACTATTATGTGACCAAGTTCAATCCGATTTTGATGTTCTGTTTCATTATTTTCTTTTATTAGTGAGTATTTTTTCTTCGATGAATTATCTTCAGAACTAGTATGTTCAAACCATTCAAAGAAATCAAATTCCCAATTGGGTTTCATTAATATTGAGACATCAGGATAAGAATTTATTGTCAAGTCTGGGTTGTTAAATTTATCAATTTTTGAAATACCGACATCAGCTTTTACATCCATAAAAAAGTCACTCAATAGATCCTCAGATCCTATTGGTGCGTTGAATTGTACAAGAAATCCAGTAAATGAACCAAAAATTCTATTCTGATAAAATGTGTAAGGATGACTTTCACATAGATCTGATATTTTCCTTAAATTGTTTTGATCTAACTCCATATCTAAAAGAAATGTTGTGGTTGACAAATTAATCTTATGAGGATCAAGATTACCGGCGACCCCAATAACAATTTGTTCATTTCTATCCTGAGCCCAAAGCTGTTTTAGTCTACTTTTGGCAGTTGCAGGTGTAATATTCATTTTCTTTGATAACTTAACATAACTTGCCAATGGATCTTCCTGTAGTGCAAGAATCAATTCTCGATTTTTTTCCGATAATTTCACTTTCCCCAAACCAGCTCGTTGTCCATAAATTTCAACTTAATAATAATTGACTAAAGAACTCTGACTGTACCGCCAGATCTACCGCCAGGGGGGTCAAAAAAGATAGAATCTTTCTTTGAAAGGGGGTTATGATAATTATCAACAATTGTAATGTGTCCCCAGTACCATCCTGATTCAACTGCATGATTGTATAGCAGTATATCAAGAATAACTTCTTCACTATTAATTGATTTTTCTACATAATGCAGAAAACTAAAACCTGAAGGGAGTACAAGCTCAATTTTCAATTTAAGCTGCTTGTTATTGTTTTTTACAGTAGTCTTTCCTTTTATTCTGTCAACGCCGTTGTTATCATCATCTATTTCAATATCTTCATATTTAATTTTAATTTTTAAAACAATATCATCCTCAAAGCCATCTCCTTCTAAATCTGTGTACCAAGCGTTCAAAAACTTAACCGAAAAATCACTATCATCGTTAAAATCATCATCACCATCTTCTTTATCATGAGGCTTAGCTTCTGTGATATTGAAATTAAGAACAACAAGACACATCAACGTAAATGCTAATAATTTAATTCTACGATTTATCACGATTATTCTATTTTATTTCAATATAAAATTGTTCCGAATTTTTAACTCTTAACCAAATCAATTTACAATTTGAGAGGGGAGCTACAGAGGTATGCAAGATGCATAATCAAAACAAAACTCGCAATTATTAATATTTATAATAATCTTATTAAAATGTAATAAATTGCTATTTCTAAAAAATAATTCATAATTTATTGCTAGTTTAAGCAATTATCAATCCACAAAAGCCATAGAAAAATTCGTAACATAGTTTAATCAAAATCAGTTTTTCAGAAGATAATTCCTTTATATTCTGGTAATTGAAATTTCATTGTAGGTATTTCGTGGTTTATAATGGTTGTAAGTATGATTTTAATTTCAATAATTCTTGCACATTTTCTGATCTATTCATTTCCTCCTGTTCTAGGGAGCCTTTTAAGACAGAATCAACAAATCAATCTAAATTATGTTTATTTGGGTGTTCTATTCACCCTTGTCCAATTATTCGATAGCTTATATTCTATTACCCTATCTTCAAATTATAATCTCAATGGAGGGGATATTGCATATTCGGCTTTAATATTTGCTACTGTCTACTTAATCAGCTCGCAACCAGAACCTAAAGTCGTAAGAAACTTGATTTATATTTTTATAATCAATGCTATTCTGTTATTTCTTCTCTTTGGATTGATACACGAGATATTGGATTCTCAGTACGTTGAGAATTCCCTTGATATATCACTTGTGTTTTTGGAATTTACTTTTGGATCACTTCTACTCTCTTTAGTTCTATTTTCGGGAGAGATTCTATTAATTCTTCTACTCATTAATAACATTACAATAAAATACAAAGGTCAAATTTCAGTAACGGTCGCTCTAAGCATTAGTTATATTATTGTGTTGGTACTAGATGGAATACTTTACCCAATTGGTATTAATTTTCTGTTTCCAAGTGCCAAACTATCAATAATTAATGGGATCATAGCTAAATTAATTTTTGGAGCTGGTTTTGGATTGATACTAATTGGATTACTTTTACTTAAACCACATAACCTATCAGAATTTATAGGTCAAAAAACTCCAATTATCAGATATTTATTCCCCCCACGTAGAGAAGCATTGGAGGAACAACTTGCTCACGCAGAAGACAAAATAGATAAATTAGAGAAAATTTCTCCAGTTTGTGCTAGATGTAATAAAATTCGTGATGACGAGGGATATTGGAATCTACTAGATCATGTGCGCAAATCATTCACACCTGATGATCAAGATTTAACATTGTTAGGTAAATATTGTCTTGATTGCGCAGAAATAATGGGTCGTTGATCAATTATCAATGAATTCTTCGTAACTAGGGGTCTGGTGTAAAAAGGTGATGGGGGATATTAAGAATTGCATATAACAAGCAAGATTAACTTATTTAATGGGAAGTTATTCTGGAAAATACATAATTAGAGAAGATAACCATGGTTGATAAATTAAAAAATTACATTAATGGTGAATGGGTTGAACCCAGCACAACT
>JAAFKL010000222.1 GCA_021399405.1 Candidatus Heimdallarchaeota archaeon | reverse complement strand
TTCAAAGATTTCTTTACAGTTTTTCCAAGTTCCTTTTGCAATTTTGATACTTGATCTTCATGAGACCAGTCTACCAAAGTTCCAACTTGTAGTGTTGATCGGTTTTCTTTTAGTGCTGAAGCGGCCATTTTAGATTTCCTCCGTTGTGTTATTGTCACTGAAAATTCGCCCGTCTTCGATTCTAACGATTCGGTGACATTGATTTGCAATGTACTCTGAATGAGTAACTATCACAATTGCCATCTCAGGTGTTTCATTCTGTACTCTTCTGAATAATGCCATGATATCATCACTGGAAGCCATATCTAGGTCACCAGTGGGCTCATCAGCCAAAATTATTTTTGGATTTGTCACTAAAGATCGTGCAATTGCGATCTTTTGTTGTTCTCCTCCTGATAACTTGGAAGGCTGATCATCAAATCTATCTCCTAAACCGACATCAAGTAACATCATCCTAGCTGCATCTTTAGCTTTTGAAGGGCTGTAATTCTGTAGAAGCAAAGGTAATGTCACATTTTCTAATGCTGTTTGATCTGCAAATAAATTGAATAATTGGAAAATATATCCAATATTATCTCTCCTAAATCGGGTTAAATCTGCATCATTCATTTCATTGATATGAGTGTTAGATAGATCTATGCGACCTTTAGACGATTTATCTAGACCTCCAATCAAGTTGAGAAGAGTTGTCTTTCCACAACCTGAGGGTCCCATAATCGCGACCATTTCTCCTGATTTAATTTCAAGGTCAATTCCTTTCAGAACGTAGACCTCATTGCTTTTATCCTCGTTATATTTCATATGGAGGTTTTGTACCTCAAGGATAGTCCTTGCGGCACAGTTACTTTTCTTTGTGATTTGTTTTGTAATTTGTGTTGTTTCCATAATTTCCACCTATCCTGTGTACCTCAATGCCTGACTTGGTGCAACTCTTGCTGCACGCATTCCTGGGATTATTGCTGCTATCAAACTAAGGCCAACTATTGCTCCTGAAAATGTAGCCAGTGTTTGCATTGGGTAGTTACTAGTCACCCCCATCACCTCTCCGGTAAACATCTCGGTTATTAGCACCCCATTTAATATGCCTGAAATCAATCCTAAGAGTGCCAAGACCAACATTTCCATCAAAATTGAGCTTACAACTGACCTTCTAGTAAATCCAATCGCTCTCATCATCCCAATTTCACGAGTTCTTTCAGAGACTGATCTTACTGCAATTACTGCAAGGCCGGCTCCCCCTATGATCAATCCCATGAATGAGAATGTAGCGAGGAAGTCCCATACCTGCGCCTCAGTTTCCCAGAAATCTCCCATTACCTCCTGGACGATTCTAGTCGTTGCTCCGATTAAAGTGCCAAATTGCGAGGAAAGAGAAGTTGGATCTCCAAGATCATTTATTCTTTGCTCAATATCTTGAGCCAAGTTTAAATTAGCTTGACCATCATGATATTCATTACTAGATCGAACCAGAAACAGATTTGGTCCTGCGACTGTATCAAATTCTGGTATATTTAGTGCCATCTCAGGTGTAATTAGTACTGTCCCACCAAACGCGTTCCAGTCGCCCATAAAGCTAACTGATGTACCTGCAAGAAATACTGGATTTAATATTCCTTGTGGAGAATCTGAGGGTAAATAGGTTGAAGCACCATACCCATAGAAGAAACCTCCAATAGCCATTGTTTGGGTCTCTCCACCAATTGTTCGAGTTTTTCCTGAATAGAAATCTTCTAACAAACGGATGGAGAAATCTCTTTGTTCTTCAAATGGTGCTGATGAGTCATAATCATAACCATCATCCCCAGACGCACTATCAAAGCTAATTGGGAATGCATTTTCAGATTTCCAATTATTATCTGGATTGAGGACTTCTTTAGGTATAACGACTACTCGCCGAACCTCAGTTGCAAAATTTCCAGAATATTCATCATAGTAGTATACAGGCATACGTGCGGATTTGAAAGCATATACGTGTTCAACTTCAGATAAGCTCGAAATTTCTGCAGATATATCGGCAAGGGCTGGATTTACAGATTCCGTATTTACGACAACATCTATTCCATAACTGCGCCAATTGTATTGATCCGTGTAGTTGTTCCTCATTGTGTTTGCAGCGGTTGACAAAAACACAGATAATATTAAAATAATTGTGAAAATGGTGAAAACCAGTGTAGCCCTCGTTTTCTTACCTATCAGCTGTTTTGAAGTAACTTGACTAACACTTCTCATTTTTGGCACCTGGAACATGATCCTATTGATCGTTAACATTATTTGTTCGAAATTATTTACTGCAAGTAATGATGATCCTAAAGTGAGATAAACAAGAATTACTGTGAACCAGTTGTCTGCATCTCCATTTTCTACCCAATTAATTGTTTTGAACATAGAAAAAAAAGCTAAGAACCAAATACTGAACCCCGCAAAGTTTAATGACTTCTTTTTGGTTGTGACCAAAGATAATAGTAATCCTAGGCCAAAAAGTGTCACTCCAAATGCTAAGAGGAATGTTACCTGATTTTCGAATGTACTCCAGGCCTCTTTTTTCCAGAATTCACCTACATTTCGAGCTAAAGAAAGCCCGAGGACGAATAATCCGAAGCCTAGAATGGCTATGCGTTTTGTTTCTTTCTTTGTTTTTGGCACATCTAAGCCCCGTAGCTCTGATGCAATTGGTTTACCAGCACTGCGATAGGCTGGGATCACTGCTGTGGCCACACTAAGAAGAATCCCAAGCGATATTGCACCAATGACTGTACCAACAGAGTATTCAGCTTTTGCACCCGAAAGTTGACCTTCAAATATAGTAGCCAAACTTGAATTAATATAATTACCGTATAATATTCCCAAACCTAATCCGACAATGGATCCGATTAAACCGACAATTGTTGATTCTG
The DNA here is from genome assembly GCA_021399405.1 of Candidatus Heimdallarchaeota archaeon. The sequence goes on along the minus strand of JAAFKL010000222.1, from coordinate 14,242 downwards.
TTAAAAATACCTTAACAATAGTCGATTTAGTTGATCCCATCGATCTCAAAATCGCAGTCTGGTTCCTTCTATCCTCGAAACTCATACTTTGGACATTTATTACTAGTAATAAGGCAGTTGCATTTAATAAGAATACGAAAATATTGAGTACACCCTTTATACCTTGTACTTCATTATATACTTCGTTTGCCACGTTTAATCTTTCAGACCAAATAGATGCTTGAGGTAATCTTGATACAAATAAGTTTCTTACTAATTCAAGTGCTTCTTCCAATTCATGTTTACCATCAAACCATTTTCCTTCGATATCTAAATTCTCAAGGTTTTTGTCTACACCAGCAAACACCATAGATATTCTGGTTATATGATCTTGTAATTCTGGAATTAATACACTCTGGAGTACTCCAATGTTAGTATATAATGCTGGTTGTATTCTAAACATACCTGCACGTCCCCTTCCAGTAGCATCATCATAGATTGCTTTTACGTTATACTCTACTTGTACGAAAGATCCGTTTCCATTTGTAACTGCTGACGTAATAATAGAACCAGTTTCTAGATCCATTACTTTTGCCAATTCTTTACTTACAATGACAGGTTGGGGTTGTGTTAAGTCTGAGTTAACTGTAAGAAGACTTTCAATATCTATTGATTTGCCTTCAATTGTAATGAAATCTCGATATCCTACTTCATTAGGTACTATCCCTGTTACTTGGACTCCCTTTTCAAATTGTCCGTCTATATACATCGGTTGATCAAAATATTTGATTACAGGGGATGCGACAATCAAGTTTCCAAGTGCACTGTGCAAATTCTTGGCTGATTCCAAATATTCACTGTGTGTAATTGGAAAATAAGTGTTAGTGTCATCTACAATCTCTATATCTGTATCTCCAACATAACTCCACCAATTACTTGCAAGTCCTTTCGCTAGTCCATTTGAACCAGCACTGACTCCAACATACAAGGTAACTCCCAATGCAATCGCAAGGATCCCTGCTACGTTTTTTTTCCATCTGCGCTTTAATGATGTTATCGCGTATCGTGAGGCGAAAAAGTTCATAGTACTACTTTGGTAGTTATATATAAAAAGATTGTCACTCCAAAAGGGGTAACAAAAATACAATTATATTGTTTTTGTGCATGTTACTCCTTGTGATGTAACAGCAAAATATTGACTCCTTGGTTCTTAATAAAGGTATTCTTTACTTTTGTGTCCTTTTGTGATCTACTGGAATTCCAAAATTTCTAATCTCATTTTAGGTGATTTTCTGATGGATACATTAATTATAATTGATGCAAATAAAAATTAAATGAGTGAGGTAAATTTCAATCCCTTTCCGAATTTATCAACAAACCGTTTAAATCTTAGAAAAATGAATTTGAAAGATGATAAAGAAATATTTTCTCTACATTCTAATCCTACTGTAAATAAGTTCTTGAGTCGATCTCCTGACAAAACTGTGGATGACTCTAAGGGTTTTATTACTCGAATAAATGAGGGCATAGAAAATGACAAATGGATTATGTGGGGAATTACTCAACATGATAACAATAAATTAATTGGGACAATTTGCTTCTGGAATCTAGATTTAGAGAATTTTCGTACAGAAATTGGTTTTGAATTACATCCAGATTTTCATGGCCAGGGTATAATGCAAGAAGCTCTTACCAAAGTTCTTGAATATGGATTTAAAGAAATGAAACTACATTCTATAGAAGCACAGGTTAATCCAAATAATTTATCTTCAATCAAACTATTATCTCGTAATAATTTTGTAAGGGAGGCCTATTTTAAGGAAAAATACTTTTTCAGAGGGAAATTTGTAGATGCTACGATTTATTCGATAATTCGATCACAAGACTAGAAATCCAAGCATTGTCGGTTTTACTTGATTTTAACTCCTTAGGCTTCAGTAGACGATTCTTGGATCATAGGATTTAACTTTCTTCCACATTTGTCACAAAAGTAGCTCCCACTTTCTATTTTGTGATCACAATTTTGACATATAATGAATATGGCCTCTTTGGTAACTCTTTTAGCGAGTTTTAAAATAATAATAAAAATAACAACTAACCCAACAATGAACACTGCAAATGCAAGGATCAAATTATTCAAGACAAAAACTAGAAACCAATCCAACCTATCATCGATTTTTTGGGGTGAGAAAGTACCATCTCTTCTAATAATACTCCAAGTAAGCTTCTTTCTTATTTCATCTGAGTCAAGATTACCATCAATGTCTATCGATAAAACCATCCCGTTTAACCATCCATTCTTAAATTCAATTTGTAAATCGTTATTGATCTTAAGATTAGGATTTCGTGTATTACCATATTGTTCATATTCTGAGCTTAGATCGCCCCTGAAGGTTGAAATCAATAATATTTCACTAATTGAGGCACTATTCAGCTCTTCATAGCCTTTCGATGACGGAGGTTCTGTAATCTCAATCCAACCTGTACTCCAAGTTGTATCCAAACCCCATACAGCTGCTAATTTATACCAAGGAGTGGAAACTCCGTAATTTTGGTAGATGTTAGCTGATAAAATGGAATCAGTGAAATTTTCAAGCCAGCTTTCTTGGGTTGAAATTAGCAAGAAATAGGGAAATAGATTCCAAATGTCTTGGAATTCAATACATTCAAAATAAATTTCCACTGGCATTTCAAGTAATCTCTGAGTAGAATACCTCATAGATTCCATGTCCACACTAATTGTGGTATTTTTTATATTCAGCGTGTTTGGAAACCCTCCTCTTGCGATTAGTGATGCTTCCCAACTCCATGATTCTCTGATGGACGGCAATTTTGTAATATTCAATGTTGAATAATACTGATAAGATGTAGGGCTAACAATACCACAGCTTTCATCTACCCAAGCCTCGGTGTTCATTATTACATCATATGTGATGGTACTATTTTGAATTTCATTAGGATCTTGAGCTAGTATTCTTAACGACATTATCATTAAGATTAATATCACAAATATAGATAATCTCTTTCTATGCATTGTGATCCATTTAGATATATAATATTACTTAGAAAAGGATTCTCCAATGATATCAGATAATTTGATGTTACTTTCGCACAGGTAGTCAATTATTGTATGGTTGCAAAGAGGTTATTTAATGAACTTAATCTACAAGTCCGGAGATTTAGGTCTGATTAAATATCAGATTGAACTAACGAAACTTATCAATTTCAAGCAGTGTATTAAGCTAATTTATAATCTTGGCGTATTAGTCAAACATGGGCGGATTAGACATTTATCAAAAGTTGAAGGAACAATCCATTTTACTACTCGGAGAGCGATATCCTAGTAAAATTGTTTGGGTTCAACTACATAATACATCAGAGGAATCAAAAGAAGATGAAATGAGAAAAATTCTTCTCGAGGTAAATTCTCATATTATTAAAGGTCGATTAAAAGCAGGATCCGCACGAAAATTCCTTGATGGGAAACTTTTGTATTACTCCATCGACAGGGTTCCTGGGGAACAAACCAGGGATAAGGTGATTTGTCTTTACACTTTAGATCAAAATATTGGAGCACCGGTTAAAAAAGCAATTGAAGCTGTAGCTTATAGGGGTGGAGCATTTTCAGTTTATTCTGCAAAGAGATTTTTTTCAGAAATGATTGATCTGTTAGAAGATCCTGATAAACTGAATCAAGAGATAATTCCTTTAGATCAAGCAAGGCAAAAAATAGATGAATTCGATGCTTTACAAGTATCAGTAAATGAATTAGGGCAACTTATCTCCATAATTAATCGATCGCTTGATATGGATAGTAGCACACTGGAAAAATTATATTTCCTTGTTTATGAAAGTATTGAGGCATTAGAACATCATCATGGTGATGGTCACGATCACGATAGCGATTTCGCGAATCGAGATCCGGATGAATTTCTCGATGCAGCATATATTATTGCGCGTAAATATCAAGAAACAGGCGGATTTCATCTGGCATTAGAATTATTCAAGAAAATAATTCCATTCACTCAAAAGAATGCAAGATTTGATTTGGAAATAGCATGTAGAATTCGGATTGCTATGGTTTATGAGAAATATTTTCCTAGTGCAAGTAATTATATCTTAGATGTACTCTCAGAGATTGACGAAGATAAGCTTCACGCTGAATCTAAAAGATCTGATATCGAAATGTATTATAGTCTCATGGGTATTGCCTACGATTTAAGTGATGATTTGGAACAATCAGTCAAACATTTTAATCATGCCATTGAAGAGTCAAAAGGATTGCTCAGTTCACCTTTATGGATTGCTGAAGCATACAAATATCTAGGGCAATACGATGAAAGTAAATTCATGTTTACTGATGCTATTCGCCAATATTTGACTGCAGCAACAATTTCATTCCATGCGGGGGATCTCATTAGAGCCGATAGTTACACGTCTCTGGCTGCAAATGTGGAAATAAAATTAAGTTTATCTTTAATACATACTGCACTAATTGCTCAGAATGAAGGATTGATAAAACCGGCTGAATATAGAGTGTGGGAATCGTTAAGGACATTGATCAAATCATATATTCACGTCAACCAATCTGATTTAAGGGGTTTAGAACGTAGTACGGAGCAAATTCTTCAAATTGCTGAAACGATATCACAAATACCTGGTAAGATCAGAAAAAATAGGTCAATACTTCGTAGGATTGGGACTGAATTAGAAGATATCAGAGTTATTGGATCAAAAACAGTACTTGAGATGGATAAACTATTCGAATTATCTAATCTTATTAATGATAATATTCCTCTCCCTCCTCCTACATTTATTCTTCTTACGTTAGATGGTAGATTAATTATAATGGGTAAAATCGAGAAGGAAAAATGGGAAAACTCTCCTATAAAGGGTGTACTACTAAGTGGAATACTCTCTGCAATTATGAGCCTGATATCTGAGGTCTCTGATCAAAAAACAGCATTGAAAACAGTAGATGCGGGTAATTTTCAAATACTTTTGGAACAATCAGAAAACTTAGCGGCAGCATTACTCGTTGATAGAGATATTCCAGTCTTAAGACAAGGTTTGATTTCTATATTATCTGATATCGATGAAAACTATGGGGGTCAATTAAAATATTGGGACGGTTTCAACGATCCGGTACTTTACGCTAATCTCAAAAATTTTGCAGTAAATTACTTATCTATAAATTAACAATTTTGTATGCAATTCACTAAAAGAAGTATGTATTTGATAAATAATCCAACCTTTTAGAGGATAATCGGTATTGTGACTTTTAATTTAAGAGGATGATTCAATTTCCTCAAACATCATACATGATAAATCTCGAGTTTTTTGATTCGTTTATCAAACCATCTTCCGTTGCAATCATCGGAATCAGTCGAAAAAGACCCTCCTTAGGTCAAATGATTCTTGATAACCTAGAATTCTCAGGATATAAAGGCCAGATTTACTTGATAAATCAAAATGCAACTGAAATCAGTGGACACAGTTGCTACTCTTCAATCGCTGACGTTAAAAATAAAGTTGAATTATTAATTATCTTAGTTCCAGCTAAATTTGTCTTATCAGTATTAGAAGACGCAGGGACAAAAGGAATAAAAGCAATTACAATAGTTACGGCTGGTTTCTCAGAAGTATCAGAAAAGGGGAAACATATAGAAGCACAAATGCTTCAAATTGCGGAAAAATATGGAATGAGAATAATAGGGCCAAATTCAATGGGTACTTTTTCACAAGAAGCTCATATATCTTTCTCTCCAATACCTATTTTCAAAGGAGATGTATCTTATTTATCTCAATCCGGCTCAATTCTTGTGGTAGCAATGGAAAATATGTTACCTTACAAAATTGGATTTTCTAAATTTATTTCTCTCGGGAATAAAATAGATATCAATATTAATCATGCTTTGAATTATCTTCAGTTCGATGGTTCTACTAAGGTAGTTAATGCTTATTTAGAATCATTCTCAGATCCAAAAAACTTTCGTAAAATTGCAACTAGTCTGACAAAGATGAAGCCATTTGTATTGGTGAAAGGGGGGAAAACTGAAGCTGGTGGACGAGCTGCAATGTCTCATACTGGTGCGCTAGCTGGTGAAAATCGCCTTATCACATCAGTAATAGAAAGTTCAGGGATTATTCAAGCAGACACAATTCAAGAACAGGTTGAGTTATCACGATTTCTAATAAAATATCCTAATATATCTAGCGGTGGAGTTGCTATTGTATCAAGTGCTGGGGGTCCCGCAATCCTAGCTTCTGATGAAATTATTAACAATGGTTTGAAGTTAGCCAAATTTACCAAAACTACGATTACTAAATTGAAAGAAATCATTCCACCAGAGGGAAGCGTTGCAAATCCTGTAGATATATTAGCTGCTGCTAATGAGGAGGTGCACAAAGATACAATACAGATATTGTTAGATGATACCAATGTTGCTGCAATAATCTTGCTTATTGTCCATCCTGTTCTAATTACTGTCGAGAGCTTGTTGCAAACATTGACCGTTTTTCGAAATTCAGAAATTCCGATCGTATGTTGCTACCTTGGACCAGATGCTTCAAAATATCACGAAATGACTGATTTATTACTGACCTCATCATCCTTATCTGCAATTAAAATGATCAAAGCAGGACAATTCTATTCGGATTGGATTACTAATTTTGAAGATTATACGAACTTTTCACATCTTGATAATCTTAAAAAGGTTGATCACGCAGTCCCACTGATTAATTTACTTAAATCGTATGGATTTACAATGCCAAAACTGCTCGTTTCATCTAATTTTAATGATATTAAGAAATTTATCGAAACGAATTCTCCTGTTGTCATGAAAATTAGTCACCCAAAATTTTCCCATAAATCTGATGTTGGAGGAATATTCCTCGACATTAGAAATCACGAAGAAATGAAACGATCATGGGATGCAATACAAACAATCTACCAAGATCACTCAGTCGTTCCGGATGAGAGAATGATTGAGGTGCAAGAATACATATCAAATGGTATTGAAATTGCATTAGGTATAATTTATGATCAACTATTCGGACATTTTGTAATGATTGGTAGTGGAGGAACTCTTGTTGAACTTCATGGGGATGTGAAATTTGAACCTTTACCAATTTCAAGAAAAACTGCTACGAAGATGATTCATGATTTAAAACTTAAGACCTTAATTGATGGATTTCGTGGGAGTAAAAAGATTGACGAAAATATTGTTATTGACCTGATTTTACAATTGTCCAAAATGGTAACTCAAAACCCCTTAATGAAAGAACTAGATCTGAATCCTGTGATTCTCCAACCTATATCTGGTAGAATTACTGTTGTGGATGCCCGAATTGAATATATGAACTAAATATGTAAACCCTATAAATTTATTAAAACAAAGTCTGAACTGGATTAGTCGGTCGTGAAATCCTTTGGACTGGCAATATTATGACGATCCCGACTCCTGTTAGGAATGAATAATGCCCAGTAGATAGATAACGCAACAAATATTGGTGACAAGTTCATTATTATGGCTTGAGTAATATAAATGAGTGAATAAGTAGTTCGTTCATCACTTAATACACTGAGTATTGGATTTCCAATTGCCCAAGCAAGAAAATGGATGATAATATATTTCCAAGTGTCTTTCAGATGTTCTAGACGAATTTTATTAATTTTGGAAATTACAACTTCACTTTCTATTTTGACCATTCTATAGATAAAAAAACTGAAAATTAGTAAGGGTATGAATGTAATTAATTCAAGGAAGACATTTGAAATAACAAAATTCGATAGTATAATAAACGGGATACTGAGCAAGATACTGATTATCATAATTCGGTAGAGAAGATCGAAGCGATACACTCTTTGTCTAGAGATTTGTATAAGGTCTTTATTTGAAATTAACCTCCAAAACTGTATTAAGAACAAAGGCCAGATGGTGTATTCATAGACATCATTTAAACTGTATTTCTCATCCGAAATTAATAAAACAACGTAATCCATCATAGCAATAAAATATCTTAACATGAGAAGAATTTGAATTCGATATACTGGATTGATCAGATCTTCCATATCTAAGAGTTCATATTTGTTCTTTCGAATAATAAAAACAAAAGATAATGACACACATAATCCAAATAATAATAAAAGAGAAGAAAGAAGAAGTAAATTATCACCAGTTCTCACTGTACTATTTTCTTCTTCAACAATGAAATCAATTAGCTTAAATCCATTCAAGTAACAAATAATCAACTAATTCATTGATTAAAAAGTTTATCCACAAATAAGACCCTCTTCAATTAAAATATTTATGATTCGCAATCCCTTCGTCCATAACGATTTCTTTCTCAAATCGATTTTGGCAATAATAAATAAAGGGGGAATTATCAGACTGATGAATGTAAAATGATCCATTCTATCATATTTTGACATTTCAAGAGTCAATAAATTGAAATCAAGCCTTAAGTCAAAATTTTGTCAAATTAAATTATCCGCAAGCCAAATAAAAGCTTCTTTAACTCCATTTCCATATTTTGCTGAGGATGGTAATAGACCCGTCGTAGTAGATTCAAATCTCTCATTTTCCACTATTTTGACAAAATCATCCGGTCGGATTGGACTCAATTCAGTTAGGTCTTGTTTATTTAATAAAACTAATAGCAGTGTATCTTCATTGATAATATCAAGAGCATAATTAAATTGCTCAATTTGATTTTCAAAAGCTTCTTTATCTGTTTTCGGTGTTATTGTGGCATCGAAAATAAAGATAATACCATCGGATTTTTGTACAGATAGATCCCAAAACAAATCCTGAAAGATTTTTTGGCCACCTACATCGATAAGACTAAATTCCCAATTATTGATTTTGACATTGTTTGTTCTATAATCAACACCAAGAGTGGTCCCAGGTGATTTTTCTTGAATTTGACCTGTTTCTAGAAACCTAATTAAAGTTGTTTTACCCGCCTTGGATGGACCTATAATACTTATGATTGCACGTTTCGAACTTCTATCTATAATTGAATCAAGAAAAGTCATGGATATCGCTATCTAGATATTTATTTTTTGGTCGAGTGTTTATAATAAATTTGCTTATATCAATGTGTTTTATCGAAGTATAATATACCATTATTGATGTAATTGAGGTTCTGACTGTTCAAACATATTTAAGTATCACTCGTGACACAAGGTTGATAATATACAAATGGTAGCAACATGAATATAGTCGGTTACACAATATTAATATTTTCCCAAACAGGATGTTAATCAAGAGATACTTATGCAGTCCAATGTTGCAAGCAATACCATTCACAAATCCAACTTTAATGACAAGTTTTTTCCAATCTCAGTAGACATTTTATTGATATTAGATGTCTTTTTATCTTCTTATTTCTTCTTCTTCAATTTTAATAGAACCCTCACAACAGGTCTGTGGACTGTTTTTGCAATACAATTGATTTTTCTACCTTTGTTAATTATCTTGGCATTAGTAGAAAACAAGATGGAGTATTCCAAGACGATTAAAATTCTGGGAAATCCAACTAAAGCAAGTTTTAAACAGCCTCTTGCTCTTACAATTCAGGAAAATGATGAAGATCCAAACGTTTACACAAATCCAAATGAAGGATATATGAGTGGTTTGAGGATGGGAATATTCCTCTTACTTGCAATTGATATTATTATTATTTTGAATTTCTTATTTCTCAGTGTGATGGTTGATCGTATTCGTGGAGTAGACGGAGGGGAAGTTATATTTTATTATAGCATGCTCGATCAAGCGTACTACCTCCCTCCTTTGTTTATAATGATATTATTTCATATAAAACTACAAGGAAAAGCCAATGTAGATGAAGAGCTCACTAAATGGCAACCTGATCTTTTAACTACCAAGAAATCATTTCGAAGTAAAATTAAATCAACGAAAGAATTAAAGCGTTTAATGATGGTTTCCATTATTTTATTTTTACTCACATTCTCAGTCCTTGCATTTGCAAATAAAAATGAAGATAATCAAAATTCAATTATTAACTTAGCCGATGAAACTGAATTCACAGTAATTGATGTCTTTGCGTTTATGGAATCTTCACAAAATATTGAAATTATTGCTCAAGGTAATACTCAAAATCAATATGGGCGACTCTATCCTCATTTGTTAAAATTCACAATAGACCCAAAATCCGAGAAAGTAATTGAAAGTAAAATATTGATTGATTTAGTACGAGGTAGGGAAAGGTTAATTGATACGGCCATGACTGATAATGAATTTTATGCATTCACTTTCAATAGTCTTGATTGGGCTTATACCTTGTATAAGTACGATCTCACAACTGACGTAATCGAAGTATACTATTACTGGGATTTAGGAATAACAGGTCCTCAGGAATTTATAGAAAATTATTCTTTCTTCACTTATATCCTGTCCGCATTCAATGGTGGTGTTCATATTATCCAGACAGAATTTCCACATCCTTTGGAAAGCGTATTAACTTCAAGTACCACAGTCAGAACAATAACTGATGTTGGGGTTTCTGATACTCTTATTGATCTCATCGTCCTTGACGCACTGGTGTTTGAAGAGAAAACACATTTTCTACATTTCTCACAAAATTTCGACAATTTTGACCTAACTACTTACAACAATATAGGTGCTAATTTTTCAGAAAATGGTAGTTCTCAAACTACTCTACTAACCACAAACAGTGAAAATGTGATTGGGGTTAGATCTCCAAATTCAGCATCTTTATTTGCTACAAATGGAGCTATCCTTTACAGGAGTACTGAAAATCTATACGATATCACCAATGAATATGATAGTGGTTTCAAATATGATTTCCAAACTGATGAGTTTATTTTCAGTTATCACGGTCTCCGTGGTGTCACAAGTTCAGATGATGTTATTTATTTGAATTCAGAAACAGTGATCGATTATATACAAATTGATGGGATGAACAAAGTAGAAACCGCAAAGGCAATTAACTCGCAATATTTTGCTTCACAAATAGCTAACATGATTGTTTATGAAAATTCTGTTTTCAGCTCTTCAGAAGATGGAAAAATATTCGTTTGGGATCAAGATCCAAATGCCGTTACAGATGAAAACTCTAATTTAAGGAATATGATAATAATTGCTTCTATCATCTATTTATTCAGCGCAACTGCGTATTTTATTCTCAGGCGTAAATTAGATTAATTTAACAATATTTCATTCATCGGCGTCTTCCAGACTCCAAAAATGATATAGTAAAGCGAAAAGCAAAGCTGCTCCAGCTGCAACAGTTACAAGAATTTTAATTAATTCGAAATCTAACATCTCTAACATCCTTATCAATAATCCTTCTTTAAATATTGTCAAGTGTACACTTGAGAAATTAATTTATCGAAAGCTGTAACCTTTCAGATTGATGTTCCAAACAACCTAAATTAGTTAAAACAACATATTTGGTAACGTAAAAACTATCTTATTATTGTAGAGAATTTCAAGGAAGAATTATCATTGAACTAGTTATCATAGTAAGATATTAATTCTACTCCTTGAAATCGCAGTTTATGGAGACTGTAAACAGATCTAAATTAGAGAGCAATGGAATGTCTCTCGCAATTGTAGTTAGTTTGTTATATGCTGTTGTAAATGAAATTTCCAAGGACATTACTTTTGCAACTTCATCTGGTGAAGGGACAATTAACTTTGGTATCTTCGTGCCAGCCTCAGCTGCTATTATTTTTGGAAAAGGAGTAGGGAGTACTGCTGCAGGATTAGGTGGTTTACTAACTGAAATACAAAACGCATTATTTACAGAACAAAGCGCCGGTCTTGATATGACCGTTGTCGTTACTAGCCTCGCTAATTTTCTTGGAGCCTATATTACTGGTTATTTGGCAAAATCACAAACTCTTGAACCCAGGCAACTCAAAGCATTCGTGAGGAATAAAGCATTATGGCAAAAAATTCTCCAAAACACTGCCGCAGCAATCATCGGCATGTCTATGACGGCCAATTTCGCTGATATTTACATCAATCGTGTAAATAATACTGAATCATTTGATGAATCGACAATAATGTTCCTTACACAATTTTTTGAATCAGCTATCGTTTTAGTTATATCAATTCCTGTGCTTTTACTATTGTTTGAAACTATGGAAAGGTTAATGTTCAACCGAGGGCTCAAATTTGATTCAGAAGGTCGGAAAGTTAATTGGGAAGTTGCAGATCCTGGTGATGCTGAAATTGAGAGCGTTACACTTCCAGAGCACTCATTTTTCAAAAACATATGGACTAAGGTAGAAGTAAAATTCAAAAATAAAACTGGTAGAGAAACCAGTTTTTCAATTGAAGGAGTATCTACTGCCCAATTGTACCCTCATCTAGATTCATCCAAAGTACTACAACCCGATGAATCTTGGGTTCAATCATTCTATGTTCTTCCTAGTGAGGGGGCTTCCCTTGAATTGCGTTTTAGGATAACTCCAACTACAGCTAAGGTCTTCAAAGCACCGATCGCAGATGATGCAATTGTCAATGTATCTGGACTTATTCTTGATCCCACCAAAAACAAATTTGGGATTTTACAATTCAGTGGTCTTAATTTCTCAGTTTTAGGTTTAAGCATTATTTGGCAAGATATTATCAATGCATTCAATAATCCAAGTGATATTTTAGATGGTTTTAGAGGTAATACCGAAATACTTGGGCTTACTGCTTTAATTGAAACAATTATAGTTCTCCCTATCGTGTATTTAGTATATCGTCGTCAGAAATCAAAAGTAACAATTGATCAATTTAATTTAGCATTTTCGCAAGATTTGGAATCACATGGTTATGAGGAAAAAGCCAAACAAAGAGGATTGAAATTGTTACTTACATATCAACGGGTATTTTTTAGATTATTTCAGATATTAATAGGTCTAGCCACAATTATGTCTATTGGATATTTGGGATCTGAAGGATTCAAGGTATGGGATGATTCTAGTTATACGCCATCCAACCCTGATTGGGTCTTACTCGGGACAACTATTGTGATAATCACCTGGGTATTTGCCCTGAGAGGAATGGAAATTCTTAGCAACTTAAGCAAAAAAAGATTGCCACCATGGATCCTGAAACCGGGTGAAGTAATTCTTGATTTCAAACCTATGAAACAATTTCAAGTAGGGATTGCAAATGATGTCATTATTACTGCACAAAATCCAACTGATATGCAAGGCTTGCGTATCGTATTTCAAGGACAAGATTCAGTATCACCCCCAATGGTGGAAATACACGCTTCTCCAGGTGAAGTTGTCAATTTCAAGATATCAGTCACACCATTACACAAAGATACTTCTGATATCTTAGCCGTGGTATATCCATTTTTCGATGATCAAGGGAAACTATTGAATTTTGATGAATCTGAACCTATCGCAAGACAGGATATCAATTTCGTCTCTGCGGCACAAACAAAATTAGGGATTACACAAAGCCAACAAAGTAAATTATTCAAAATTGGAGGTGTTGGGACTGTTGTGGGTGTGCTTGTGACTTTTATTAATAGATTGTTCCCAGAATATCCTGAAATTGGGGAACTCATAAGAGAAAATGGGCCATATCTTGCAATATTGCAAGCTCCATTTGCATACCTCTATTTCTACTATCAAAATAAGTTAAAAGGTGCTCAAACTAGTTTATAATATCGCTATATCTCTAATGGACTCATACCGAAATATTGATGCATTGATACAGGAATACCAAGAGAACGTAAAAATCCAAATAAAGTACCTCGGTGTTGCAATACATGATTTTGAGTTCCCAAAAAACCTTCTAAATAAGTGATTGGACCTCCTGTTAGAAAATTAGTATAGGTAGAATTTATAAATTCTTTATCACTGAAACTATTGTAATGCTGGAGAAACACACCACAGGATTTTCTGAATATTGCAGAGTAATCTTGTGTCTTCATCAAGTCTCCTAGATGTTCTTCAAGAGCTTCCATCAGTTTAGGAACACTAGGAAATTTTTCAAATACTCCTTTGGCGAAAATTGCTGCACCAAGTGGTAGGGTCGAAATATGAAATGCAATTTCTCTAAGTTTTGCTCCGTTGGGATCTAATTTATGATCCAACTTATCAGCTGGAATAGCATCTAGAACAAATTCAGTACCTCTTTGGATAGTTCGAAACATGCGAAGTACAGTTTCCTTAGTGGAACTCATAATTAATTCAAAATTAGTATTGTTATAAATAATTGTATCCCGCATGTGTGTCGTGTATTTTCCTAGGAAAAGTGAT
>JAAFKL010000221.1 GCA_021399405.1 Candidatus Heimdallarchaeota archaeon | reverse complement strand
GAGTAAGAAATGAGTCTAAGTGGAATTGATGTTCGCGTAGTTGTCCATGAGTTATCTAAAACTATTGTAGGAAGTTGGATAACTAATATTTATCAATTACCCAATAGAATATTTATATTTAAATTAAGAAAACCAGAAGTGGGTTCTCAATTTTTATTAATTGAACCTGGTAAGCGTATGCATTTAACTCAATTTAACAGAACTATGCCAAAATCCCCTCCAAATTATTGTGTAGTTCTGAGATCTCATTTACGGGATAAACGGGTTAACTCAGTTGAACAAAGAGATCTCGATAGAATTATCGTACTAAATATTGGACCCGATGAAGGCTATGAAATTATCATTGAATTATTTGGAAATGGTAACTTAATTCTTGTCTCTCCTGTGAGAAAAATTCTATCCGCTTTAACATATCGAAAAATGCGAGATAGGGATATCCATCCTGGTAGGGATTTTGTCCATATGCCATCCCAAGGAAGAGATATTCTAAGAAATGGGTTTGATAATTTGTCTACAGTTATTGCTGATCATCCAAAAATTGTTAATGTACTTAATGGTTGGATGGGTCTCGGACCTGCCTATTCACGTTATGTTCTAAAAATGGCAGAAATTACAACTAAAAAAACTAAGGAAATATCACCATCTGATATTGTGAATATCGAAAAACAAGCTGAAATCATTTACAATAGAATAGACCAACATCAATACGAACCAGTTGTTTACCTAGATGAAGGTGCAACTGAATTGAATTTATCAAATGATGAGGTTGTTGATGATGATTCTATACCCCAAGAGGATATCTTGTATGAAGATCAATGGGATTCATTAAAATTTTCACCGGAAAATGTGATTAAGATTTTACCCTGGAAACAAATGGAAAGAGATGACGAAATATCAACATATACACCGGAAACCTTTGGAGCAGCAATTGATATATATTATTCATCTCAAGAAAGTCAAGAAAAATTTGAAGAAGATACTGTTGAATTAAAATCTGAGGTTGATAAATATGTCAAATTGTTAAATCAACAAACCGAGGAGAGAGACAAACAAATCATTGTGGCTGAGAAAAATCAAATATTTGGGGATCTATTATATAATAATTTTCAACCTGGGGATGAACTAATAACCACTGTATATGAAGCACGAAGAAAGAACATGGAATGGGAAACCATTGCAGAAAAATTAGATTTAGGTAAAGAGAAGAAGATTCCATCTGCAATGATATTTCAAGAATTACTACCCAAACAAGCTAAGTTAGTGATGAATTTAGCAATGGAGGGGATCGAGGAATCAGTTATTGTTGATTTTAGAAAATCTCTTACTGACAATGCCAATTCATATTACGAACAATCAAAGAAAGCTAAACGAAAGATCAAGGGTGCGGATAAGGCAATTGAAAATACTAATCAGAAAATTATTTTGGCAAAGGAGAAAAAAGAAGTCTCAGTTGAAACAAGTGGAGCAAAGGTAATTCTCCTGAAAAGAAGAAAAGCATGGTATGAGAAATTTCATTGGACAGAATCAGAAGAAGAATTCTTGGTGGTTGCAGGTACCGATGCCACTACCAATGAACATATTGTAAAAAGATATGTAGATGCCGATGATGTATTTTTGCATGCAGATGTTCAAGGTGCAGCATCCACAGTTATCAAGGGGGGTGGACGTAAAATTCCAGATAATACAATAAAAACAGCAGCAAGAATGGCTGTTAGTTTTTCTTCTGCTTGGAAAGCTAAACGAATAATTGCCAATGCATTTTACGTGAATCCAGATCAAATTTCTTTAAGTGCGCCAAGTGGGGAATATCTTCCTAAAGGATCTGTTATGATTTATGGGGAGAAACAATTTGTACGTGATGTTGAACTATCCATCTACCTATGTTTAATAATTGAGAGAAATTGGGTGAGGGTCATTTCATTGTTTACAGAACCCACGAAAAAGTATGAAAAATGGGTGAAGTTAGTTCCAGGAGATGGTCCACGCGGTACTGTTTCTAAACAAATAAAAAATAAATTTATGAATAACTTAGATCCACTCGATATACAGAAAGTAAAAGCGTTGGATTTAGGTGAAATTGCTTGGTTATTACCTGGTGATTGCAAAATTGAGGAATGGAAAGACTAATCTGATGGATTGCCCAAAGCTTCTCTATATTGTTCTCTTAAATCTTCTCGAATTTCCTTTGTTATACCAATCATATCAGCTGGATTTTCAACTACTTCAATTCTCGATTTCTCAGTATGAATTACTTCTTCTCTGATAACGAAAGTATCCATATCTACGCCTTCTTCTTTATAGTCACAGTCTAGACATACTAGAACATTTTCTTTCGGAACTAAAACCGAATCACAGTTAACACAGAACATTATTTATTGCCTCCATCGATTGATCAATCAACCGACTGCTATTTACATTATATTTGGTAACCTAGGACAATATAAAGCTTACTGTAATAAATAAAATTTCCTAACAATTGAGTAAATATGGTTTACATTAAATCGAAAAAAATTTCATTATAATACGTTTATGATACATTTAATCATTACTTCAAATCTCAAGCTGTGATATAACCCCAAATGAGAGAGTTATGTTGAAATATTTAATACAAGTATTTCTTTATCCAACTTAAACGGGTATTGGTCAAATTTATAGGTGCTACTTCTTAATAAAGTTCAAAATTCAATTATCTAAGATATTCGTTGTATTTCGATACCTTCATATTGTTCTTTGTTGATAGATTTGCGATATTTTACTTTCCCATGGACCTTTAGATTTCTCCCCAAAACAATCTCGTCCGCAGTGATACTCCCATGTACGATTGTATTTGAGATAACTACATTATCAGCCTCTATATTCCCAAATACGTTAACCTGCTCTGAATCAGGTGAGGTAACTGAACCGAAAATAGTGCTCACAAGATTTCCAATATTTGGAACTATATCTTTGGCAAAAGTAGTAGTTGCTTTGACGAGATCAGGAATATCTTTCACGTCCTCAAATTCTTTAAGGAAATCGAATTCAACATCACCAAACTTACCTGAGATCATTATTGTTTTACCACGTATGTCCCCACCAACCTGTATTGTTCCGTTAGAAATGGATATGGTCTCAGCAATAATATTTCCATCAACACCGATGACTCCAGAGAGTTTGAGAATTGAAGAAGATTGAATGTTGGTACAATTAAGTTTTCCATTAAATACTAAGGCGCTATTAGTTTTAATGTCACCGTCTACATTAATTGCACCACTTGAGGACAATTTGGAAGTTGCTAGAAGATCACCCTCAATTTTTATGCTTCCAGTAGATGAGATTGGACCTCCAAATTTAGTATCACCCTCAATTTTTATGCTTCCAGAAATACTCGATGAATTAATTACTGAAAGTGAACCTTCGATTTCCAATGATCCATGGACGGATAATTTATCACATTCAGTATCACCTTCAATTTCTAATCTCCCTCGAGTTAAAATATCACCAAAATAACCACCTTTAATCATTTTTACACCAGTGACTTGAAGATTTTCTCTTTTTCCACTATCTTTGGTCTGATCATCTGAAAAAATTCCTAACGATCTAAATTTCTGAAGAAAATAATCATATTCCTCTTGACTAATCTCTCCAGCCTGTAATTTTTGCTTTAATTTATCTTTTAGAGATCCATCACTCATTCTTTACTTACCTTAATTCTATATTATACTTAATTGTTATTAATATAGGTCAAAATGACGGGAATAAGTTTGAGATAAAAAGAGAATTGTTTAACCTTAAGGTGAAATCAAAATATTTCAATAATATATTCCTTGATTATAGCAATTAAGAACTCGAATACGATAATCTTAGTTAATCCTTAAAACGAACTCTGATTAATTACTACTGTTGCTATCAGATCCACAAAGAAGATTACTTGGTTTACTAAGTGATAAAACTCGGATGAAAATTTTAGGGATTCTAAATGAATATCCTTCACATCCAGACGTTCTAGTTGAGGCGATAGGTGTTAGTAGAACAGCAATTGAAAAACATCTCAAACAACTTCTTAGTTTTGGAATATTAGAAAGAAGAACACAAACCGTACCTCGCCTTAGGTACGTATATTCCTTAACAATATCAGGTCAGAACCTAATTGAAGCAATCTCAATTGCTTCTGATCAATATATCGAATTTACAAATGAAATTTGGCAGGACCAACTAACAAAGATTGAACAAGCCTTTGTGTTTGGAGTTGTCCAAAAAGATGAATTTGAATCAATCAAAGGGGATTTCCAAGAAAAAATAAACAATTTAAAAGATGAAGAAGAAAGTTGACAAGACAATATTAACTAAACACATGTCTTCTACCCTGGTAAAACCAAACCAGAGCAACTAAATGCTCAACAAATTGAGTGCTCAGCTATAATGACGGACTGTGGACGTCATTATAATTTATGAGGTTTTATTATTTTTACTCATTGGTATGAGTAAATCGTTTATCGATTGCTAATCACCGATCTCATATAATTGATGAGTGTACACGAATTCGATAAACAATAACTGATTAGAAGATCAAAATATAAACTACTGAAATGAAAATCGATCAAATGATGAAAAAATATTCTTGGATCTTAGATCAATCACATTGATTTCATATATAATTATGTCTTAGTAATAAACAGTACTCACAAAAGGAAGAAATATCTAATCAGATATGGATGGAACCAAACGATGAAGCACATATTGAATTAGAAAGTCGAAAGGCTCAACATGTTAAATTGGTAATCGAGAATGATGTGACTGTAGCAAAGACTACAAATGGATTTTCTGAGTTTGATATTGTACCACGTTCCATTCCAGATATCGATTATAGAGATATTTCTCTTGAAACAGAATTTTTAGGAAATACCTTTCAAGCACCAGTACTTGTGGCTGGAATGACAGGTGGATACCCCGAAGCTAAGGAAATCAATATGAGTCTAGCAAAAATATGCACAAAACTCGGTATACCAATGGGAGTTGGAAGTCAGAGAGCTATGATCGTTAACCCAGAAATGACACCAACTTTTAATGTGAAAGATGAGTATCCTGAATTGTTTTTACTGGGGAATCTGGGATTAGTACAATTTTGCATGGATTTTACAATAGATGATTATCAAACCGCTCAAGAACAAATTCAAGCTGATGCCATGGCAATTCATCTAAACTCATTTCAGGAATTGTGTCAACCCGAAGGAGATCTCAATTTTACTGGGGCTTGGTCGGAATTAGAAAAAATATGTAAAAAATCATCAGTACCCGTAATTGGCAAAGAAGTTGGATCAGGAATTGCTTGGGAAGAAGTAATAAAAATGCAGCAAATTGGATGTTCAGCAGTAGATGTGGGAGGTTCTGGAGGGACATCTTGGGCAAAAATTGAACTTTTACGAAATGATACACCTGAATCTCCATTTGAATTGGATGATCCAACGTTACGTTGGGGAATTCCGACATCCTATGCAACATGGGAAGCGACTGAAAAAACTAATGTTCCAATTATTTCTACAGGGGGAATGTACCATGGGTTAATGGCAGCTAAAGCCATTGCGATGGGATCATCTTTGGTTGGAGTTGCGAGACCAGTTTTAACAAAACTGATCAAAGAAGGAGAACAAGCAGCAGAAGATTGGTTAAGATATTATATAGAAACAATCAAACGAGTGATGTTCTTAATGGGTGTTGATTCAATAAAGATGCTAAAAACTCAAAAAACAAGAATAATACCTACGGGAAGAGCTCGAGAGTGGTTAACTCAAAGAAAAATGATTTAGTAAACTAAAATACTACTCCTCTGAAAAGAATTACAGAAAGCAAAGTAGTGATAAGCATTGGCCAGTAGTATTTTGGCTCCCATGCGAGTAAATGTTGTCCATCTAGCCCCCATAATGGGATCATATTGAGTAATGATATAAGAAGGAAAATTCCACTTGGGATTATGAATCCAGTATCTTCCATGAATGGAAATATTGCAATGATTATCTGACCTACAAAGAAAACTCCCATTGATGTAAGTGTTGAAATGATACCAATCCTTCCTCTTGATTCAAGAGTCCCCTCTCCTTCAATAAAGAAATAGCCAATCAAAATCCAAAATGATCTAAAAAGTGAAAATATCAAGGTTAATGCAATTCCTATTGGCCAGAACATAAATCGTGTATCAAGCCCATACGCTTTGGCACTTCTTCTTCTTACAAAATAAATAGAAAACATCCCAAAGATACTGAAAATCATAACTCCAGGTATAAGGACTAAAGACAAATCAAAAATAAATCTCATAATGGATACAAAACCTATTAACAAACCTGCATAAAGCACATCCTTATTTCTGTCACCTGAAGACCAATAATTGCCTCGACCAACGCCATATCCCCCACCAGAACTGATTGAATCCGTACTAATTACATTACGTGGGAGCCTAGATTTAGCTAATTTTTGCTTTCGATAAGAGTCAGTGTTATAAACACCTACATTGGTACATTCATGTGTTTCGGGCAATCTATGTTTACTACAATGCTTTTGTGAGCATAAAGAACACGTAAAAGGCATCGAAACATTATCTTTACAATAATTGCACTCCATTATTTAATTCTCCTTTGATTTGAATGAATTCCACATTTGTTTTGCGGTATCAATGGCATCCTTCACTTGACTGTCTTCTCCAAGGAATCTTTGTAAGGTATTCGATATTGCAACAGACCCTTTCAGTGCGAATCCAACCTTCATAATTTGATCATTATCTAATTTAGATCCAATTACTTTTGCTTTGCCACTGACAGGGAGCATATAGATGGCCATATTTTCAGATTCTGGATTGAATAAGTTTTTGATTTTGATTACATCAATAGATTTGACTTGATCAAAAGCAAGTAATCTTGAAACTGGTAACCAACCTTGTGCTACTCCTGGAGTCTCCCGATAATCAATTCCTTGTTTTGAAATATTAATAAAATCCTTATGTGCATTGATTTCTCCATAAATTCTTCCGGCAATGTAAATCACAAACATGACTGAGGTGATCAAATTGAATAGTTGTACTAATCCAGCTGAATCCAAAAATGATGAAATTGCGAGAAATAGGAAAAATAACGCTAATGATTGGAAAATTAATGGTAATATCAATTTTCGTTGATAATTAATCGGATTCCATTGTGGCAATATATTCAAATGATCATCCTCGTATTAATCATTTATTACTTTTTTTTAGAATATAGATAATAGTGTTTGTTATCTATCTTTCTCAAATATAATTATTGAATCGAGTTAGCTTTTCTATAATTTCTGTCATTTGTTTTTAGCTCTTCTCGAAATTGTCATCACAAGCATTGACATGATTATAAATATCGGGAGTGGGTAATTTACTGACCTATTAGTTGATTTAACTTCAGGTGGTAGTGTTACTGGATTCTCATTATTAATATTGATAGTGACAAAATGAGAATGCGAGTATACATAATCGCTGAGAATGACATGCAGAATAGCTGGACCATTTGAATACAATCTAGTGTCAAATTCGTAATTATTACTTGATACACCAGTGGCAAGTAGAATCTCAGAAGATCCGATCTGTAATATAATATTTGCATAAACGGTTGTACTGGCCTCCCAAATAATATTTACTTTAGAATTAACGCTTCCTTCATTTGGAGATAATAATTCTGATGTAAAATTAAAATGATTCAATGTCTTGATTTGTTCTGAGATTGAAAAACTGATTCCGAAGTTCGTTTCAAATGTAACAAACATACCGTAATTACCATTAGGGAAAACACCTGTATTGAAACTCAAAATATCGGATTCTTGACTGATCGTTGGACCATCCCTAGATTCCCATGTAACTTGATACGGTATTATATTTGAACTTAATTCTCCAAAAACAAAGTCAATATAAATAGCATAGGTTCCAGTCTCAGGAATTGATAGAAACGCATTTTCTGTTGAATTTCCCACTGAAGATCCTTGTTGAGCCAATAAATCTGATTTCAAATCGAACTGTTGATCGACAGGAAATACAAACATGTCTAGATCGAGATTTCCACTCCAATTAAGTTTTAATTTTACCTTTTCTCCCTTCTCAAATTCCAAAAAGTGAATTGCCTCAATCATGGCTAAACTTGTCCCAGGACCTGGAATTAGGAAGTTAACTGACATGGAAGCGGCAAAAGAATCATTTTGCCCTTGATATATTTTAGCTGATGTTGATTTAATTTGTAATTCAGGAAACTCATCAATTTTATAATCCGAAGTATCTATTGCTAATTCACCGCTAATATTACTTGAAAGTTCTTGTGAGTATTTTGGAGATGGATTTGGAAGTTGTTCAATAGTTAGGTATCGTGTTAATACAGATAGTTGAATTGGCGAAGCAGAATATGGCATATGTACCACATGGACTAGTAGGGTGTAAATTGTTGAATCAACACGTGTGAGAAGATTTTGAGTAAGTGGTTCTGAAACTGACGATGTATAGAAACCCCCTCCAATATACTCAACGTCTGATTTAGTAACTAATTCTCCAAAATCATTAAAAAGATACATATCGGGTATGAAGCCATCAACTTCCCATGTAGCTGAAATCGCTAGAAAAGTTGCATTCTCAGGGACTTTTAATCTAAAATATCTAAATTCACCCGAATCGGGTCTAAAGCCCCAATCAAAACTCCCAAAATAGGTATCTAAATCATAGGGGATTGTCTCCTTGATATCATTACCCACTATATCAGCAAACTGACCATATTTGACCTCTTCTTCAGCACTAATTAGAATTGGGTATCTTTGTGTGTCACCAGTTAGAGTATCGGCAAAAAGCATACTTGCAAATCTAAATTCATTTTCAATTGTAGTAGATTTAAAAGTGATTCCTGTTGCTTTTGAGGAGACTGCAATTTCGTTCATTTCGAAATAATCATATGTAGTGGCATAACCATCATAGAATAATCCAGACCATAATGGAACTTCATCGATTATCCCCGGATCTTGAAATTCAATCACAGGTGATCCAGTAAAATCATCACTCAGATTTCCTGCATATAATTGCTGAGTCCATGTATTGAATGATAGTAAATCATAAACAATCTTACCAGTTGTTGAATCTGATAGTATTAGGTCGGGAATCTGCAATCCAGCATCAGATAAAGCAATATATGAATCATTGTTTAAAGCAAGAGAAATTTGCAGATACTCATTTTCTCTCCAATTAGAAGGGAAATCCCAAATATCTCCCAGATTTATTGTTGTAGTTAAAGAATTTGCTGAACTTAAATTAAAGCTAGTGTTAGATGTTTCTTTTAGAAATTCAATTGATTTAGAATAATTTGCTGTTGAAGCAATAGAACCATTTGCATAAACAGTTTCGATGAAGACTTCATTTTTCAATAAGTCAGGAGTTATTACAATGAAAGTATCATAATATTCCCCGCTAACTAGAGGATGAGTCAAGGGGTTACCTACATTGTCTACAAATAGATTCCCAAATGCGGCTTGTAGTCGATTTCCAATTAGTTTAGTTGTGACATTGGTACGTAATAATGGTTTATCGCCATCTATAATCGCAGAAATGGCTGCATAAGGATTAACCAATCCTGCACCTTGCGCTGCTGCAGGAAAACCAAGATCCTCTGCTGTTCCTTTGATTAATGTTCGAACATTACTTAAAGTCGGTAAAATCCCATTAGCTTTCATTGCTTCTATCACAAGCGCAATTGAACCTGAAACTCTTGGAGTAGCTTCACTGGTTCCACCAAAAGTACCCCCCGCGCGAGAACCGTTTCCTAATCCAGTTATTAATGGGTAATGGGTGTAACCTGTATTTCCTAATGCAACTAAATCTGGTTTAATAGTACCATATGGGGTTGGACCTCTATTTGAAAACCATGCAACATCGTTTTTGCCTACATTATCCTTGAAATGATAAGATGAGGAAGCACCAACTGTAATTGCCATTGAAGCCGTTCCTGGTTTTCCAACAGTTCCATAACCCGGACCTGCATTTCCAGAAGCGACAACGAAAATTGTACCTGGATAGCCTATATACAAGAGATCTGGTGCAGAAAATAAATCTAAAAGCAAAGAATATAGATCTTGACCCTTAAGAGAGTCATCTTCAGCAATTATTCCACTTCCCCAAGAATTTGATGATATTTCTACTCTATGTTCAATTGAATTATCGGTAACATCCCAGATGATATTCCCAAATGGATCTATTATCACTTCTAATCCCGCGGTCCAGTACCAACCGATAACAAATTCTTGAAGTGTCAACGCTTTGGAAACCACTATTGATGAATTTGGAGCAGAACCAAATAGTTGGTATGAAGTTCCATTCTCAATTTCTGAAGTAGTTTTTACATCAAATAATGTTATTTGTGAATTTCCCCTTCCTGAACTTGCAGAAGCAACTAGTGTTCCATGACCTACCGGATCATATAAAACCGAAAAACCACGACCCTTAGAATCAATTCCTCTTACATTTAATCCTTCACTTGTGGGGTTAGTATTTACAACACTGTAAATATCTAGTGTAGTTGCAAGAATACCCATTGATACATCATTTATTCCATCCTCATCTATGTCTCTTGCAATTAATGGATTCGAATTCCCGTAAGGAATTTCATCTACCAACGACCAATCTGCAAGAGATAAGTAAGTATTTCCACTTTCCAAGATTATTCCACCTCGGGATAAAGAAATTGCAAGACTGGTGTCTAAATCTACGTAAAGAGTATCGTATACCCCTGAAACTGTAGAATCAGTTAATACAAAAATGAAATATTGAGTAGGAATTGTCTCTTGGAAGCCAGGTTGATACATAATACCAACTTTGTAATTACCTGATAGAGATGGGTTACCAATACCTGTTATTTCTAAATCACTTAATCGAAGCCCCATCTGATCAGATCGATCAATAGTAAATTGCTCACCCAACCAAATTGTAATATTAACTGATGAAAGAGGCAAAAATTCACCTCGGGAATTGGTAAATGATTGAACGGTTGTATTAGAAAAACCTAACCCAGCACCCGTGGCATCAAAACTTGCGGATATGCCGCTAGATAATAATTTTGCTGCACCTGATAAATCTGAAACTCCAAAATCGACTCCTGAATCTATGACACCAATGGTCACATCATTTCCTGTATAACCAAATTCTTGCCATACTTTTTCTGTATTAAGAATGTCTTCTGCAATGAAACTACTTGGTGAAACATTAGAATCAGGATTACTTTGACTTTCAAAATCGAATTTATAATCGGGAACAATTTGTTTAACATTAGGATCTAAATATATTCTTCGCAAATTCAATGAATCTTTTGCATTAGTGAAATAGAGGTATGTACCCTGTATTTTTATTGGAGGAATAATTGCATCATTAAGATAATCCAATTGGTTGTGAGATACTACAATTATTCTGTCATCTTGGATTGTATCTGGAAATGTCCCTGATTCCATAAAATTCTCAATTAGTGGATCTAGATTCGTGTATTTATCTCCCAGTTCCTCAATGAGTTCATTATTTGTATCAAGATTTGTATTTGGATTGACAATTCCTTTTTCATTTATTTCACCAGAACTGTACAGATTTCCCGTAATAAATATCATAATTAACAGATATCCTAGTACAGCTGGAATTCTCACAACATTGATTTGGTCTTGTTACTATTTAAAATTAGGTTGGTGTTAAAATTTTTTTAGAAATAATTAACTGAAATAAAGCTAGAATGCATTTG
>JAAFKL010000220.1 GCA_021399405.1 Candidatus Heimdallarchaeota archaeon | reverse complement strand
GAACATGATGTGATACACTAATGTTTGTTGATAGTGTAGTCTGGATAGCATTAAAATATAACAAAGATAAGTGGCATAATTCTGCAAATATGTTAACAGAAACTCTGTTAAGAGCTCAGACTATTATAATAACTGAACCAATAATTACCGAGACCTATAATTTTTTGCTTCGAAAAAGCTCATTCAAAAATGCATATCAAACATATATGGATCTAATTAACTCAAAAGACATCCAGATTCTTGAAAATAATTCTATTTCAAGAATTGGCACAATGTCAATTATGCAGCAATTCAATCATTTAAGTTACACAGATGCAAATTTAATCTGGCACAGCCGTACTACCGAGATAAAAGAAATTATGAGTTTTGATCGGGGTTTCGATAATATTGATAATATTATTCGGATCTACTGATTTTTTTACACTACACATTGCGAAAAATTGCTTATAGTGCAGATTATATGCAAAATATATAGTTTTCATGAAGTAATTTTGGATATTTATTTATCTCCAGTTTTGGAAATTCGGTCTTCAGCACCTCTAGATAGATGATTCCGGTCATTAGTGAATTCCTGCTCAGAGACCTTGATCAAGTCTTGATTCTTTTCTAAGATACTCTTCAAATCCACTTCTGAATTACTCACAACAAATCTATGTAAAAAATATTATAATAATGTTTATTTAAGATTGAAATACTATTTCTGATATATATCAGATTATTCGTCTATCTGATAATCAGAAATTTTAAAAATATCTGACGATATTATTAACATATGACAATTGAATTAAGGATAGGAAGCAAAGGAGAATTATTTTTACCTAAGAAATTACGTGAAGATTTAAATTTAAAATCCGGAGATACCATTTATTTAGAGACAACTGAGGATGGATTTTTTATAAAAAAAATAAAAAGTTTATTGGAATTGCTAGATGAACCAAAATTTGGAATACTCGAATCAGCAAACGACATTGAAAAGGATTTAGAAGATTTTCAATTTAAGCAAGTGAAAATATCAAATGGTGAAGATTAGTGGATGATTATCTACTGGATACAACTTATATCCTTCCCTTCTTCGGAATTCGTGTTAAATTGGATCAAATTGATTCTCAATTAAAAAAAATTCTTATTGAATATCCAAATCAGTTCTCGGTAACTACAAGCTCCATAATTGAAGCAAAGTGGAAAACCATAAGAGAGTACCAAAAATCTGAAAATGAGGAATACCTGAAAAGAGCTAATTCCGCAATTTTAAGTTTGTATTCTGAAAATTACTTTCAAATTATTGATCCGCTGAAAATACCCGAAGCTCTAGATTGGGCAGATAATTTACTTATAAACGGCCATACTGACATAATGGATTGTTGGATCGCTGGATGTGCCAAATCAAGAGGTTTAATTTTGGTTACGGAGGATAAACAGTTGACTAATAAGATACAGAATCTAGACAACTGGGAAGATTTTCAATATATATCATGGAAAGATTTGTTAAACAGATTTCAAGTGTGAATTGACCTTCATTGTTAGCAATTATAGTTTTACTGGGTAAAAAATTGGAACGATCAATATGATCACAAATTCAGCAATTCATATTAGAAATAAGTATATTTTTTTGAATGATATGTGAATATAACTGAAATTCCGTCCCTATCAAAGTAGATGTTACAATTTCAGGAAGCTAAAAGCAAAAATGTAGTGTAAAAATATTATTTCACAAATTCAAATTTAAAAATTCACTTGAGCTAAGTACATAGAATTCAGAAGATAAATCATATTTGGCTCCAACATCATTATATTTGTCACTTTTAACAAAATTTGTCATCCATTTATCTTCTGTAACTAATATATTAACATTCAAAATAGCAGTTGATAGTATTTGATCTACCATAAAAATCAGAAGGCACATATGTTGGAGGTAATCCTTCTGAATAACCGAATGTACGTGGGATGATTTCACCCCAACCGGTTGAAACATGAGAGTCTACACCGATTCCGATCTTGGGCAATTCTAGAACATAGTTTGATGACCATTGATTACGTGCGGGATTTGTGTTGGGTGATAACACAGTGACTGTGAAGAATGGTTCAGTCCAAGTTCCATCGGAATTTTCTGTTCCTGCATCTGCATAATCAAAACCAGCCATTTCCATATATTTTCTTGCGACATCAATTGAGAAGTTTCGTGGATCAAGGGTTGCATCCCAACCTAGTGATGCAGCAGGCATCGCTGTTGAAGCAGGTAATGCAAGACCTTCCATAATTTCGTCAACTGCGAATTTTCGATCCACAACATGGGACATTGCTTTGCGAACTAGTAAAGCATCATCATAATCAGCTTCTGTGTTACCAGGAATTGATTCTCCTATTCCAAAATATGGATTAAGGTGATTTAATGAAATTTCTTGATGTGAAGGATCCCCAACAAATTCTTCAGAAACACTCTCCAGATCGGCCAACTCGTTTAAACCAGGTACATATTGTGCATCTAATATATCGATTAATCCACTAGCCAAAGCAGATATTGCTGCATCTTTGTCAGCAATTTTTTGAAAAATTATTTTGTCAGTGAACATATCATTGGCACCATAATAGAAGGGATTCGAAACCACAGTTACAATTTCGTGTACATTGTCAATGTCTTTAACCATAAAGGGTCCAGCACTAACCACGTCCGCACCTGAGGGATCGTTCCAAACACAATCTTCAGCAACACCATCTAGACATCGGTCATAACGATCACCAAAAACATCTTCATCTACAACTGCGAAGCTTAATAGCCCATATGGGAATGCGAAAGGTTGTAACAAGGTGAATTCGACTGTCTTTGAGTCTTTTACTACGATTGAGCTATTATCAAAAAATCCGACATAAGCACCATAAGTATTGGTGTTTATTGAGGGAGTTAAAGTTACTTGAAAGCTGAACTTGATATCACTCGTAGTTAATTTATTACCATTTGAGAATTTTAGATCATCTTTTAATGTAAATGTAAAAGTTAATCCATCCGTACTGATACTAGGCATACTGACGGCTAAATCAGCTACCCAGTCTCGTTCATTTACAGTTGATCTCTTTAAAAGACCTGCATATACAGCAGAATTCCATTCTGCAGTGGGATATGAATCTGCAGTAAAAACTGAATATTCATCAAAGTCATAAGGCATGGCATAAATTACCACGTCATCGCCCACATCATTGTTCGATAATCCTGTAGCTTGAGGAAGCATCGAGCTTGCTAGGACGAATACAAGACCTGAAAATATTAATATTCGTAAATTATTATTCATAATTAATTCACTCCATGCATGTTTAAAACATACAAAAGTAAATTCTCCTCGATTTGCGTCTATTTATAGATGATGAAATGGGTAAAAATGTTAAAATAATGAAATAATAATATACAATATAATATCTTTAACCTGAATTTAAATAGATATTCGCCATTTAAAATCATTTTATTAGAGCATATGATGTTTTTGTACTCAAGATTATAAGAAAATTAACTTTCTTACAATATTAAGAATATCTTTTAATAGTATTTTCTTTTTTATTCAAATTCTCATTTTTTGTATTTTTAGATCTGAAATCACCCATATACAACTCTAATTTGCGATCATATCCTGGATAAAATATTAAGCATTTAATTCAGATCAAACAAAATTCAATTCATAATTTTTGAATTGTCCCAATTCATTCAGCTTCGTGAAAAGACAATTTGATGTTAACTTCTTAGGGTTTGACTTTGACTTTTTTTCATCATCAAGTATTTTTAATAATTGCTTATCACAAATAAATTATTTCTTACGCTTATCTATTAACGTCTTACCAATTTTCTTGAAAGCTTCTGCTACATTAGTACCAGTTAGTGCAGAGGTTTCAATGTAATCTATTGCACCAAGTTCATCTGCTTTTGCCTGACCCTCCTCAGCTGAAATTTCTCGCAAATCTTCAAGATCATTTTTATTACCAATTAGTACGAATATTTGATCTGGGCTTTCTTCCTTTGCTTCCTTAATCCAATTTTCAGCGTTGTTGAATGATTGTCTTCGGGTGAGATCAAATGTTACTAAAGAACCCATGGCACCCCGAAAGAACATCCCACGCATAACTTTAAACCGATCTTGGCCTGCGATATCCCACAAGCTGTAACAAATTTTTGTTCCCTCGATTGTTTCATACCGTGAGTAAGGTTCCATCCCAATTGTCATCAGGTAAGCTTTTTGGAATTTGTTGTGTACAAATCGATGCACAAGAGCTGTTTTACCAACGGCACCGTCTCCTAGAAGCAGAATTTTGAAAGTATAACTGTAATTACTGATTTTATTGTCCTCCTTAACCTACTCTTTCTGTAATTTCAACGTTACAATTCGATTATTTAACAGCCACGTAATCGGCGTGTATAACTTGAGAAAATTTTCCAATACCTTGATAATTATTGATTACACATATTTTGCAAAATATATAGTTTTTATCTTTCTCTTCCCTCAGCCACTAATTCTATTGCAGTTTTTGAGGTTACAATTTCAATTATCGAATCCTTTCCTTTACTTTCGTTTAATGTGAATTCAAGGAGTTCATTAATTTTTGAGAAATTAATTTTTTCTTCAATTTCAAATAATATTTCATCTTCTAAAGCTCTCGATATCAAATCTCGGATAGCCTGGCTTCGATTCTTATATTTACCTGTCGCGATGAGGAAATCAATTTTTTCAATATCACTTGAAGAAAGCTTGATTGGGACAGTGTTCATCCTTATACAGGCTGTTATAGGTATAATATTATTTATACATTTTGATGATATTTGTTTTTTTGCAATCGATACAAGATCTATAGATTCGTCCTTTATTGCATTATCCTCTGATACCAAAACTAACCCATATATTAAGAAAAAACGATTGAAAATAATGCCAATTGATTCCCAAGAAAATGTTGATTTATGGGTATGTCCTCATTGTGATATTTTGGGTGGAATAGAGATAAGAATTGACGACGGGAATATTATTACAAACTGTTTAAGTTGTGGATTTAATCTTAAATTTGATGAGGTTAAGTTCTTGACAGAGAGTTTGGTGAGAAAACTAAATATGGAAATTCTTCAGCTATTTCCAACTGAAATACATGAGGATATTAGATTTAGCTGGGTATCAAACAAAACCCTTGGACTTATTTTTTCAATTCCTTATCTGGAATTAATGGAAGTTATTGCATTTGATATATCAGAAGTCATAGAAGAATTATCAGAAAAACATGATATGATTATTACAGTATATTATGAATAATTTAGTTAATAAGGTCAACTAACCATCTGTGGATAGCTAAATATAATAAGAAATTGATGAAAAATCATTCCATGTTTTCCCCTGCTCTAATAATTCACGACAAATTTAATTCAGAAAAATTTAGATTGATTCCGTTATTGGTAAAAAATAATGAATTGGATTATAATGCAGTTATGGAGGCAAGATCATTTCTCAATAAATTAAATGATGGAAGATGGCCTACAGCAGATTTTACTCTGGATCAGAATAGGGAAGACCTTGTACATCATGAGAAATCTAGAGAAAAAAGAGAGGAAATCACCTTCTCTATTTTAGATGCTTCAGGCGACAAAGTGATAGGATGTATATACATTCAACCTATCAAGAAAAGATTGGAAGAAATCATCCCCCAATCAGATTTCGAAAAATTAGACCTTCATGATGATTCTGCAACCATTTGGTATTGGTTTGTCCCTAGTGCGATTAATGAAGGAATTGAAGACATATTTCTTAGAGAATTCAGAAAATGGTTGGTTGAGGATTGGAATTTTCCTTTCATAGCCTTTTTCCTATCTGATAAAGTTACAAAAATAGACCATTACATTTCAGTATTTGAGAAAAATGAAGTATCATGTTTGTATAGTCATGATGAAGATGATATTACTACACGACTATACTTTTAAAAAAAAAATCAGCGGTAAAGGGGTTTCAAGCCATTGTACTTTGATGTTGAGTTTACTGTTACCCTTTTCTTGGTAACGAAATCAACATCCTTATATATGACTACCACTATAGTGGTATTATGAACAAGACTTACTTTGTTTCTGGATTGAATGTTGTTAAATCAACATTAAAAGTGGCCGTTATCATTATGATTTTGGGTATAGCTGTCTCAACATATGCTGCAACTCAGGTAGATGCTACTGGTAATTATTATGAGATTGGTGCGAACCAGTCTCAAGAAAGATATTTAGGTTATTTTGAATTGGGTGAAGATGTGCAAGTTGGAATAGGTGCTTCATTCAATGAAAATCTAGACCAAGCTGAAAATCGTTTCACTGAGAATATCGTTCAAATTACTCTTTTGCATTCTCTTTCCCGTGATTTCTCCAATGCCAACAGTGTATTCAGTTTGGAAACATCTGAATTATACAGAGATTTTTCTGCTGATGATGGATATTACAAATTAATAATAACTAACTTAACTAATGAAAATCTAAATTATGTTGTTGTAGAGGCTCACTCTTCCACAAGCATGATAGCGGTTCTAGTATTCGGTCTAGTTCTGATTGGAATAGGATTTGCGATCATCGGTATGACTGTAAGCATAGTCTTCCATGTACTCATGATCTTGGGGATTTACTACATTGTTAAATCTGTAATGGAAAATGAACAAAGAAAACGAAAATCACCAATGATGACAAAAACTGAAACCTCTCCACCATATGCAGGATATATGCCTCAAGTTAAATAATTAAAATAAAATAAATATAATATAATATACAAAAAAAAATTAATTTCGATTTTAAATTCTAAAAATGTTTATGAATTATATGTCCTGTAATCTTTTCATCTTCAATCTTGATTTTTGCATATCCAACTCGCTCGAGCTGAATAATATCATCCTCATTTATCTGAGAAATCGAAGATTCAAAAAATCCTTCAGTAGATCCCATTGAATCGCTATTTATTTCCTTCTTAGTCTTTTGAAGCAATTCGGGTACATCTAATTTCCCAGGAATAAAATCTTGAGTAATCCATTGTAATTTCTTCTTTGCTGCTTTAATGTCATTCCCCGCAAATTCAGAGAGAATTTTATCCGATTCAATCTTAGTTATTTTGATATTAAAAAGATCTTTTAGACGAATCATTGAACCCTCTTTGAATTTATCTGTGTCATCTTTAGATAGATAGAATTCACCCGTGATATTAAAATCTCGGACTCCAAACTCGGGGTGATCAGGGTGAATGGGCAACTCAAAACTCTGCTTTTCACAATTTTCAACAATTACTTTGATAGGGTTTGGAATAAAGAAATAACGTTTTGAGATTGGTTCCAACAATTCTTTGGATTTGGCTTCCACAGTCTGCCAAGCAATTTGAGTATTTTTGGAGGTCAAACCAGCTTCTTGAATTATTAATCTTGCAGTATTGGGATGTAATCCTCGTTTTTTCATACCTGCAAGGGTAACCAATCTGATATCATCCCAACCTAATACCACACCCGTTTCAACTAATTCTCGAATTACCCTTCCTTTGGTGGGAGAGCCTTGAATATTGAATCTTCCAAATGAGAAGAATTCAGGGACTTTACCACCAAATTTTTTGATTAGAGTACTCTGTAATTCCTGTCTCATGGTTCCAAATTCACCAGACCTAATCACATGTGTAATTCCCATTTTATATTCAAGAAATGCAGATTCAAAGTCATACATTGGAAAGACCGGATAGAATTTATCAAGCAAAGGATGCTCATCAGATACAATCCTCAACATGGCCGGATCTCGCATAACCATGTTATCCGTATTCAAATCACCCATCAATCGAACAATTGCATCGCCAGATTTGTATTCTTGTGAGAGCATTTTATCAAATTCTTCTTGATTCTTTGTAGTGGAATACGAGCGATGATCACATGCAATTGAATTTTCCCTATTTGATTTGACCAATTCTCCATCGCACGTACATACATACAGGTATCCTTTCTCAATCCAATCTTTGGTGATATCGTAGAATTCGTCAATGTAATCTGAAGCATTAATCTCTTCATCCCAAGTTGCACCTAACCAAAGTAATCCCTCTTTTATTGCATCATAATATTTTTTCTGAACAATGGCAGGATTTGTATCATCAAACCTGAGTATCACTTTTCCATCATATTTATCTGCGTAAATTCGATTAACTAAAAAGTTCATTCCCTGACCAAGATGTGGGTATTTAGATGGATCAGGAGCATAGCGAACTACAAATTTTCCTTTTACTGCATTCTTTAATTCGGGTAATTCTTTCTTCTGTTCTTTTCTTCTTTTCACCTGTTTCTTCTTTTGAAGGTTATGAGTATTCTCTGCATCAGGATCTAATACTATGAGTTCTTTTGAAATCTGATCTGCAGTCCAATCTTTAATTTCTTCAAATATTTCTGTGATTAATGTTTTTACCTCTACTGCTTGTGATCTGAGTTCTGCGTGTTTACCTAGAAGTTTACCCAATATCGCCTTTTCATTTGGTTTTCCTTTGTACAGTTTGGCGTTAAGAAGAACTTGAACTTTGATGAGATTTTGTGTATCGTTATCCATAGGCGATTTACTTCCAGTCTTATTTGACACAAGAAATTATACATTATGAAGATATTTTTTCAAAACACGTTCTTTGTAAGTAATTTTGGTGTTGGAGAATGATAAAATTAATGTGTCTTCATAATATCAAGAATATGGATACAGGTGCTCTGAAATTGCGATTTAAGAGAAAATACTATGATTTAATATGTCCATGATATTTTCCACGTAACACCGAGAGTAATATGTGGAAATTGATAATATCTTATTGATGTCAACTTTTCGTTCCACTTCATTTTATCTTGCACAATGGGCTAACAAAACCGAAAAGGCTCCTGAAGCCGTAAGGAAAAGCCCCCTCTTATTAGATATTGTTCAAAGCACAGATACACGCGAAGTCTGCAAAGGTGAGCAATGTGCTCTATATCATAATAGTAAAACAAATTCGTACGAAAATTTTGGAGGATGTGTGAGAAAAAGTTTGTGCACGGAGACCCGAATAATAAAAGATGCATACTTTTTGAAAACAGGATCTGTTTCTGCAACATTGAATTCTATAAGTCATCCAAAACAACTGAAAAATTGGGAATAAACTGTTTATTTTCCAATATTTTGACGCTTGAGATTATAATTTGCTAGTTGAACCTTCGTCTCGCTTAATAGCGGCTTCAATAAAT
The DNA here is from genome assembly GCA_021399405.1 of Candidatus Heimdallarchaeota archaeon. The sequence goes on along the minus strand of JAAFKL010000220.1, from coordinate 4,010 downwards.
GGAATAAATATATCCTGAACTTGATCACCGAATTTTGCAGAAGATTCTATATACTCCCCATCCATTCCATCTGCATAGCTTTTTGCTTCGTCGCTATTTATCTCCCTGCTTTCAGATAAATCGGTTTTATTACCCACAAACATTGTATGAATGTCACCAACTTCCCCACGTACTTCCTCAACCCAGCGCGCTAGATCATCAAAACTCTTTCTCGAGGTAATATCAAATACAATAACTGCACCTGAGGCACCTGTATAATATCTTTTCCTCAAAGATGATATGAATTCTTGACCAGCAGTATCAAAAACCAAAATTTTAACGTTTCTACCGTTGTGTTCCATTCGTTTTACCATAAAGTCCACACCCAAACTAGGTTTGTAAGTGTTTGAAAACTTATCACGTGTGAAACGATTAGCAAGGCTTGTTTTACCCACACTACCGTTACCTAACAGAATTATTTTGATTTTCAAATCATGATTTTGACTCATAGAAAACATCCATAGACGTCAGAATTATAATTTTCTATCTATTCCCCATTATTAATACTAACCCATTGAAATTTCAAATAATTAAAAAAAAATAGTTGAAATAGAACGAAGATACGATCATTCTAAAAACTGCTGATTTTCTGCCTTGTATCTTCCTCTTTACTCTAGTGGTTCGCTGTGATTCCTTGGCAAAATTGAATTATCATTTTACTGCTTCATCTGAATCACCGGAAAAATCAATGGATTGCTCGGTACGTTGTGAGTTTATCATTGTTGCACGGTTAATTCGATATGATCCAATTAGAATGAACGGGGCTCCAACAAATATTCCTATTAGAAACTGTCCATTGCTAATAAAGATAATTGTTGCTAGGGTTCCAAGAAAAATAAATAGAAAACCCCTTACCATTGATGGAGCTTCTTGGATGTTTCTATCCACTTTTTCTACAATATTACCCTTATCTGCAAGCTTTTTTTCTGCTTTTTTACGCATGGAATCTCGTTTACTACTCACGAAATCATATAGAAATTCGCTAGAAAAAAAATGAATCGATTCAATCAAAGTCAATAATACTCAAGAAGGTCTAATTGCTGACAAATCAGACAAATAAAATCTGATAACAGTAATTTTTGTGAAAATCGATCGATACACTATTATTATATGTAGAAAGAATAGTATTTGGATAGCTATGGTTGCAAATCAATTCCGTCCAATTGTTTCAAAATTACTAAACCCTGTGTATGAAAAATTAGCTAAATGGGGAGTACATCCAAACATGATCACCATGATTGGTCTTGCCATGGGCATCCTCGCAGGTTGGGCTTTCGTTTCAGAGGCTTATATGGTTGCATTCATAGCGATTGCATTATCTGGAATTTTTGATGTACTTGACGGAGGAGTTGCACGTGTCGGAGGGTATGCTTCAGGTGAAGGTGCTTTCCTTGATTCTGTTGCAGATAGATTAGGTGAATCAGCAATTTACATTGGAATTGTATTAGGGTTTACCGAATTAAGTCATCAGTTACTGGGATTAGGATTATTGGTACTTTCATTCTCAATTAGTTACCTCAGAGCAAGAGGTGAAGGATTAGGTGTTGAACTCGCTGGAATTGGAGTAATGGAACGTGCTGAAAGAATGACTGCTTTATTTATTGCCGCACTATTGGCCCATTTCATTGGTCCTTCTGTTTTTGTGATTACCTTATTTATTATACTCATTTTAGTTGCAATTACTGTAGTACACCGTTTCGTAAGGGTATATTCAGAACTTAAAATCGCTACTTTAGGATAAAATAAAAATCAAGATACGCTAACTAGTATACCAGAATATTATCGAGGTAATATCCTAACAAATAAATGATCTCGTCAAACTTATTATGATGCAATCAGATGACAATGTGTCAGCTGAATTTTTATTTGGTAAATTGGCTTCAGATTATTTCAGTGTTCAGAATCCACCAAAAATAAATATTCAGATGAACTCAGGATACAATAAACGATTTAACTTTGGTTTGATATTATTTTTGATGCTTGAGATTCTGTTAGGTTTGGCAATTGTTTATTCATTCTTAATGATTGAGAGATTACTGTATTTCGTCATCTTTTCTTTTTCAATACGAATAATTATTTCAGCCCAGAAGAACAAATCATTAGCCGATAGATTCGCCCCAGATCTAGTTCAATATAATTCAACAAAATTCTCATTTGCACTGGTTCAATTGCTCTTATCGGGAATTGTGTTTGCTGGATTTGGTATAGCCATTTTTACATTTACTGATTTAATTCCTGATATCAATGTTCTTGATAGATCTAGAATTGTATTATTCGTATTGGTGTTGTTTTATATTAATTTTATTTCTGACTTAAGTATTGCAGCATTAGGGAAGGGTGTGGGTGTTTTTGGGCAGTCTCACAAGTTTAGCACATTGTTAGGTAATATCAGAGATTTAGCTAAAATAAAGGGTAGACAATCAATACCGCTTGCTATGTTACGCCTATTAAACTGGGCCGTAATCTATTATTTAATTATTAATGAAAGCTTAATTTCATTATTTTTCCCATACGCAGTATTTTCTGTCTTCTATCTGTACAAATGGGAAAAAATCAATTCCTCCTCACTATTTATGGAAATTAGAGGTGAGATAACAAATGGAAAACCTGCATTATTGCCCCATAAGATATTCTCGGAAGATCACAGGTATGATGAATCCACAGATCAGGTAAGTAATAATTATTTACTTAATTTTATCAACAGGGAGTCAAATGGATCGATGCGGAAAAGAAGTAGAAAAAGCAAAATTGGAAATTTAAATAATTTAGCACCAATTGCTGCCAGATCCATCAGCCGTATAGCTGACTCAATTAAACATGAGGAGATCGATCTTCCTACAAATATGCGAGATTATTGTCCCAATTGTAATATGGAAGTCATAAAGGCAACTAATTATTGTGCTCATTGTGGTGAACGTATCTAGAATCAAGTTTTGTATCTAATAATAGTTCGATCAATCTATATTTACTCACTAGCTACCTCTTTCTTAGTTGTTAGGAAGACTCCTCTTAATTTGTATTATCGAATGGGTTTTATTTGTCTATTGCTTATTTTAGATCAAAACGATCTGCGTTCATTACCTTGTTCCAAACCGCAATAAAGTCATTAACAAATTTCTGCTTGTTATCGTCCTGTGCATAGACTTCAGCAATAGCGCGTAGTTCTGAGTTAGAACCAAATACGAGATCAATACGTGTGCCTGTGCGTACAATTTCGCCAGTCTTGCGATCCCGAGCTTCGTAACTATTATAATCAGTTTTAGTCCAACCTACACTCATGTCTAGAAGAGTATTAAACCAACTGTTGTCAAGAACAGCATCTTTGTTCCATACGCCTTCACCGGTTGCTGAAATATGCAATGCACGTAGACCACCTACTAGAAGTGTCATTTCAGTAGGAGTTAAACCAAGAAGTTGTGCTTTGTCTAGCATCATTTCTTCTGGACTAACTGCAAACTCTTTCTCACAATAGTTGCGGAACCCCTCCACTCTTGGCTCTAATAATGCAAAAGAGTCAACATCAGTTTGCTCCTGTTTAGCATCACCACGACCAGTTTTTACCTCAACGCTTGCAGTGCTTGCACGTTCAATTGCAACTGCACCACCAATAACAATTACATCTGCAATACTTGCACCAGTTTCTTTAGCAATACTAGAATAAACATCAAGCACTTTTGCAAGTTGTTCAGGTTTATTAGCTGCCCAATCTTTTTGTGGAACAAGTCGAATTCGAGCACCATTGGCACCACCACGCATATCTGATCCTCGATAAGTTGATGCACTAGCCCAAGCAGTCTCTATCATTTCTTGTGTTGTAAGTTCAGAATTAGTGATAACGTCCTTAATTTTGGATACTTCCCCGTCACTAAGTTGTTTACCTACTGGAACTGGATCTTGCCATACATATTCAACATCCTTGAAATCACCTGCTACGTAGTTTGACTTTGGACCCATATCACGATGAATTAATT
>JAAFKL010000219.1 GCA_021399405.1 Candidatus Heimdallarchaeota archaeon | reverse complement strand
ATCCATCGTTCAATGGTGGTAATCGGTGAGGTTTCTAACATTAAGGCATTGTGTTTTATTGGAGAAGCTCCTGGTAAAAATGAAGATGAGCAGGGCAGACCTTTTGTTGGTAGAAGCGGTAAATTACTGGATCGGATGCTAGAAGAAGTTGGGATTGGGAGAGAGAATGTAAACGTACTAAATATCGTCAAGTGCCGACCACCTAATAATCGAACTCCTACTAATAAAGAAATGAGATATTGTGGAGATAAGTGGCTTGTACGACAGTTACAGGTACTAGATCCAACTATGATTGTTACATTGGGTAGTGTGGCACTGAGATATTTCTTCCCTGATGCCAAAATGACTCCTGCAAAAGGTAAGCCTTTGTTCAATGAAAAATTAAAAAGCAGATTCTTTCCCATTTTCCACCCTAGCTATATTCTAAGAAACGGAACAAAGCTAATTGATGACTATACTAATGATTTTCGGATAATTAAAAAACTAGTTTCCACCTCAGTTGATAAACAAAAATTCGTTAATTCAATAAATCCAAAGGCAAAAAATCTCAAACAGCAAAGGTTGGATAATTATTTCTAGATAAGATCAGCGAATACTTTTTGGATAATTTCACGAAGCTTAGGATCGTCCTCCGGAATAGTTTGAAATTTGTATTTATCAAATAATTGGATAATGCTTGGATCTTCAGTTATCATATTGAGAAGGCTGTTGATTTTTTGTAAAGCGAAATATGAAGGTCCATGGAATACATAGCAGATAAGATAAGATTGCACGCTCTTAAGAATAATTGTATAATCTTGATGTTTTATCCTCTCGACAGGTTCGTCACTTGAAAATGCAGTCTTGGTGAATGAAATTATTGCCGTCAGAAAGACACCCACAAGGGTTTCGTTGATTACACGAGAATTAGAGAATCGTAAGGTGTATTTGGAATTACCGGCTTTATCGAGAATCAGAAAAAGGAGAGGCGTTTCCTCTATGATTTCTGGTATTTCCATTTTCTGTTTCACAAGATTTTTCATAACATGCTCAAAATTTGCTAGTTCAAGTCGATCTTCAAGTGGTGCTTCATCAACAATCAATTTATTCCATCTGTCAATAGACGATAACAACGCATCATGATCAATAGAAATCCTAATTGCAAGTCTTTGTAAACCCTTCACTTCAGATATTAGCTGTGCTTCTGTAAGGAGTTTTCTTGCTCCATCTATATCATATTCCAGTAAAGCAATTTTTGACTGTATCAGATGAGCTTCAACGTGTATGAGAGAGGATGATTGTTCAATTGCGATTTGTAATAATCGATCTGCGTAATTCTGTAGCTCAGGCAATATATCTTCATTACCATAAATTTTGAGCTCATTGAGAAGCATCTCACAGAGATTTAGGAGTGCAAATGCAGTGATTTGCACCATAACAATTTCTTCACCTACAAATTCTTCTAAAAGTTTCTGAGCTCTCGCTTTTGACCTCAATCTCGGTGTATGTTTAAGAATTATAGCTTCTCCAACTTTAGTGAACATATTGACAAATTTATTCTCTCCTAGATCGTTGATATTTTTTAATTCACTAAAATATTTGATTGCTTGTTGCAGGTCATTTTTCTCTAAGTATAGTACAATAAGCTGATAAAGAATTTCAACAAGATCTACCTTGTTCTCGTGATTCTCCATTAACTTGTAGCTCTTCTGTAAATAATCAAGGCTTAGCTCAGTATTTCCTTTTTGATTGTAAACTACGCCAATATTAGAATAAACAATGGCTAAATTGAACGGATTATCAATTTGAGCAAACTGATTTAAACTTTGCAAATAATATTCCAGAGCTAGATCTAATTCACCCTTTGCCCGATATATTTCTCCGATATTATTGAGGGACTTCGCAACATCGATATTATCATCAATTTTTCTCCTAATATCAAGGCCTTTTTTGTAATATTTCAAGGCATTAATGAGATCTCCATTGTAATCATATAGATTTCCAATTGAATTGAAGAGTAGACCAATCCAGATTTGAATATGAGTTTGTCCACGTTTGTGTAAGTTTTCAAACATTTTCTCAGTTTCTAATGCATAATTCACCCCAATCTCGTACTGATCAATGTTAATGAGGGCGTTAACTCTGACAACTCTAGCAGCAACCTCCATCGTTTTGTTATTATTTCTTTTAGATTTTGAAATTGATTCATTAGCAATATTGAAGGCCTTTGAGTATTCACCTTGACGAATATAGATTCTTGCTTTGTAGATACTAGCCTCAAGTTTATACTTTTTGTCAACTTCATCGATCAGAGAAATGGCATTTTCAAACTGATTCTCACTCATCAAACGTTTAATTTCAAGAAATACCATTTCTTATTCGAATTAGTATCACTTTAATATTTATTTCATTCTAGTGTAAAGGGATAGATTCGCGAACTATTTAGAGTGAATTCGAGTATTAAAAGTAAGATTCAAGGCTTGATGCAGAGTTTTTTCGATCATCATTTAAATTGCTTAATCCACCTTCGATCTTTAGGATATCCTTAGCCATTTTGAATAACGAGCTCGGTCTTGTTCTTGTAGAGATTACCCAATTCATAGGGGTTTTGTCAGTGAATTTTTGCATTTGGTCATAAAGAAGACTTTCATCATTACATTCTCCACTAAGATGGCCTAGATATGCCACTTTGGTCCTTTCTGAAATTATCTGTTTACAAAGTTGAAAGAATTTATCGTTCGATAAATGAGTCTTCCTAATACGAGATTTTAGCCAAAAAGGTCTTCTCGATTTGTCAAGTAGATCAACATCATGATTACTTTCCAAGAAAAAGATATCGGAATCACTCATAGCATCAACAAAATCACTACTTATTGAAGCAGTATCGGTGATGTAGCTGATGGCAAATTTATTCTTGATATTTTCTATTCTGTATCCTGATGCCCCATCAATATCATGTACAGCTGGAAAGCAAGAAATTTCAAAATTTTTCCCCAGGTTTATGGTATCGTTAAACTCGACTGGAATTGCTTTATCTGCCAGATAGTTGAAACGGGTATCTCTTCTTTTTAATTTTTTGAGTTCATTAATTGTTTGGGAAGTTGCCACTACTCGCGCATTTTTCAAATAATTCATGAGAACGGGCAGACCATTAATATGATCCCAATGTGCATGAGTGATACAAACATATTTGACATTCTGAGGATTTATCTCTAAATTCTCCAGTCCTTCGATCACCCTTTTCCTTGAGATTCCAGCATCAAATAACACTGACCCATGTGGTGTTTCCCATACTGAACAATTACCATTGCTTCCTGAAGCAAGAGATTGAAATTGCACCAAGTAATATATTCAGCAGTCCAATTAAAAAATGTTGATTGAGAGAGGTGGGTGAAAGTATTTTAACATAAAATATGTATCAAAAATTTCTAAAGATCAAGCTTTTTTTTTATTTGTTAAGCTAATTTCTTAATTTTTGCATATTATTACCAAACAGCTCATGAAATACATAACTATATAATGTATATGTTTTTTAAAAACCTAATTACAGATCATTTAATTTATATTATTGATTTATGATGTATATTCAATTTAGAAACTTTATTGAAATTACGTCGTTTATCTCGAATGTATTTCTTATTTGAAGAAATATCTAGGTGGAACTTGTGGTTGACTATTTACTTTACATGAATGTAGGCCTTACACTTATCGGTGTTATAATTTTACTCATAAGCATGAACGTATCACGAAAATTCAAAGAAATCCTTACGGCTAATGATTATCGTTCTTACCAATGGCTTGGGGTTCAAATATTGATTTTATTCTTTGCTATTGCCTACACTATACATGGAGTTACGCTAGGAGATTTAATAGAATTGCCAATTGATCTTACAACCCTAGTTACTCTAGTTTACTTTTTTGGTGGAATTTTTGTAATTGTTACTATGCTGGCTACCAATAATATGATTGTGGCTATTTTAGGACAAAAATTATCTGACAAAAACGCAATTGATATGTTTATTGAAAGATTTGGAATCGAAGAGAAAATAGATCATCTTAGTGATCAATTCGAAGTTAATTGTTCCTTTTGTAAGAAGAACATAAACTATTCTGTAGCTGATGTCGTGAGATCACATGCTAAGGTTCTAGACCGAGGTATGTCTGTGGTAAGTACTTTTGGAGTGCGGAGCTTTATTTTACGCCCATCTCATAAATGTAAAGAAGGTAGAAGAGAGATGACAATTATACACGATTCCACATTAGCTTTCCGAGCGGTGGATAATTCAAGACTCATTGCAGGAGAAGATTTCTAATGGTAAACACAACAGGCTCAATTATCCCTCTTGGTGACGGGTTAACAGGTAAATCAGTACTCACAAGAATGCTTGTAAGTGATCCGCTTTCAGAGGAAGATAGGAAAAAAATAATGGCAGACAGTATGAAGTCATTAAACATCGAGATGGAGTATCGAAATATAAAGATGAACCTTGATGGTGAAGATATATCAGCTGCATTACAATTCTACGTGTTCCCGGGTCAGCGTCAAAAAATATCTGAATTCGCACCCACTTTTGATGAAATTTTAGGGATTTTTGATTTTCTTCCAGCTTTGAGGCGTGTTGAGGTTTTACTCCTCATTTATGATACCTCTCGATTGGAAAGTCTGAAATCACTCGAATCCTAGCTTCAGGTTGCTTTGAATAAAAATTGGCTTGGTGAAAATTCTCTTGTTATTCTTGTTTCCCACAAATCTGATCTGCAGCAACCCGATGAGATTTTTGTTCAACAGATACTTAATGGAATAAGGATGATGATTAAAACTGGAGGAAGTGAAAAAGCTATCGAGAATGTAATGACAATAACTACTTCGGCCCTCACTAATGAGGGAGTTGCTCAACTTAAATCCATTATTGAAAAATGGATTGCCAAAAATGGTAAAAGACTGTGATAGCCTCTACTCAGATCGATTGTAAGGAGAAATCAATTAATTAGCATGACTTGAAGATAGCCTTAATTGAAAATATTAACAAAATTCAAGCCTTGTCATGACAAAAAACATGTATTCAATCTTGAGATTTAGGTCATGTTAGATAGATTTCCTCCTTATGATCAATATTTCATTTAAATCATTTTTCTTTTACAAAAAATAATGACTTTTCACGTTCTGCAACCCTATATCTAATGTCGCCATCACTTTCACTTTTTTAGTTTTACCCAAAATAGGTTCTGTTGAAATAGGTTTTGTTCCATTGGAACGGGGCGTCCTTCTGCTTCTCATCCTACTGGAGTCAACAAAGACAGGTCTTCCGTGATCTTTAACCACTGAGACCTGTCCCAAACCAAACTAAGCGTATTGTCCCATAAAAAATTCCTCCTGTGAATGTGTT
>JAAFKL010000218.1 GCA_021399405.1 Candidatus Heimdallarchaeota archaeon | reverse complement strand
GATTTTTTTATCTGCGTAAACACAAAGTAGCAGGAATGAAACTTTCATTGTATACATTGGAGAACAAAATCCTTAGAAAGAAATTCAAAGATCCTCGCATACATTTTGCGATTAATTGTGCTTCAATATCATGTCCATTTTTACCTGGCAAATTATTTTTACCTGAAAATTTATCAGAATTCCTTGAAGATTTGACAGAGCAATTCGTAAACAATCAAAATTCAGTAATCTTGAAAGAAAATATTCTGTATGTAAGTCGGATATTCAAATGGTACAAAAAAGATTTCAAAGGACACGGTGGCGTAATTCCCTTCATACAAAAATACTGGAAAGGCGAAAAATTTTCGAACAATACAAAGCTAAAATATCTTCATTACGATTGGGAAATCAACTCTTTAAGCTAAAGTATAATTTATTCACTCAAAATCTGAGTTTTTAAAAAATGGATTTTACGCGATTAATCCTATAAATTCACACAAGATTTTATATCTGCGTTATCCGAGAATTTAATATAGAGAATAAATAGGAGTTATTTCATGGCATCATTTCCAGATAATCTACCACCCGAAAGTCTTGATCCTTTCTACAGAGCCTTAATTTATTTGGGTATTGTATATTTTATTGCTACAGCATTCACAACTTGGATTCTTACTAGAAGACGTCCAAAATCTGGCGTAGAATATCGTGAAGTGAAAGCAAAATCATCTTCAAAAGATTCAGCAAGAGCGGTAACTCAAATATCATTTGAAGATAGCCGTGATATGTTGGCGAGTTTAAAAGTCGAAATTGCTGGAGCTGAAGCCAGTTTATCACAATTAACTATTTTCAAAGATGGAGGGGAAATCTCTGGTGATGCATATTCATTGTTACAAACTCAATATTCTACTGAAGTTTCCAAATTAACAAGTAAAATGAATGAAATGCTCCAAGCTGATATTGTCAGTAGCAGTACCGGTGAAATTGCTACCGGCATGACAGATGAAGCAATTGATGACATAGAAGCAGATTTAGAAAAACAATTACAAGAACTTGAAGAAGAAGATGATTTTCTTGCTCCAAGAACTGCAAAGCGTAAAAGATCTAAAATCGCAAAAGCTCCAGAACCAATGGCTGTCAAAACAACAGTTACCGAACCAATCCATGAGAAGGTTAAGGTAACAAATCCACCACCACCCACCGCTGCAGTCCCAATCGCTGAAACACCAGCCGCTCCAGCACCCACACCAACGCAAATTGTAGATACCCCACCAGCTCCTACCGCAGCGGCACCACCGCCACCAGCTGCACCAACTGCAAATATTCCTCCACCCCCTACTAAACCAGGTGTAGCACCCACACCAACTTCTCCTCAAGCTGCCCAACCTATGAAGGTTGAATCAGCAGAACCAGAAAAAGAGAAAATTTTTGCCAAATCAACTTCGATTGCGGCTCTACGAATGGATATGCTCAGGGAACTTGCTAGATTGAAGAAATTAATCAATGAGGATGAATAAAACACCAAAAGAGAATGCAGCAATTTATGCAGCAAAAAAATTGCGGCATGAAACCTTTGTTATTTTTGGATCTGGTTCTACTGTAGATTTGATTATATCTTATCTATCTGAAATTCATAAATCCATGAATGAACTTAAAGCTGTATCTGGCTCAAATTCTACTTCTAAACAGTTACATGACAACTCAATTCAAGAAATAACTATCAAAGAATTACAGGAACGTGCTAAGGGAAATGCTGTCATATGTGTAGATGGGGCTGATGAGGTTGTATTTGATAGCGATAATAATGCTAAAATAATAATTAAAGGACATGGAGCCGCTCTACTAAGAGAAAAAATATTGTGGGAACAAGCGAAAAAGATTTTGGTCGTCATGGATGAAAGCAAATTAAGTTCTCAATTCACAAAATTTATTCCAATTGAGATAATTCCATTTGCTTATGATTCCATAATTAACCAAATCAAATCTCTGTATCCTAATGTCTCTATAAAGCTTCATCTATCATCAGATGAAACACCTTTGTTAACCGATAACCACAATAATATTATTGAAATTCATCACCAAGGCTCTTTAAATGACTTACAAGAATTTCATAATAAAGTAATGCAAATTACAGGTGTTGTGGAGACCGGTGTATTCGGTGACAAATATATTGAAAATGTGAGTTATATTATTGGCTATAAACATAATGTTGAATTTATTGATTAGATAACTCGAACAGTCATAGGCGTATCAGCATTATCAAGAAATCTCTCTAGCCGTTTTGTGGTTGCTTTCTTACGGGAGAGTTTTATTTCACCTTGATCATTAACAACTGCATTCATCATAATTTGTGGTCCCATCAGTAATTGAACCTGCTCAAATTCATATCCACTTTCGAGTTTCACAATGAGGTGTTTTTTAGTTTCAATAATTTGTTTAATACTAATCTGAGCATCAGAAGACGAAAATTTAGATTTTGGAGGTAAATTGAAAGAAAAATCACCTTTACGATCTCTTCTTTTATCACTTTTCCGACGCGGTGATTTTGGTTTTCGTTTTCTTGCTGTGGTACCATCCAAAGGAATTACAACAATTTGCTCACCAAATGAAAACATTTCATATATCGGTTTTCTTGTCAGAAAGTTTCGAACCTCAATAACTGGTCTTGCTAAACCTTGATCATTAAATCCAGAAGGCGTTTTAACCACCATTTTTAGAGAAAGGACAGTCTCAATTTCTCCATTGAAAATAAATATTACAGTATCAATAACCATTGGAATCATACCAAGTTCGATCCTAGATACAAATCTTTGGATCGCATCTATTGGTTGTGTCGCATGGATTACTCCAACCATACCAACACCCGCTAATCTCATATCTGTATAGACTGTAAAATCTAAATTTTTCCTGATCTCATCAAATATTACATAATCTGGTCTCATCAATAATAAAACATCAGCCAATTTTTCCACATCCTCAGGCAAGGTTGTAAATTGAGTAATACGATCGTCTAATTGTAAATCCCGAGGCTTCTCAATTGTCTTAATAATTTTTTCTTGATCGGCGTAAAAATTGGTTAAAGCAGCTGCAAAGGTGGATTTACCATGACCTGGTGCACCAGCAATTAAAACACCTTCAGCTCTTTGTTCTAATCTTTGAACTAATAATTCAGGAAGATTATATTCACCTAATGTTCTTTGTATAGTGGGCCTAACTATGGTAATTTCATAAGCATCCGAGAAAGGAGGAATTGTTATGACAATTCGATAGTTATGAAGTTGTATAACTTGCACTAACTCTTGATTATCCTCTACAAACGCATTCGCTTCCTCTTCAGCAAATTCTAGAACTTCCTGTGTCAAAGACTCAAGATAATCTCTAGTTAGGATATCATCACTAATTGGATCTAAGCTCCACTCTCCAGGTTTTCCGTGTTTTACCTGTGGGAAAAGATTCTCTCGGAGATGCAGACTCATAGTATTTTCATATATGTCAAACATCCGCTCTAGTTCAATCACAAGATTCTATTGTTTGGTTTATTTGTAAAGTGATCGATAGTTTCCCTTTCATTTATTTTATAGATAATTGAAATGGGGAATATTTTCTAACCTTTCTTACGTTAATAATATCGATCGATAGCGACATCAATTATAATAATTAGAAGTGCTATGAACATATTCGGTAGTAACCAATTTTTGAATTTCTTTGCCGTATCGTAATTTGGATCCTTAAGTAGCGGGATACCTTGTCGTAATAATAATAAAACAAACCCACCAGCCGCTATTATAAATAATGGGCCAAAAGTTTGATTGAATAATGGGAGTAAAGCAATCAGAATTGCAAATGTAATCAATACTAGAACCAATTTAGCAGCATTTGACTTTCCATATAGAACGGCAATTGTTTTGATACCATATTCCCGATCACCCTCAGTGTCCATAATTCCTTTAGCCACTTCTCTCGAAGTATTCAAAATTGCTGAAATTAAAAATAAGTATACAGAAGCATTCCAAGCCGATACCGGCCAAAAATGATCCCAACCTGCAGCCACCGCATCGCCATAAAGAAACGCTGAAGTTGCTGTAACTCCCACAGCAATATTTCCTATAAATCCTATTTGCTTTAATTTCGAATTGTAGAGCAAAGAAAGTACAAGTGACATAAGCATAATAATTATTGATTCAATTGCTCCCATTGATAATCCTGCAACAGTACCGACTATAAACAAAACAATAGCATATGTTTTTGCTTCTCTTAATGATACCTTCCCAGAAGGTAATGGTCTGTGTGGGGCATTAATTCTATCAATCTCTACATCGATAATATCGTTGTGGACCATAGCAATACCAATGTAAGCGTTTGCTACAATGATTGCAAGAGCATATTTCCACCATTCAACACTTGCACTGGCAAACCACATACCTGTCACAGCCATCGCTGTAACCATAAACGCATTTGGTGGCCTAATCATTTTCAAGAGATCATAAAGTGCCACATTTTCTTTCGTAAGCATTATCTATAAGTCTGATTTTATTGGTAATCATATCAACTTTATGGTTTTTCCAACAAAATCATCAATTGATTATAATTGTAAATCAAGGTTTGATTGTCTTTAAGAATCAATCTCTTCCCATCCTTTATATTCTTCATGGAGTTTATTCCAATCCCAATCAGAAAAATCAGAGAAAATCTTTTTCTCCAATTCTGATGGTTTGATTTCAGTGACTTGAAGATATGAGACATCCCCAATAGCGTCTACCATACCCAATATCAATATTTTCGCCGATTTTTCAGCTATTTGAATTAGATTCTCCAATTCTTTAAGGGCTATTGATCCCCCTTCATTTAGAGAAGTTACATAATATCTTGCTCCATCAGTTTTTGGCTTGGTATTTCTTGCATATAATCGGAAGAAAAAGGAGCTCCCACTTCCCAGATTCACAACATATCCTCGATTTCTGAGATCTTTATAAACCAAATATCGTAGTGTAAATTGAGGAACAAAATCAGAAAAATAGGATAATAATCCCTCTTCGGAAAGCGGTTCATCATCCTTCAAGATATTAATTCGCCCCAATTCCAATAAATGTAAGGCCTCAAACCCATTTAATCTCAAACCTTCATGCTCAGGAATACCATAAAATCCCTTATTGTGGAGTGATATTGCAAGTGGACCCGTTGCTAGGACCGTGTGATCTGTTAAAATTGAAGGGATAACACTTCTAGGTTCTGAATCACTAGCCATTACGATCTACTTAGTTTTCTGAATTCTTATTACCTTATTTTTCTATTGAAACAACTATTTCAATATGATCCAAATTTGGAGAGTAACTTTTGATTTTTCTCACTTCAGTATCAATTATTCTTGCCCCATAATTTCTAATCCATGTATGATATATGCTCGAAAACTCTGAATAATCATTCTTCAGGGCAAGAGGGTGGATGTGTATTTTTACTAATTCTTTACTTGCATCTAGAGCCCGTTTCAAATGACTTTCTGCAACATTATGATACCCCATGAAAATTCTGTTTGCCCAATTTGTAATTTCAATATCTCTACAATCTAAATTATGAATATCAACATTGGTTAATTTGTTTAATATAATTGACTTGTTCAAAAATGAGAAAGTATAATCATCCCGTTCTACCAAGATACCATTTACATTACGGTGTTTTAGTACCTGCATACTCAAATTTCCGACAGCCGCGAACATATCTAATACATTTTCCCCATCTGACACCTCATCAACTAATCGTTTTCTTAATTCACGATTTCCCCCAGAAAAGGTTATTTTAGAAATATCCAAAACATATTTTGTCTTATTTTCTGTATGAGTGACAATTGTATTTTCATCACCAGCAAGGTGTCTTAATTCAGGTCTTCGATTTTCACCTAAAGTGTTGATGTGTTGAAAAACACTTGTACACCAAGGATATGACTTTAAAACAGCAAGACCAAGATTTTCCTTTAGTAAAGTCTTATGACGCAAAATTATCTTATTTTCAAGGCGTTTGTAACCCATCGGAACATGTTCTATACTAGGATCAACCAAAAGCACTCTTTCACGGAATGAAAGTTTATTCAAGTTCAAAAAGATCCTGTACGATCATTTTATTAGAATATCTTGTAGTTTTTCTTGGTACCTATCGAGTAATAAAAAAAAAAGTATTCTAAGGTAACGAAATGGAGCCTTCAGCTATTCAATTCGAGAGGATAAAAGCCATACTTGCTATCCAATTTGAAGGATTGAATTCATCGTCTTTACTACAAAATATTGATATTACAATCTCTAAAAAAACCAAAAGAATCAAAGAGATTTTTGAATTAAAGGATGACTCAAAGGAATTATTATTTGTTTTGAGACCAAATGATGGTCGTTTCCTACCTAGTATGTATGGTGCACAAAGAATTCTAGACACAGGCTTTCAGAAAAATCGAGTCATTATGAATCATGAGGCTAGCTCTTTTGTGAAAAAAGGTAAATCTGCCTTTTGTAAACATGTTATCCAAATAGATGATAATATTCATCCAAATTCAGAAGTATTCATACTGGATCCCGATTTGAATCTACTCGCTGTAGGAAGTGCATCCCAACCAGGATATGCAATGATAGAGTTACAAGCTGGTATTGCTGTGAAACCAAGAAAATATTTAAAATAATAATACAGATCGATTATTAGTTAAGTGACATAATAGCTGCAGCCAAATCTCCTTTGGATGAACGGAGAGCTTGTTTCGCTTCATCCTCTGACACATTTGCAGTTGACATAATTAACTTTACATCATCTTCCTTGATCTCTATTTCGATTTCTTCTTCCCCACTATCTTCTACAATTGGCTTTCCCCCGACTGCTCTTCGACTTACACTTTGTGGTACAACACTCCAAATCTCTTGTCCTACATTCATAATTGAAACTTCTGGATTGCTTAAAACAATTTCTTCAGTTGGTGTTCTGACAATTACTTCAATAACATTTTCAATCTCTTGTGTATCCATATTTGATAATGCTTTTTGCATCTGTTTATTTGACATGCCAGACATATCTCCTCCCACACCTGGTCCCATTTGTTTTCTTCTGCTAGCCCTTCTTGCATCTCTTCTTCGCTTACTCATATTCTATCCAAGTTTGTTTTTATTAATATATTAGTCGTTAAGTCACCATAGAAACGCCAATTTGAATTCAATGCACATATATAAATCGCGATTGTGTAAACGCAATTGTATATTCCAATTTATTTAAAGGAAATAACTTGTTTTGGCAATATGAATGTCAGTTGACCGATTAAAAGAAATTCGTGATGCAGAGGCCGAAAGCGATAACTTCATTATAAAAGCTGAGGAAGAATCCGGTAATATATTGATGAGGGCTCGAAAAGAATCTGATGAACTGGTAAAAAAATCTCAAGAGGAAGGCATTAAGGAAGCAGTACTCACCAAAAAGAAAATGGAGAGTGATACCCAAAAGGAAATTTCCGAATTGGAAAAAAATGCCTCAAAGAAGAAAGAAACTCTACGAGCTTTAAAGAAGAAAAATCTTGATAAAGCCACAGATGTTATATTAAAACATATTACGGAGTAATTGGTTTGAGCACACCTGAGAGAACTGTTATTGCTACTGTAACAGATGATATCACAGCACTTGGAATGAAACTAGCTGGAATTGGAAAAATTGCTGCAGTTAAAGAAGAGGAAACAGGGGCTAATCATATTACAAAATTTGCAGGTGACCCTTCTATCGCTGTATTGATTGTAACAGAAAAGATTGGGGAGCTTAACAGAAACCTAATTAATCGTATTTCTCAAAGACCATGGCCAGTAATAGTTGAAATTCCTGGACCCGAGGGTAAAATCGAAAAAGAAAGCTCATCATTAAAAGATCTTGTTAAACGTGCTTTAGGCATTGAAATGGACATTTAGTACTATTATCTAATTCATTTGCAGTCAAAATTTAATATCGTTTAGATCTAGATTCTTCGGATAACTAATCATTAAGAATTAATAATTCACAATATTCATTTCAATAAAATTCATCGTTCAAAAATTTTGAATGGGCTAAACAAGATTATAAACAGTTATTTTCTAAAAAAAGATAATTGAAGGTTAAATCGTGTTAGATATCAAACAATGGTTAGATGCAAATTTCGAAAAATTCACTGAGGTTAGTGATAAAATATGGGAGTACGCAGAGACTAAATTCGTGGAAACAAAATCAGTTAAATTATTAATTGGATTATTGAAAGAAGAGGGCTTTTCTGTGGAAGAAAATCTTGCAGGGATCCCCACCGCATTTGTGGGAACCTTTGGATCTGGGAAAACCAAAATTGGCATACTTGGGGAATATGATGCCCTACCAGGACTTAGTCAGGAGACCATTACACATAAAAAACCACGTGTTGAAGGTGCTGCAGGTCAGGGTTGTGGGCATAACTTACTTGGTGTAGGTAGTATAGCAGCTGCTATGGCAGTAAAACAAGCAATTGAAGCTGGCGAGATTGATGGAACCATACAATTCTTTGGTTGTCCAGCTGAGGAAGGAGGAGCCGCCAAAACCTTCATGGTAAGGGCAGGTGTATTTGATCATCTAGATGTGGCTTTAACTTGGCATCCCGGTGCAACAAATTCTGTAATGAGTATGAATCTGTTAGCCCGAGCAATGGCGATTTTTAGATTTCATGGTACTGCCGCACACGCAGCAGGTGATCCATATAATGGTAGAAGCGCATTAGATGCGGTTGAATTAATGAATGTAGGATGCAATTATTTGCGTGAACATATTATTCCTGATGGCCGCATACATTATACAATAACCAAAGGTGGGGGCGCACCTAATGTAGTCCCAGACCTTGCAGAATCCCTGTATTATGTTAGAGCTCCTACGACTAAACAAGTCAGAGAAATTTATGATCGTGTAGTGAAAGTAGCCAAAGGTGCTGCAATGATGACTGAAACCGAAGTGGAGATTATCTACCATAGCGGTACCTCCAATCTAGTACTTATAGAGTCACTTGAACGAGTTATGCATGAGAAGATGAAAGAAGCAGGTTCAATAAAATTCACACCTGAAGAAATTGACTATGCCAAAGAAATTGTTGGTGAGAAAGTAGATGCAGAGAAGGGATTATGGACCCAATTATTTACCGGAAGTGGAGACGAGGGTAAAAAATTCAAGCAAATGATGGAAGGAAAAATACTTTTAGGTGATATACTACCATATTTTCGCATCTCTAAAGTATTGCCTGGTTCGACAGATGTTGGTGATGTATCGTGGGTTGTCCCTACAGCTCAAGTTTCCACTGCGTGTCATGGAATCGGTACTCCTGGTCATTCATGGCAACTAGTAGCTCAGGGTGGAATGAGTATTGGACACAAAGGATTTTTATTAGCAGCTAAAACAATGGCCCTTACTGCAGTCGAGCTTATGAAAAACCCTGAATTGGTAGCCACGGTCAAAGCTGAATTTGAGAAATCACTTAATGATGAACCATATTTACCTCCACTTTATGATGATACACAATTACCATTTATGGTTGAAGATTTGGGCGTACCCAGGGAATAATTTGTTGCAATTATTGAGGTTTAATAAATATGGGAGAAACTATCACTGAAGAAACAAAACAGGAGAATCTCCTCCCTCTACTAATTCAGACAATGGCAGATGATCCTCTGTTAACTAAGCTCTTATTCTCAATTCTTAGAAATCCAGGAATAACTGCAAAAAAGATAAAAAAATCTTTTCCCAAATTGAAAGGAACATCAATATACTACTACCTCAACATTCTAACTGAGAAGAATTTTGTAATTGTCGAGTCTGAACAATTACCAAATACTAATCTCATCCAAAAGAAGTATCAATTAAATCCAAATCTATTCAATAAAGAATTTGTTGATGAATTACGTGCGGGTACAGATCGAAATTCTATCTTGATGTCATTGTTTTTGGCTCAACAAGTTATCAATAATCAGATTCATAAAATTCTAAGCATGGATGATGAAACTTTTTCTGAATTTGCGAAACAAGAACAAATCAAAATGATTTCTGGTTTTGCTCTAGAAAAAACGATGCCAGATACCATTGTGACAAAGTACGAGGAGATTTACCCATTATTACAAAGAGAATCATCAAATAAATTAGGAGAAACTTTTGGAGAAAGGGCACAGCAAGGAGATAGATTCTTTTTTATCTGTAATTTACCCTACGATTAGTTTTTTCTTGAAAATTTTAATTTTCTAACTAAAACATAAAACATTAGTGCCATAACTGGTTTAATTGACTTAAATCAATAATCAGGTATTTTAGAAGCTAATTATTCACTTTTCATATAAGCAAGTTCATAAAATCCTTAAGCTATTATTTGTATATTTATGCATGAAAAAAGCAGTCTCCATACTTCTTGTGTCTTTAATTTTAATTTTGCTAGTCGTC
>JAAFKL010000217.1 GCA_021399405.1 Candidatus Heimdallarchaeota archaeon | reverse complement strand
CTCAATACAATCACATTCTATTTTATTTAGAACAAATACAAATCTAACTATCGATTTCATTACTCGATACTTAAATCTACATACTACTCACATTAATGCTGGATCAATTATTATATAAATAAACAAACAAATACTTCGACCATTTAGTTATTTTACTTATTAAGATCTATCCCTCGATATTCTATTTTCTTAGGTTCCAAATTATTAAAAGCCAACCATTCTAATATCTCTTCTCTGAGGTTTCCCGAAAAATACATCAAATTGGATTTACTTGTGTGATAAGTCAAAGTAAATGTTGAAATTTTATAACTCACAAGCAATGGGCCAGAGGATTTTCTCCATCGATCGACTTTATATAATTCG
Source organism: Candidatus Heimdallarchaeota archaeon (assembly GCA_021399405.1). Next base: position 11,953 of record JAAFKL010000217.1, on the reverse strand, counting down.
AAATCGATGCTTGCTGTTTCAGTTAACAATTGTATTTCTTTATGATCAGATCTGAGCTCACTATAATTGTGCCGATAACATTCTTCATGATTAATTTTCTTCTCAATTAATTGGATAATTTGGGTGAGATCTTCATAATCTGTCGAGGCATATCCTTTTCTTACTCTAGCCCCTTGATTAAAGCTAAATTCTATTGCGAAGTAATTCTGAACTGTCTTGGTTATATCAAACCCAAATTTTTCAATTATATCATCAAATGATACAATTTCACTATATTCCCAGTTCTTGGTAATGGATGAAACCTCCAAAAAAATTTTCGATCAATTTTAGTTGATAGTGTTTTAAGATTATTTCTCTTTAGAAACGTCTAAAATATCAACCACGACCCCGTTTGGGTTGATCAAAAAGGTGACTAACTATAATACCATGCTATTTGTATTTAATCATTACAACGGAATTTCGATCTGAGGTTGAATTATTTTATAATTCTAATTATATGAAAATCAATAAAATTAGTTTGATGTGTTTAGATGGATGAAGTTTTTATTCTTCATCCACTGATTTATTTATCTGTGTATTTCCCATCCGAGTCCGAGAATTAAGAACGATACAATATAGAATACGGCGAATATCGCCATGTAGACCAAGCCTAAGGCCATTACACCTGGAGCTTCCAATCCTGTATGGGTTCCATTCTCTTCCTCAACGTTTTGAGCTGGAATTGGTTGTTCATCAAAATCTCCTTCTCTTGGCAATTTCTTGCCAAAGAATAGGGAGAATACGATTAGGATGATGAATAATGCACCACCTGTTACGGCAATGATTGCACCGATTCCGAGCACCCAGAGACCTGGATCCCAGTTAATATCGGAACCGTAGAACTCATATGTGGAAGTACGCCTTGGAGCCCCCTGGACCCCAGCAATGAACATTCCGAGCGAAAGTAGTGTAAGTCCGATTGCATACAAGTGAATCTGTAACGATTTCAAATTACCAAAGAAAATTTTCCTTCTTGGAATTAGTTCAATGAAATAATACGCAAGACCCATGAATGCAATGGTCGAACCTGCCACTACTGTCAAATGGAAGTGACCATTGATTCTTAGGGTGTTATGTGTAATCATATTCAATTGATATGTTCCTTGAATTGAACCCAAAATACCTCCGATACCGAATAAACCTACCGACCAGAAAACTGCTGGAATTGCGGGTTGCTCTTTCCAAGGTAAAGTCCTAATCCAACCAAATAAACTCTTTTCCATGTCTGGATTTTGTAATCTGGCTTGTTTTTCAAGTGCACCTGGAATAACAAATGCATGAAGCATAGATGGAATTGCCAAACCTAAAGCTATCAGAGTTGCATTAATCATTTTGAATGGTAATGAATAAGCAGGATCTACAATTAAGTGGTGTGTACTAACTGGAATGGTGAATAACAGATAGAACAAGAAAGCAAATCTTGAAAGTTTTTCATTCAGGGGTTTTGCACCAGTAGAAATTGTGATCAGAGCATACCAGATAGCGGCAGTAGCACTAATATTAATGTACTGAGCTGTATGACCGAATCCCCAGAAAATTTGTTTCCAGAAATCAGCATCTACATCTCCAGGTTCCAAAAATCCTATTGACATTAACCATGATAAGATTAATACAATTGCTCCATTCAAAATTGCTTGTACTGCAATTACAAATGCAACAAATACACCATAAACCACTAGGGGTAACGATTTTTGAGGATATGACTTGGTTTTTTGTGCTTTCCAAATAGTCAAAAAGAAATTGACAGCTGCAATTAAAACACCTACTGCAAATAAGATATATCCAAGGAAGAATGACCAATGAGTGTCTGCATATTCCTTATAACTCAACGGCCAATAAGCCGTAAACATCACCGGTTTATGTTCTGCCCGTAAAACGATATTATATTCAACCATCAAAGTTCCAATGAGCATTACTGCAAATGCAACATACCCAATTTTTGGTGAGTACATTTTTGAGTTCAAAATTGCAGTTACTACAAAATAACCTGCTGCAACTTCAAACCAAACCATCCAAAAAATTAACATGTTAAAGCCGTGAATTTCGACCCACTTGTAATAATCTGCATCGCTAATTGAAAGAAATCCAGCATCAGCTGGCATCTTGTGTAGTCCAATGTATAAGGCAGCTATTCCTCCAAGTGCCATAGCTAGTATAGCAATCACAGCGTGTCCTACCATCAACAACTCTGCATCTCGATCTACACGAAATGAGGTTACGGGACATACACGGAAATCATCTTTTGTGTGCGTGAAGCTAGTATCAGCTTTTGCGGTTGCCATTATGAGGTAACCTCCAAAAATCCAAACATCTGTTGGTGTCCTAGTCCACAATATTCATTGCAGATAATGCTGAATAGACCTGATTCGTCAGGTGTAAAGTCGAGTACATAATCATATGCTGGAACAATTTGTAGGGAGACAATGAAATCTCCACCGATCAATTGAAATCCGTGTAATACATCCACAGACCCTAGATGAAGTTTGTAACGCACTCCTGCTTTAAACTCCAATCCTGAGACACGATCATTACCATCATCTACATACCAATTCCATCGTTGGGCGTACATGTAGACATCTCCACCATCTGGAACTGCAAATGCTGCTTCTCCATTACTTAATGTGGTGAGTGTAAGACCTGCATTTCCATTTTTCGCAATGAAATCTGCTTGTAAATCATCAGTACTGTCATATTTTGTATATACTTCGGGAGGGTTTTGTTTACCTATGAAGACCCATCCGACGGTCATTACGCCCATCATTAGGATCATGAGGATCATTAAGTAAATCCAAATTCTTTCGTCTTTGCCTATCCCGACTTTGTGCCATTTTTTCGAGGGGGGTGTTAGTGACATTTGTAATATCTCCTATTTCACCCAAATCTCGTAAAAGATCCAAATTTGCCATACTACTGTTAAAATAGTAGTCAAAAGTGCTTGGAGCCAAATATTATCTAGAAAGTTCCCAACACTTGTTGTATCCGCTGCTTCGGTTGCCATTTAATCATCACTTTTTAATTAAGTGACTTTTGTTTAAAGTCATTGAGGGTGATATTTTGATCTTATAAAGATGTTGGAAAAAAAGTCGTTTGAATTCAAAATTACTATGATATTTATAGTAATCACGTATGATTTTCACTTTATTGCTCTCATATGATATAATTTTTTGTGATTATACAGGTTTCAATGGTCATGCGTATAGAATTATCAGTTTTTTAAAATTGTATATTTACCTGTAGCTTAAATATATTATGTAGAGCAATTTGGATATAGTAAATTATTGTAATTAAAATTATTGATTTAAGCCAGCGAAGCACTTGATTTCCTTAACAAACTCTATAATGCGAATTAGCATAAAAAGAGTAGAGAATCAACCTTGTGGATAAAATAAAGGGGAGTTACCGATGTATTTGCAATAAATGTTTAACATAACCTAGCAAAACTAACCCACATATAATATTAATTTTCGTAGGTTTATATAAACTTAAATCAATTTATTTCAAACTAACAGATGGTCAATTCTTTCTATTTCTGATTCTCACAATCCCAATTGACAAGGCTATTAGGGTGACATAAAAGGAGAAACTGGAAAGAGGAACTCCACTATCATCTGAAGAAGAATCGGAAACAGTTGTTGTTTCAGTAATTCGAGTACTTACAGTTTCAGTGACAGTTGATGGAGGTATTGTAATAGTGGTAGTTGAAATTACCTCACTCGAAATTCTATCTCCAGGTAATGTTACAGAATAAATATTAGAGCTTGCACTTTCACCAACTGAATTAACTGCCGTTACATAGTAATAATATGTCATTCCTGCTTGAACAGTTGTATCTGTAAAATAAAGTTGATTTGTGGAGCTCAATAATTCAGGATTGCTGCCTACAGCAATTCTATAGATCCTATATTCAACAATATCAGAACCACCATCAGTCACAGGAGGATTCCAAATAAGATTTGTTTCACCTGTAATAACCGTAACTTCAAGAGCTAGAGGTTGAGAAGATACCGAATTAGTTTCAAAATGGAAATCTACTATGTTAATGGTTTGATCAAAAATAAATAGTTCAAGGATGAAATTGTTTGTGAAGTAATAATCCTCACTGCTGGAGCTTATGTTTAATTGAGTAATCGAATTCCTGGTTAAATTAATTTTTTTACTGGAAAATAACTGCATTTTTCCGAATATATTATCTTCATAAACAGCGATTTGTGAACCTGAATGAGAAATATCGTATAAAATATTACTTGTAACGTGATTCTGAGCTATGTATGTATTGTCTGAAGATGAGATTGAAAGACCCCACCGTCCATTATTCATAATCTTATTACCTATTATTGATGAATAATCAGACATAAACACCGTTAATCCAATACCTAAAGTATTCATTATATTATTTTCAATGATTGAATTATTCTCCGAAGACGTTATCAAAATTCCGTAATCAAACTTTGACGAAATTGTATTTCCTCTAAGAATATTTCCATTTGAGCGATGCAAGTGAATTCCAATTTTATGATCAGACAGAACATTTGATTCTATTGTAGAATAATTCGTGTAGAATAGATCTACCCTCTTTAGTGTAAGGTCTTTTACTGTAATATTAGTCGAATTGACAATTATTATTAAATTGGGAGTACCCGTTACAACCATATTATTAACATTTTGAATAAAAAGCAATTCGGATCCATCTATTGTGTTATTTTCCACTCTACCCTGAGTCAACTCTGCAAGTGAATCCCCATCCATTTCGATACTATCATTTCTGAAAACATTATCAATTATCGTTGAGTTATATGATCTTGACCAGAGATTATTTTTACCATTACTATGGACTGTATTTCCAGAAAATGTAATATTAGCACTAATCCGGACCCTAACTCCCCATTGTGCGTTATTACCTATATTATTATTAGAGATTACAGTAAAATTAGATCTCAAAATACTCAAAGCTTCAATACCTTCATTTGAGCTAATATGGTTATTTGATATTGTTGTTTCAGGGGATAGCCAAACATTAATACCGTATCCACCACCACCTCGTGTAATACTATTGCTTATTATTAAACTATTATTACTTCTAACAATCCTGATAGAATAATGATTTGAGGTGAAAGAGTTAGAAACAACCGACATAAAAGTCGAAATTTCCATTTTTAAGCCATAAGAAGAATAGAGAATAAAATTATCCCTAACATCACTTTGGGTTACGTTATAAAGTAATATAGCTTTTGACCCATATTGTAAGACGTTATCAGTTATGGTAAAGTATAAATTCGTATTTTTTATTGTTATTAGATCTTGGGTTTGATCACCAATTATCTCCCACCCTGTAATGATATAAGGTTCTAATTTGGTTCCTTTACCACTCCAACCTTCTTTACTCACTGTTTTTGTGAAATTACTATTACCATCGATATAAATTGGACCTCTTGGTGTATATTTAAAGGCTTGTGGGGCGATGGTTGATTGATCACTTCCTTTAATATCTATGTTTTGTGATTGAATTTGAAGGATTGAAAATGTTGAAAATAATAAAATTGCAGTGATAATTATTATTCTAGATTTTTTCATTATGAACATCATTGAAAGGGATTGAGAAATTTGGTTTTTGCCATTCATTAATTATTTCAATTCTTTTTTGTGATAATTTATTTTACCAGTTATATTTAAGACATTATCGTAGAACTTACCATAGATATCACAATTTCAATTTTCATACTCTTCTGTATCTATTTTGATTTACAGTGATAGTCTCCTTAAGGTTAGATTCCCGATATAACAGTTATCATTTGAGTAATTTATCAATCCTATGCCTACTCCAAAACATGAAATAAAAACAAGCAGATTAAGTATACTTTTTATAGCAAACCAATATTGACCAAAAAGTGGACTCACCACAAGTATTGAATTCTTCTGAAATCAATTTAATCAAAAATAGCTGGAAACAGATACAGGAAGATCCTAATCATGTAAGGAGATTGTTTTACAACAAAATCTTCGAAATTGCTCCAGAAGCAAATGAATTATTCCGTGAGAGCTTTTTGAAATTTAATTCTCTTCCTGATTCTTTTTTGTTTATGTATGAACATTTAGAAAATTTGGAGCAAGAAATTCCAAGGATCAAGAGATTGGGGCTAAAACACAAAACATATGGTGTCAAAAAGAAGCACTATCCGGTAGGCCAAACCGCTTTGCTTTGGGCATTTCAACAAGTAATGAAAACTAAATTCACAACCGATATGATCAATGCATGGGCTAAATTATTTGATTACATGACTCATTATATGATTTTAGGGATGAGAAGAAAATAGTGATCTAAATTTAATCAAAATTATTATGTGATTGTTTTTTACCATCTTGAAAAATAAGAGCCCCTACTCCTTCTTTTCCATTAATTACAATTGTGTATGATTTTGGAATTCTAACATGAGTGACATATTTCTTATCTTCAACTACCGTCATAGATTTTATCATATCCCAATTAATGAAGTCATTTTCTGAGTCCAGAGGTACTGTCAAATATCCTCGACCTGTGGATGTTATATTCACGAAAAAGTGCATACCTTGGCTGGGATCAATATCAAAATCCTCAAGTCCAAATTCAATCATAACCCTTGCATTGTGGATATCTGTCCAAGTTACAGGAATACCAAGATGCGGATCCCGTGTACCCCATCTGCCAGGTCCAATGAGTGTATACTCTCTGTCTTCCTTAGCAAGTTTACTATTTATTTCAGAAATTTCTTCTTTGATATCAAATGTAAAAGCATTACTGAATTTATCAGGTTTTACGTACACTATATCTTCGAGACCTTCAAAGACCCCATTACCAAGTGCTTTGGTGCTATAAATTATTGATTCGTCTTTATTTATATTAACAAAAACATCCTCACGTTCTGTCGAGATGATCAGGGGTCGAATTTGTAATATTTTGAAATTATGATGTCCCGATTCTCTATCCAAGTTCACTGCAAATTCTATTTCAACAGAGAACCCAAAGCTTTCCTCCCCCATTTTAAGAATCAATTCTATAATTTCTGCAAGTGGCATTCTACCATATTTTAACAGGAATGGGAAGGTTATTACTAGTGGTCCTTGTCCACCAATGGTATCGTTGATTCGATTATTTTGGTGATCATATCTTCCTGCTAACCAATTTAGAACACCATGATCAAATGCTATGTCCATATTATTTTTTTGTAAAGTTGATAATTCCCCCTCTAGAAGATCAATTTCCTTACTATTCATTTTGAGGGAGAAAAACTCCGTCTGAGTACTTTTAAGCGCATATTCAGGATTAGAAACCTGTGGGAGCATTTTTGGATATTTGGGGCTAAAACTAAGACTCTTCCCTCCACTGACAATGTGTTCACCCAAGCCGATTGCAAGATCAGCTACCCCGTCCTTAGATTTTTGATAGGAGATCGGGTAAAAATTGAATGATTTTGCTACCCCCGAAAAATCAGGGTAGTGTTGATCATTATGCTGATTACCAACTATTTTTTGTATGACCACAGCCATTTTCTCAACTTCTATTCTTTGTCCTACAGATTTTACATACACTCTAGCTAAATTAGAATATGTGGATGCGTAGACTAATTTTACAGCATCATGCAATAGTTTAAGCCTATCTTCTCGTTTAGGTTGATTATTTGGGATCATGTAGGTCCGGTATATTCCAGCAAACGGTTGGAATTGTGAATCTTCTAGAATACTCGAGGATCGTATTGCCAATGGGACCTGCCAATTATCGACTATTAATTCTAAAACCTTATTGAGATGATCTGGTAGGGGCTTACTAAGAAATAACTTTTCTAGATTGACATCCACATCATCTACAAATACCACATCAAAGAGATTATTAGATTCTATGAATTCATCAAAAAGATCGGTACAAATAACAATAGTCTCTGGTACCGATATATCTATATCAGGAAATTGCTCTCCTGTTTTCTCTCGAGTTAACAATGATCGAATAAAAGCTAAACCTCTACCTTTACCCCCAAGAGATCCTTTTCCAACTTTAAGGAAATCTGATTCAATTGTAAATTGCTCTTCTGAAAATTCGGTTATTATTGATTTCTGATCCTCACGTCTTCGATTTTTGAACGTCTGCAAAATAAAATCTCTTATCTCATCTCCATCTTTGAATTCACTTGCATGATGTGGTGCTAATTTCTCAGCAATCTGATGTTCACCACGGGCGTATAACCAATTTGAGAAATCATTTCTCGAGCCATGTTTCTCTATCACTTCGCGTGGAATTGTTTTGATAATTTTTTCGAATGATGACAAAGAATTAGCCCTAGTTATTACTTGCCCCTTCAAATTGATAAAACGGAAATCCCCGAAAAGCATTGATGTTGAAAAGAATTTTCTAATCTTTCTTAGGTAATCTGGAGAATTCTTATGTACAAATTTTACTCCTAGTTTTTCAGCGATTTTAGTGTTGAGGGGATCTGAGGATTGAAGCATAATAGGCAGATACTTGTTTTCTGATTGAATATGGGTCGCAAGAGCGGCTCCTGCAGAGAAATCTTTAGTTCCTTTCCTTGGGAATGCAATATCAGAAATAATCCCCAGAACATTCGATTTATATTTTTCATAATAGTCACAAGCTTCTTCGTAAGTCTCAGCAAGGAGAATTTTTGGCCTACCCCTTCGTTTTAGTAACTTGTGAGAGTAATTTACACCTTCTTCCACTGATTTATGGGTTTGTCGTAGTAATTCTTTGTAAATTATCGATAGAAAAATAGAGTAGTATTGAATCGTATCTTCAATGACAATAATGACACGGGTGTTACCAAGTTTTGTATCATGTTGAACATTTTTCATATCTTCAATCAATTTAACAATTGCGAGAAAAAGATCTGTGTCTCCATTGAATACAAATATCTTATCAATATCAGTTAAAGTATCAGGAGAGGGTAAATTAGGTATTTCTGAGTAATTTGTTAAGAGCAGAACAATTGGAATTTCGAATTCAATTTCTCTTATTTTCTTACTAAAACTGATTAGATCAAAATCACTCAATCTCCGCATTGTAATAATTAGATCAAAATGTCTTCTTTTCACAGCCTCAATTGCTTGTGCACCTGTTGATACACGTAGAATCCGGGGTGGAGGCGTATTTAGATTTAATTGGCTGTAAACCGTATATATTTCTTCAGACAACCCTCCATCTTCTTCCAAAATAAAATCATCGTATAAACTTGAAACGAGTAGAACATCTTTTACTGTATACTGCATCAAATCGTAGAAAATGTGGAATCTATTCTGATAATCTTCAGGAAATTCAATCCTTATATCCTCATTTTCTTGTTGAGTCACGAGTTTTTCAGTGATCAGTTGTTGATTAATCTTGTTTCTTAGAATTAGAAAGATGCAAGATTTCCTATTGTGACATTATTTTATTATAACCAATTTTTTCTCGTATAAGTATTAACACATTAATTTAAATAACTTGGCAACTATCATATAAGTATGGGAACTAGATCTGGTAAAGATTCGGCTTCTCGAAGTAATCAAGATAAGCGGGTTTATACGAGTTCTAATAACACTTCAGACCAAATAAATGAATCGAATCCTGAACAAAAGAAGAGTCAAACAAAGTATAACTCTCCCTCAGTACCCAAGATTTCAATCGACACTCCACATAAAAATGATAAGTCTGAAACTCTTAGAGAAGCATTGATTAGAGATATCGGTGACGATTTGTCAGATTTTGAGATGGATTTTATTACTAATTTCATAGCCATTTCAGGGACGGCGATATCATATTCAGGGTCCAAGAAAGAACAGCAAGTCAGTTTCAATGAGTTTATTGATAATATGATCCACAAGTTTCCTAATTTAGCAATGAAACTTTCATCAGTCCAACTTAATAATACAATGAGTTACTTAAAACAATTTTCAGAGAACTAAATTTAACCTTCATCCCTGAAAATATCGTCATATTAGATAGTAAGGTTCTAAAGATCAATCCTTATGGAATGAAGTCAAATAATACTAGATAGATTTTACCTAATTCTACCAATATTTCCACATTGAGAGAAATACGTAAAATTTATAAGGTACATACCACATAGTATTAAATATCTTATTGTTGTGATTAAATTGGACACGGAAGACCTTTCTATCTTATTAATTTCTACTTTTAATGGAATTTTTTATTTCATATATTTTCTACCACATGAATATTTTGCCGATAACCCCACAAAACCAATAATACACAAAATTAATAGTGTATTTATTTTGCAATTATTATATGTACTCGTTTATTTATTTATTGGAATCATTTACCACAGGACTCAGCGAAAAAGATCAGCACGCAAAATGATTAATGGTGTTGTACCAAATACCATTATAATTGGTGCAGGAATCATATTTCAATTTATGTTAGAAGTGTTTGTGATAGATCAGGAAGATACCTTTCTGATGAGTAAAGAGTTTCAGCTGATTGGATTCATATTTATTATTGCTCTATTGCCATTACTAATTCTACTAATACCTCATGTTCTACTATTTACTTTGGGTGTCACTTTGTCAGAGTTAAAAATAATTCCAACTGTCAATTTACATAAAATTAATGAGTTAATACATAATATCTCGGAGAGATTAAATGAATTTGGGGTGAAACGACTTTAGCGACAAACTGAATGTTGAATTTGAACAAGATATGAAGCTTAACTATTACCTAATTATCTCGAAATTTACACACTGAGAGATGTACGCAAGATTTATAATACAAATCCTATATACTATAAATTATCTAATTGTTGTGATTAATTTGGATCAGGAAGAGTACTCGATTATTTTTATTTCTTATCTAAATGGATTTTTCTATTTTTTTTACCTGCTCCCTGACATCTATTATCCAAATAATCCGGTGAAGCTAATTTCTCAAGAGATTACTTCAAATTTCCTTCTAATAGTGTTTTACACAATTCTGTATATCAAACTTGGAATAATTTATCATGAAAAGTTGTCCAAGAAATCAAATTTTGTTTTTATTAAAGGAGTCTTACCTGCTGTATTAATAATCGTAGCCGGGATAATCTATAATTATTACCTACTTGCTTTTGTAATTGGAGGGGAAGATGATTTCATACAAACTGCATTCGCATTCAAAATATTAGGATTTGTTTTACTCCTTGCCTTGATGCCACTAATCATCTTTACTATTCCCCCTATTCTACTGTTTACACTTGGAATTATGATATCTGAATTTGAAATTTCATTGTTAGTGAAAGTGGAAAAAAAACCTACAATTTCCTTATATCCGACCCCAGATCAAGAAAAGCAAAGACTCTATGAGATTTCAGAAGATTGGCAATATGTATTAAATCTACGTGAAGAAAATTAAAATTAGAATTATTTTTGCGTTTAAGCCCTGCTATGCGCAATATCCAAATACATTTATTTCAAATTACACGATACCCGTTTGAATTATATGGGTGTCATCGGGATCTAGCTTGTTTACAGACTTTGTTTTTATCTTAGAAAATCTCATGAACTCAACATAAATATCCCAACGTGATGATTTTATGTAAAATATCATTGCGACAGCTATTATGGGAATTACCACTGTAGCTATTGACAATACACCTATTATGGTATATTCTATTATTATAACCCGTCTTGCATCATTCATAGAATTATGTTTTTCAACTTTATGGAATTTGTACAAAGCTTGGAGACCAGGTGTTGCAATTCCTATGATAAATAGACCAATAACAAAGAAAATGAAATTTGGGATTCCAAATACATCACCCCCAGGATATTTGATGAAATCAATAATCAACTGTGCCCCAAACCAAGCTATTGATAGATTTAATAAGCCTAATGGCAACATTATAATCCAATAAAAGTAAGGTCTTCCAAATAAAAGAGATAAGTTGTTAGTTACTTCGGT
>JAAFKL010000216.1 GCA_021399405.1 Candidatus Heimdallarchaeota archaeon | reverse complement strand
GATGAGCCAATGGATCTTGTTATTCAAGTTGGGAGTGTTGGAAATTTTATCCAGTGGAATGTTGATGATGAATCTCCAGATAAATATGTGATAATTAAGGAAGGGAAGATATTAAAATCGGGATATTGGCAAACAGGTGTAATAGAGTTTAATGTTGATTTTCTTGAGACTGGTTCCCATACAATAATTCTTACCACAAGTGATCTGTACGGTAACAACAACTCTGATTCTGTAACTGTGACCATCTATGATCCTACAGTTGAGGAAGGAATGTCAATTCCTCACATACTCAATCAGTATGAGAAGACACTTAGAAATGAACTCGAAAATACAAAAAGCACACTAGATATGATTGATACGCAACATGCACGTCTATTACAAGTGTTTGAGAAGAACAGTAAAAATAGTAGTGAGAATCTTGTATCAAAATATAGCAGAGAGATTACTTTACTAGCTGATAGAAAACTTTACTTGAATAATAGTATTGAGGGTATTGAGCTACATCTAGAGCAATTACTCGCCCAGCAAGGGAAGATTAAAACCAGCTGATTCATAATAAAACTAAAAATATTCTATTTTTTTGAGAATTTCAACATCATAATTTCCATGGGTTTGAATTGTATTTGTAATATCCTATTTTCTAATTTATGTTCAGTTTTTATTGTCCGATTTATTTTAACTGATGAGCAATGGTTGATATCTCGGTGTAACTCGATCTCGCAATCCATTTTTTCAGCAACTAGATTATAAAGAGTGAGTAAAACGTCACCTTCTATTTCTCTGAAGGAAGAAACCCGGATCATTGGATTACCAATCTTAAAAATGCTATCAAAGAGGTAATTGGAAATATTACCATTACCAACACTTGTAGGCAAAGAAAAGACCTCTGAATGATCTTGGCTGAAGGTGACATCATCATTTATTGAGTGAGTTATGAGACTATAATTGAATGTATAACTGGTACCCAAATCCTGTGCACCTGGAGTCTCCATTGAGGGGCCTGCTTGGATTGGTCTCTCGGGAAAGTCTGACCGTGATAGATGTCCCACTGATCTTAAGAGTGTCATTGCTAGGATATTGGAATTTAATAGTTCAACCTCTGGTAATCCTTTGTTGATCAGGGTAAATGCAGATTCTCTACCCTCAACACGGATGAATCTCTTCTGAGCTTGGATTCCAGATGGTTGCTCTATGTAATCCTCATTCATGTCTGGTTGGGCTTTTCTTTTTGCAATGCCAAAATGAGTTGCGGTCATTGTCTCATCGGATGAGTAAGGTAGATTGAAACATATTCGAAGCCGATGATCCTTAGCGGTATTGATCAGAGTAGTCTCAATATCAATTCTTGCCAGATCACGATAAAACCTGAAAACAGTTCTTACAGGGATTTTTACTCTGCCCTCTCTCTTCTCTCTCTTGGTGTGTAATTCCCTGGAGGTGATAATATTTAACTTCTGTTCAATTTCAATGATTATTGCTCCTTTGGATCTTATCTTTCTCTTGACTTTCGATACTTTGTAGACAACTGGTTCTACTTTTCCAAATGAATATAGATCACCCCGATCACCTACATCCTCAAATTGATGTAGTTTATGATATTGAATGTTGTTTACTTTATCAAATAGTGAGAATGATCCATCTTTATTGAAATTCAGGTCATAAAACTTATTCTCCACACCCTTTTTATTATAATTGAACCCTGATGTTTCGATTTGTTTTTCCAGTTTGGATACAATCTCAAATCTAGTAAATGCAAAGGGTACCAGTGGGGCCATTGTCACATATGCCTGTTCGGACCCCTTAGATGCAATAACATGATATTTTCCAAATTTTTTGCTATCTAGAATTTTGTATATTGTTTTCTTCATGGCTTTTACATCAAATTCACCCACCGGTTTATTAGCGACAGCTAGTCTTATCTCACATGTACGGGGATCTGCACCATCATATAGAGAAACCTCATTGATATAGAAATCCATCAGTTTTCTTCCAGGCAACATCTTCATACCAGACTTCATCAATTTTGGACTGATATTCTCATCCAGAACAACCTCTTCGGAAGATTTTGTGGTTTGTAATACATATTCCTCACCATTCGGCCCCCGCAATCCAACAACAGGTATTTTTGAGGGTACTCTAAATTCTATTTCCTGTGGTATGTTCCCGCTATTGGTATGATTGAACACATGGATATAATTTCTTGAGTTATCTAGACCATCCCCTGTATTCTTGATTGTTTCCAAGGTATCCGCGATCAGGCTCTCTGATATGGTTTCAGACCATGAGAATCGGGATTTCATCTCCTCGTGTGTCTGATCTATTGAACATCCACAAATTGAATCATGAGGATGGTTTTTGAGAAGCCATTTCCATGACAAATTGAGAAAAGATGAGGGAAAATTGTTTATTCCATAAAAAGATGCCAATGTGCAAATAGGCTCTGCATAATTGACAAGAAGATCCTCTGCCTTCTGGTTCCATATTTTAATCCACATTCTCGATGAATAGGTATTTTGCAGGAGCGGCGCTCGGGCTGAAGATCTGAATTCACCTATATACTGCTTTGGTTCATAATTTGCTTTATCCATTGCACCCTGTAATTTGTCAAGGTAGTTTTGAAGTAGCCCTATAGTAACATTAGTTGATTTAAAATCAATATCTGAAATCAATTTTTTGATATTTGGGTTTGGAAATTGATGATCAGTACCATTCATCAAAAGATATACTGGTAGTGGAGAAAAGGGATCAAGTTCTTTGATATGCGAATATATCTCCTCCTCCAATTCTTCCTTAATTTCAGGTAGAGTGGCAGCATTGCTGTATCCAAAGGGCATATATATTCCCAGTATTGAGGATTCTGAGCTCTCATGCCCTTTCCATCTGAAGGGTACGGTGCTAATTTCATGCCCCACTCCCCTCCACAGAACTGTTGAGTTCATTTCCGTTAGATCACCTATAATCTGGGGAATTGCCTGTGAGTGACCAAATTGATCCGGGAGATAGGCTATCTTCATTAAAGGGATATCAAATTCTCTTGCAATATTATAACTTATCTCCAGATTGCGTATAAGACTCTCCTCACCAACCAACCATTCATCAGGCAGCAAATACCAGGGGCCCAGGGCCAATTTACCCTCTCTGATCAAGTCCAGAACAATTGTTTTATTTTCTGGTCTTATTTCAAAATAATCCTCAAGCACAATGGTTTGACCATCTAGCATGAAATAGTAATCCTGCTTGGTCAATATATCTATCAGATAATCTATTAATTCGACCAATTTGGTTCTGAATTTTTGGAATGGTTGGTACCACTCTCTATCCCAATGTGTGTGAGGAACAATAACTACTTCAGATGGGGATTCCATTTTGTTTTACCAATTTACTCTGATTATATACTTATGTCATGAAATTTGCAAGTTTTACATAATTAGGTATACAATAGGAACTTTAATAGAAGATTAGATTGATTATTTCACGATCTTAATATCTGTCAATTGAAATAATAGGTGGTGGGATGTTGTTATTCAATAACCCAATCTGCAATTTTGGCAATTAAATCACTTGGGGGAAACTGATGCCCTCCTTCAAATGTTATCAATGTGACATCAGTTATGTATCTTCCAAGTATCTCACTGGATTTGTAGGCCAGCTCAATACCAGCTGCTTTGTCATTCTTACCTTGAAGTAATTTGTAGATACCTTTTTCCAATATATCGTATTATATATAATCTAAAACTATCCTGATTGTATTACTTTCGCATAACTGCCACTAATCCTCTATTACATCAAATTGACTATTGTAAAGTTCAGCATAGAAACCACATTTAGCAAGTAATTCGTTGTGGGTACCTTGTTCAACAATATCACCTTCATCCATAACTAAAATAAGATCTGCATCTCGAATTGTTGAGAGACGATGAGCAATAACAAAACTTGTTCTTTTCTCCATAAGTTCTTTCATAGCCCTTTGGATAAGTATCTCAGTTCGAGTATCTACTGAACTTGTAGCTTCGTCAAGGATAAGCATATCTGGATCTGCTAACACTGCTCTAGCTATGGTTAGAAGTTGCTTTTGTCCTCCAGAAATATTTGTTATTTCTTCATTGATTTCCATTTGATATCCACCAGGTAATGTGTTAACAAATTGATCAACATGTGCTGCTTCAGCAGCTGCGACCACCTCTGAATCGGTTGCATTTGGTCTTCCATATCGGATATTTTCTAATATTGATCCGTTAAATAGCCAAGTGTCTTGAAGAACCATTCCAAATTTATCACGCAGATCATATCGTGTTAATTTTTGAATATCATGACCATCTACAAGAATTGTTCCTTCATTGACATCATAGAACCTCATGAGCAATTTTATGAGTGTTGTTTTCCCTGCACCAGTTGGACCAACTATGGCAACAGTTTGCCCTGCTTTAATGTTTGCAGTAAAATTATGGAGAACTAATTTTTCGGGATCGTATCCGAATTTAACATTCTTGAATTCCACTGTTCCTTCAACTCTTTCCAATTTAATTGGATCAATAATTTCCGCCACATCTTCGGTTTCTTCTAAGAATTCAAACACTCTCTCTGTAGCAGCAGCGGTTTGTTGAAGAACATTTGAAATATTAGCTAATTGAGCAATAGGTTGATTAAAAGATCGAACATACTGGATAAACGCCTGTATATCACCTACCGAGATTCTCTTTTGTATTGTTAAATACCCTCCAAGAATAGCAACAGCTACATACCCCAGATTACCGATAAACATCATCATCGGCATCATCAATCCAGAGTAAAATGATGATTTCCATGCGGCATCATAGAGTGTATCATTAAATCCCTCGAACTTCTCCAAGCTTTGTGATTCGCCATTAAAAGCTTTAATCACAGAGTGCCCACCATACATTTCCTCAACATGTCCGTTAACATGCCCAATATATGCTTGCTGCTTAGTGAAATGCTTTTGTGATTTCTTCACTACAAACATAACAATGATACCTGATAGAGGGATAACCACTAATGCTACCAGGGTCATTAACCAGCTAATCGAAAACATCATGACAAGGATCCCAATAACAGTAATTATTGAGGTAATAATTTGTGTTATACTCTGACTTAAGGTCTGGTTTATTGTATCAACATCATTAGTTAATCTTGATAATACTTCTCCTTGTGAAACTTTGTCAAAATATTTGAGCTCCGTCCGGTTAATTTTCTGAGATATATCCCTTCGAAGCCTGTAGGAAATATCCGCGGAAACTCTAGCCATGATCCACCCTTGAATATATGAAAATAAAGCAGAAACCAGATATAATCCGAGAACAATCATTAGGATTTGTCCAATAATATCAAAATTAACCTCACCAGTCCCATTTACCTTGGCTACTAATCCTTTAAATAGCTCTGTAGTAGCCTCTCCTAATATTTTAGGACCAACAATATTTGCTGCAGTAGAAGCAATGGCGATAATAAGCGCAATAATTATTGTTCTTTTGTATGCATCAAGATAATGGATGAGTTTTTTCATCGCACCTTTGAAATCCTTTGGCTTTTCACCTTTCATCATTCTTCCCATTGGTCCGCCTCTACCAGGACCACTTCTAGTTCTTTCTCTTCTTCCTGAAGATGAGGGACCATGACTCATGATGATTCCTCCAATTCAAGTTGAGATGAAGCTATCTCGGAATAGATTGGGCAGGTTTTCCTTAACTCATCATGTGTTCCTTTTCCAACCATCTTTCCATTATCTATAACAATGACTTGTTCAGCATTTTTAATCGAAGAGATACGTTGTGTAACAATTAACACCGTACTATCTCCAGTCTTCTGCTTAAGTGCTCTTCTCAAAGCTGCATCAGTTTTGAAATCAAGGGCAGATACACTATCATCAAAAATGTATATCGTTGGCTTCTTCATTAGGGCTCTAGCAATTGAAAGACGTTGTTTTTGTCCGCCAGAAACATTACTTCCTCCTTGTGATATTTCACTTTGTATGCCTTCTTCTTTGGAAGCAACAAACTCTTTTGCTTGAGATATCTCTATTGCTGAAATTATGTCTTCATCAGTTGCTTGTTCATTTGCAAATAGCATATTACTCTCAATGGTTCCTGAGAACAAAGAGCTCTTTTGTGGTACATATCCAATTTTTTCTCGAAGGTCATACTGGGTTACATCCCGAATATCAACGCCATCAATTAGAATAGCTCCCTTTGTAACATCATAAAAACGTGGAATTAAGTTCACTATTGATGATTTCCCAGCACCTGTAGATCCGATAAAAGCAGTAGTTTGACCTGGTTTTGCTATGAAGGATACTTTTTCTACAGCACTTTGTTTTGCTCCAGGATAACGGAAACTAACATCTCGAAATTCTATCTCTCCCTTAAAGTTATCTGGAAATCTTTTTGGTTCCTCAGGATCTTTAATTTCAGGTTCTGTGCCCAGAACCTCACCAATACGTCTTGCTGAAACCACTGCTCTGGGTAAAATAATGAACATCATACTTAACATTAGGAATGCAAATACTATCTGCACAGCGTATTGCATGAATGCCATCATGTCACCCACTTGTAATGCAAGATCAGAAACTTGATGGGAACCTACCCATAATATTCCGATAGTTAACCCATTCATGATCAACATCATGAAAGGCATTAAAACTACCATTAATCTATTAATGAATAGACTTAGAGAAGTTAAATCCATATTTGCACTGTCAAACCTCTTCTCTTCATGTTTTTGCATATTGAAAGCTCGAATAACTAACATTCCAGATAAGCTTTCACGTGCTACAAGATTTATTTTATCTGTCATCTTTTGTATAGCTTGAAATTTAGGTACAGCAATGATGAAGATTAGTATTATAAGGAGAATGAGTACTCCAACAGCTACTGCAATTAACCACCACATGGATGTGCTTTTATTTAGAGCCCGGATAATGCCTCCCACACCGATAATAGGTGCATAAAAAACCATCCGCACCATCATGAATACAACGTTTTGAATTTGTGTTACGTCATTTGTAGATCTAGTTATGAGGGAAGCGGTAGAAAAAGTGTCAAACTCAGTATTGGAAAAATTTTCCACCTTTATGAAAACATCACGGCGTATGGTTCTTGCCATGCCTGCCGCGATTTTAGCAGCTAGATAACTGACTGATATTGTACATATGACAGCTAAAAGGGTCATCACCAGCATCAATCCTCCTGCGTTTAGATTATACAAAGTTTGGATTCTCTCTGTATCGACACCTATATGCTCATACTCGTCCCTAATTGCTAATACTGAAACCTGATCAAGCATTGTTTCACCAATCGCTGTGAAACTAGCTGTAACAGATGACTTTATTTGATTAATAGCTGCAATTGGATAATAACTAAGTGTTGTGAAGAAATAATCCGGAATTAATTCAAATTGTAGATCAGGCATTGTGATATTCATCATAGCAAACAATTCTGATGCATTGGTCGGATCACCTAGCATTCGTTCGAAACTATATACAACCACAACAGGTTCTTTTAAAATTTGGTTAAGTTGATTTATTTCCGAGTTTGAGCGATCTTTGAAAACGTAAATAGATTCATTAACAAGGCCCGGGTAGTCTTCTATGTAATTATTGAAATCCGTTGAGTTTTCATCAATAAGCAAATAATTATCAAGAACTAATGATTTATTTTCATCATTCATGAAAATTAATACCCTATCTAATTCAGTTTCACGTATAGCAATAGGTACAGCATTTTCAACTCCACCTTGTTGAATTCCAGTATCAACAATATCTGATAAATAATCAGGTAACGCCAGTTCTAAATTAGCTTGTGCAAATAATAAACCGATGGCTAAAAGGAGCATCAGTCTGTAGGGTTTTGCATATTTCATTATTTTCAACATATTGTATTACCCACTATAAATCATCAACTATTACTATATTTTCTATATTGACAAAAATAAATTGTCAACCTGAAAAATAAATGTCATCTAGTGTGTTTATATGAATTTTCATGATATTTATGCTAATTTAGAATAATTTTGAGAAATCAAATATTGAAATTCAATCAAAACCCAATAATATCAATAAATGTCAACATGAAAAATAAATGTCATAAGATGTGTTTATATGGTTTAATTATATGAGAAAATTCATTGTATTTTCATAATTCATTGGATAATTATAAATTCAATGAATTTATTATATATTCATGGCAAATTCTAAACTTACTAGTAATGGAATGATTAATTTTCCAGCAAAACTTAGAAAAAAACTAGGTTTGGTACCAGGTGATGAAATATCATTCATTGAAACAGAACAAGGAATATTAATTATTCCTTCAAAATTAATATTAGATGCTCCAAATCCAGATAATTATGAAATAGCTGTTAAAATGGCTAAAGAAATAAGAAAAGACCGGGATGAAGAAATTTGGTAACAAAAAAGGGAAAAAAGATAAACTATCTCTGGGATACTGGTGGATTATTTCTATATTTTGCAGATCACCAAGAAGCTAAATTAATTATGATTAAAATCCAAAACTCTGAAGCAGAAGGTTACATCCCTAAATTGGTTTTAGTTGAATTTTATTACAAAACTATGGACAATTTGGGTATGAAAATTGCAGATTATCAAATTTTACTTCTTAGAGAGTCTAAAAATGTATTCATGGAATTCGATTACGATGATATATCTGACATAGGTAAGTTAAAATCTCAATATCGAGAACTATCAGTAGTAGATAGTGTAATTTGTAGTTTGAGTAAAAAATTAAATGCAAAAATAATTACTACAGATGATGATTTTGGAAAAATTAAAGGGATAAAGTACAAGAAATTGAAATATTGATTGTAAAAATGTCTAGTATTGCCAACCTAAAAAATAAATGACATCAACGATCTATTGTTTCTGTTATTGTAACATCTCTCTTTTCCAATTCTTTCAGGAGTGTATTATAGCACGTATTATTTTGCCCGATGTACTCAGGCGGAGATATCCCTTTCCGATCATAAAGACCTTTGGCAACGAGACGTGTTACTATAGAACAAGTATAACCTGTAGTACGAGCCATGGATAGTGTCTTTGTGTTTCTATCATAGTGATCAAGCATATCATAACGATAAGTAACATTCCTGCCTTGATTCTCTCCTTTAATGATTATATGCATTACAATCAGATCTTCTTCACCTTCCTTGAATTTCCACTTTGGTAGTATCAATTTCGTAGTAAGATCTTTGGGTTTAAACATTACCCCATTAATTTCAATGGTTTCATCAGAAAATAATCCTAGGTCCATTAGTAGTTTCATTTTTTCTATATGGCCAGGATAACGTAATGTTTTCTCTATCTTGTCAGGTATGTCAGGGAATGTCTTTGTCAAGGTTCTTAAGCCATCCAAATTGAAGGCTTCAAGAGAACCTATTCCAGGAAAATTTATTATTTGAGGATCAGATAATGCTGGTCGGATAACAAGATCACCATTTACAACAAATCTCGCTGGCGTTGTATAATCTTCCATAACTTCACTGGGTGAAAAATGAGACTTGTATTCAAGTGGCCAGTCTCTTATTACTGGAAGGCCTCCAACATAACAAGTGTAAGAATCAACTTTCTCTAGGGAACTATAGAGATGCCCCAGGATGATACTACTAAGACCCGGAGCAACTCCACAGTCCACTACTGCAGTTACATTATTATCTATCGCTAGTTTATCAAGCAAAAAAGGATCTTCGGGAAAATATGAGATATCTACTACATTTTTACCACTTTGAATAACAGATTTAAGTGCTTCAAAACCCATGATACCTGGTAATGCCCCAACAATAATATCAAAATCCATTACCATGCGTATCAAAGTTTGTGAGTTAGATAGATCAGCTTGTATCACATTGATATGAGATGATTTCAATTTATCCAAGAAAGACTGGTTGACATCAGCAACTGTTAGATCCATATCTTCATCCTTAGCTAAATCAATGGCGACGGCACTCCCAACAATACCCGCACCTAAAACAAGACATTTCGTCAAATTTTCTTTCATAGAATACCTTCAATTAGGTCATAAAAATGAAATATTTAACACCAAACGGAAAATAACGAAAAATTAGTTTAATTATGGATATCGTATAGTGCAAAAATCGATCGACCTAAGATGAGGATGATGCTAGTTATCAATGCGATAAATTCAATCAATCTCTCTAATACCAAAGCTTGCATTTCATACTTTAATAAATTGCTTTGATTCACTGATACTTTCTCTTCAACCAAAAGACCTTTAGAAAAGGGGGATAGGGCTAAATAGTGATTAAAATTATCGAATTTGATTCAGTAGGTGTTAAATTACAAGGAAGATTATATCTACCAGAAAACGTTGGCAATAAACCACCAATTGTAGTAATGGCACATGGCTTCTCAGCAACAATAACTGGTATGACCTCAGATAAATATGCTCAGGCTTATTGGAACGCAGGCTTTGCGGTACTACTCTATGATCACAAAAGTTTCGGAAATAGTGGGGGATTACCAAGATATGAAATTAATACTTGGGTACAAGCTCGAGGTTACATTGATGCGATCGATTATGTTATGACATTGTCTGAGGTTGATTCTACTAAAATTGCGCTTTGGGGTGATAGTAATAGTGCAAGTTTATCCATTATGGTTGGGTCAATTGATAATCGAGTGAAGGCAATAGTACTACAAGTACCTGCGTGTGGGTCTGAAGAACCACCAGAAGATAAAGATGGATCCAAATTTAAAGCGATAAAGGAAACTTTACTAAATGGAGATTTAAGTAAACGTGAATCAATATCTGGACCAGTTCCTGTTGTTTCCACTGATCAGATAAATAATCCATCTGCTTTACCACCAATAACTGCATTCCGATGGTTTATTGAATATGGAGGGAGATTTGAGACCAAATGGGAAAATCAGGTTTCATTTGTTAATCCATATCCATCAATAACTTACCATGCAGGGTTGTGTGCACCCAATATTTCAGTTCCCTTGCTGATGTTGGTTTCACCTGATGATGAAATGCCCGGTGCTGAAGCAGAAATCTCACAATTGGTGTTTAATTTAGTTCAAGGACCCAAAGAATGGGTTGATTTAGAAGGAGGGCATTTCGGAATAATTTATTTTCCTAGTGAAGAATTTGACAAAGCTAGTAAGGTACAGGTAAATTTTTTGAAAAAATATTTTTATTAATGTTTTAAATAAAAAATATGTGTGAGTGTCAACTTGATAAATAAATGACATAAACTGTTAGTATATTCGTTAAAATCTATCCGTAAAATGTAATATTTCCTATTTATATATAGAAATGAGAATGATAGAAGATATTGAGATAGATTTGTGTTAATACAACATTAATTAATTAACAACAGATATATTTACAGCTTCTTGACCTTTCTGACCCTCTTGAAGTTCAAATTCTACCATTGTTCCTTCGGTCAACTCATCAAAATCAATTCCTTTTAAATTAGATTTGTGAAAAAATAT
>JAAFKL010000024.1 GCA_021399405.1 Candidatus Heimdallarchaeota archaeon | reverse complement strand
TGCGATTTTTTGACGGAATTTATTTCCATCCATCCCTAATATTTCATATTTTCCAGTATTTGGGAATATTAATCCAGCAAGGATCCCTAGTGTAGTGGATTTACCCGCTCCGTTCTCACCTAGAAATCCGTAAATTGAACCTTCTGGGATTTCTAAATCTATATTTTTAATTGCAAATTTATCATTATATATTTTGGATAAATTAGTAGTTGAGATACTAAACATAGTTATCAATATATTAGTTTTAGATTAATTAAGGTTGTACAGTTTAAACTAGCACGCCAAGGTTTGAAGACACGTTCTAGTTGTAACAAAAAGTGTTATTGTCAACACTGGAATTCTGGAAACTCAAAATTATTAATAAACATTATTTGGACTTTGTTACGTCCTAAGTTGAAAATAGCGCCTTTTAAGAGATTAAAATCCGTTTTTCAAGATGTTAATTCTACAAACAATTGTTGATAAATCGAAATTAATTTTTCGATACTCTTCAGTTCCACGGCTTCATTCGTTCCATGGGCTGAATATGTGATAGGGCCAAGTTCTACACCGGGTATATCTAAACTAGTAAAGAAACGGGTATCACTTGCTCCGCCTAATTTTTCTCCAATTGTCAAAATATCGAAATTATTTTTTCTAGCAATTTCTGTTATTTTCTGAGATAACGGATGATTGGGATCAACATTAACTGGATCTATGGCTAATGTAATGTTGGTTTTAGTATTTACACCATAGCGTTCAAATTGATCTGAAATAATTGCAACCATTTCTTCGTGGCTATTATTGTCTTTTAACATTGATCTAATGTCAAAAGTGATTGTTCCTTCCTTTTTTTCCTCATCAATATCCATTAAATTAGGACAGACCGATGGACCAAATTTGCTAGGGACAATTGGCCAATTTAGAGATCCTATTGAAGCCAAAGCATTCATAATTCCAGTTAATCCCTTTGAATATGTGATTGTCGTCTTTTCATTATCAGGTACAAGTGTGTTAACCATTTCGATAGTCACTTCAGAAGGCACAGAATTTGCTTTAGATGATGATGATTTAACATTCACTACAGGTTTATCCATACTATGTTTTCCAGCACTAATCATTGCATGAATGTCCGATCCAAGTAAGAATCCCATACTGTGAAGACTTTCTGATCCTCCACCTTGTGTACTCTGAATTATTTTGGTTTCCAGCACTCCGTCAACAGTCTGATAATCTAGATCAAAGGTGAATTCGATTTGTGTTCCACCCCTTCTCTTTGTTACTACCACTGGTTCAAAACTTCCTTCAGCATTAATAACAAAATCTGGTCTCATATTGT
This sequence comes from Candidatus Heimdallarchaeota archaeon, assembly GCA_021399405.1. The sequence goes on along the minus strand of JAAFKL010000024.1, from coordinate 30,768 downwards.
TGTCAGTAATTGCTGCTATCATTTGAGGTACGGTATCCATTCCTCCGATTTCCTCATCCCCACTTAATGCAATAATTACATTTCCTTTTTCGATTTCAATATCCTTAAAAGCAAGAAGAAATGCCACAACTCCACCTTTCATATCTCCTGAGCCTCTTCCCCATAACTTGCCATCTTTCACTACTGCTTCAAATGGTGAAGAATTCCAATTTGGTAATTCAGATTCACTAACAGGAACTACATCAATATGTCCAAGAAATAAGACTGTTGGACCTTCCTGCTTTCCTTTTGTATATAACACCACTGGATACACCTCATGAATTGCTTTGCCTTGTTTCTTGTAATGACAATTTGTAACATCTAAAATGCTATATCCATGTTTCTGACCCCAAGCAACAATATATTTTGCACAATCGTCGCTAGGGAATATATTATTCTCAGGATTTATCGATGTGTCATATGAAACTAATTTTGTTAACACTTCAATAATTTCTTCTTGCAGGCTCATAATCCTTAGTTTGAAAATAACATACAAATTTCATCAGTTTGTGTACACGATTAAACGATGAATTTTTTGAAATAAATAAGCTCGACGAAATCATTTGCAACAGGGATTTTGGTCTTTAATTAACTTCCTGGTACAGCTGTTGACAGTGATTCTTTAAATTCGATTAAATCTAAATCCTGTTTTTGGTTAAATCTCAGAGTTGAAAGTAGAAATATATTGATTATATTAATCCCGATTGCAATGAAAAACAAAAATTCCATTCCTTGACTCATATACAAGAATCCACCAAATACTGGTCCAATAATTTGACTTGTACTCATCAATCCTGATTCAATCCCGAATACAGTTGCTCTTTTTTCTTCATCCGTTACGTCAGATAACCAAGCTTTCATCGCAGGATCTCTTAGCCCACTCCCTATACCTACGAATACAACAGCAATAATCAAAGAATCGAGTGAATTTGCCCGGAGAAGTGAAAAATAGAACAAGAAACTAAACATCTGTCCCACAATCATTACAGGTTTTCTACCTACCTTATCTGATAGATTACCCAATAACGATTGACCGAGAACTGATGCGACACCAAATGCTCCAACAAAAATACCAAAATCTGTTGGAGATAGTAGTAATTCATCGTAGAAATAAAATACAAATCCTGGCTCGATTGTAAGCCAAGCAAGTATTGATAACATTTCTGCAAGAACAAAAAGCAAAAACATGTAAACTGGCTTGGGTAAAACTTGCACCTGATGACGAAGGGTTTTGTTAATTCGGATCTTCAATGGTTCTTTTTTAATCTTAATTTCAGGATTCAACTTCAATTTATCTGATTTAATTACAATATCTTGAGGTAGTTGAAAATAACTCCAAACAAAAGCCATCATACCAATTACTGCAGAAGCATAAAAAGGCAAAACTAAGGATCCATCAACTGCAATCTCATTAATAACAAATCTTTCAATTCTGAACCCATCAATCACAAATCCTTCAAACAAAATTCCTCCAAGTAATGGACCGATGATTATTCCTGCAGTCTGGCTAGCCCCTAAAAGGCCTAAATATCTTCCCCTATTTTCTTTAGGACTTAGTTGGGCAGTTAAAGCAATAGCAGGAGGTAAAATTGCTGCTGCAAAAAATCCCTCAACTATTCTTGCAAGATAAAGGTGTGCAAGACTATTTGCAACAATATAAATGATATTAGAAAAGGAAAATCCAAGAAGACCAACTAAGATTACTTTTTTCTTTCCAGCTTTATCAGCTATATTTCCAAAAATAGGAGATCCAACCAAATAAGCACCACCAAATGCGGCAGCCATTAATCCTAAATCTGAGGCATCTCCCCCACCGACATCTACAAGTAATTTAGGGAAAATAGGAAATATTATACCAAATCCTGTATTGACGATCGCTACTGCAACTGATAATAACAACAATTGTCGTTTGAATGATATTTCAGTTCCTGATGGATCAGTCATCTAGTTTTGTAGAGAATATACAGTTATAATCATTTGTGAATGTACCCAAAAGGGATCGCTCGATTATAAATATTGAAAAATGTCCTGGCTCAATCTAGGATTCTTTCTTTTAAATCAAGTTATATTGATGATAGATCTTTTAGGGTGCTACTACGGTTACAATTTCATCCCCATCTTTGTTAGTATCATCTGGGTCTGTGTAATAGTCATCTGAATAATTCCAGGATGATGACCAAAGGTCGCTGATCTCTCCTGTTTCATCATCAATGCTGATACTTAACCAATAATATGTATTATTATCTGACGTTCCCTGCAGATAGTAGAACCAAGTACCATCGATAAAATAATAATATTCAAATTTCTGTAATGTTTCGTCATTAATATCCTTGAATTCAGTAGTAGAATGAGCTATTCCCAGTACATCTTCAATATCCATAATTGGTAATACTTTTGGATGATTTTCTTGATAAATGATGACATTTGAACTTTCATCATCTACTTGTGCCCAAAACCATGCCTCGACAAGGGTTAACGAATTTCCAGATACATACCATGTACCGTACCCGTCATAGTAAAAGTAAATTACAGTGTCAGGATATTTGGTTTTGAAATCATCAATGTCTGAATTTGATAATGTAGCTAGAACTTCTGCTTCAGAGAGATTAGGTTCTTGATACAATCTGACCTCAATATTGGTAACAGTGCTGTCAGTGTCATTCAAAGATCCCCAAATATAATTGTGGTAGTTCTCATTGTCAAAATATGAAAAATACCAAACCCCATAATTATCGTAATTGATATAAAACTCATAATTGTCTACCGTATCAAAAAATTCATCAGCCTCCTCAGTTTCTTGGATTATTGAATTTACAATTTGTTCATTCAAAATTGCTTCAACAGAAAGAAAAGTACGAACATCAGTTACTTTTCCGGTACGATCATTGAGATTTGCAGATGCGTAATTGTAAGGATCCTCATCACTAGCCATCCAAACAGACCACATCCCATAACCACTATAATATGTATAACTCGTTATTAGACCTACTTGTAAGTTCCAATCTTTTATGGTTGGATCTTCAAGTATTTTTTCAATAGCTTCTTCAGAAGATAAAATTGCAGAGTTGGGTCCCCACACTTCCAAAACATTCCAAAGACTATCAGATATCTCAACATCAATCCAATTAAAATCTCCACAATAGTATATTGAATCAGTGTCTCCTCCTTGAGAACTGGAACTTTCATCCTCTTCAGTTGAATCAAATGTTGTTACGGGGTCAACGGCCACGACATATTCATTGTCATCCATAAATGAATATGAAGAAAAATAAATATTGTACACGAAACCCTCTTTCCCTTGATATTCATCCGCATAATAGTGTAGTATAGAATTTATTGAATAATCTGTAATATTTTCTTCAAATAATTTGAATTCATCAGTTGTTTTAGCTAAATTAATTGCTTCAGCTAACGAATAATTAAGATTGCCAAAATCAAAGCTAGCGGAAATTTCTAAAATACTAAATTCCCATGAATCTTCAGTTAACTCAACTGCAAGTAATATTGCTCCCATCCATTCCTCATAAGTTTCAGTGCTATACCCCCACAAATATACCGTGTCATCGTATGAATAGCCATAAAATTCAATTGAGTTTTCATCAATATAATCTCCAATCATTTCGTTTTGAATGAAATATTCAATCGCAGCATTTACCTGTTCTTGATTTCCAACGTAAAAATAATCATCAGTTAATCCATAACGTTGACTTGGTGCTCTAATAGCAATGTCTTCAATAGCAATTTGCTGATCAGGGGAACTTGATCCCAATGCATCTCTATTAGCAAACTGAGATTCATGATTAACAGTTTCAGTTGCAGTTTCGGTGTCAATTATTAATTGTGTTTGATCATCTATTTCCACTTGTATATAATTGGTATTCTGATTGATATCAGTAAAACGAACTGTCCAAAGGCCAGTTTCATAATTTGTTTCCACAACTGCCTGTGTTTGCCTTACAAAAATAGAAGCACTCGGTTCTTTTACAGCAATTGATATTGCTTCTTCTGGCGTAAGATTGGTATCTTCTGTGTTGTCATTATTAAGCAAAAACGGTAAATTGGAATCTAATACGATCCCGGATAACATAATTCCTATTACTAACATTCCTGCAGGTAAAATCAATATTGTTCTCATTATCATCAATGAAGAAAGATAAATTTTCTCCAAATAATAATAGGGCATTATTTTTGATAAGATACTTTGAGTCAAACAGGCACATGTTTGTGTAACTTAGAGCACATTAGGTTTATATTAAGGTAGTATAGGGACTCTATGTCTCAATACTCTTCTATCATAGGCAAGTACTAGGAGTTTAGCAATATCTTGTTCGTTTAATTCACGCTGCTCGAAATGGGTTCTGACTCCATCCAAACTAACACATTTATTATCATCAGGTAACGCTTCTATTATCTCTTTTAGTGAATTAAGATGAAATCTGAGGGTGGGATTAATGAATCGATCCTCCATGACTTCTTTTAGATCATTGTCATGAATTGTCATAACTTTCTTGAATCCTATTTTGAAACCCGCAATATCAAACATTTCGTAAACAACAATCGGATCCATAAATACACCTGATCTATCAGTTCCATCTAATTTTGATCGATATTTTCTGTCTAGCAATATCTGAGACTTACCGATTGTAATAATCACATCCTGTGATAGATCCATCTCTGAAACGATCACGATATTTGAGAGTTCTGATTTCAAGGAGGATATTGTTAATCCTGCATTCTTCATGCTCTCAAATCCTGATTTTGTTCCATCCATGAATGTATCCATATATGTTGAAATTGCTGATGTAATGCCAGCTAGAAGTGTTGAGTTAAACTCGAAATCATCGAATCTATCCTGAAAATAAGGTATTCCTCCCTTAGAGACAATAATTACAGCTTTTATTGACAGTAAGACTTCTCCTTCAGTTTTTTCATCGGGGTTGATAGGATAAACTGAACCGTCTAGCACTAATATTATATAGCGTACATCATATTTGAAGCTTCTTAACACAGATACACTGTATCAATCCCTTATAAGTCTAGTTTTAATAAGTAATTATGTTCTAATTTGCATCTACCTAGTCGGTAAACATTATATTTACTACTTTGAGGGTGAGTTTAGAAATGACTGAAGGAAATGAAAACTCTAAAGACAAAAAAGAGGAATCCAAGAAAAAGGAACCAAAGGAGTTATTGTCTGAGACACAGCATTCCGTAACAATAAATGGGAAAGAAATAAACTATACTGCTCGAGCTGGTACAATGGTTCTGAAATATGAGAGTGAGGAAAAAGGTCCCGAGGCAAAAGCAGAAATTTTCTTCATGTCATATACAAAAAATGATGAAGCAGATTTACATAAACGCCCAATGATGTTTTCATTTAATGGAGGACCTGGAAGTTCTTCAGTTTGGCTTCATCTAGGCATGATTGGTCCACGAAGGGTACAGGTGGAGGACAATGATGAAAACCTGTTGTCACCACCCTATAAGCTGATAGATAATGATTTTTCGATTCTTGATCAAGCAGATTTGTGCTTTATCGATCCAGTAGGTACTGGATACAGTAGATCAGTAGAAGGAGAAAAACCCGATCAGTTCTATGAAGTTAAAGCAGATGTTGAAGCAATAGGCGAATTCATCAGATTATATACAACTCGGTATAATAGATGGACATCACCCAAATTTCTCATTGGAGAGAGTTACGGTACAACAAGAGCTGCAGGATTGGCAGGTCACTTACAGGAAAGACATGGGTTAGATCTAAATGGGATAATACTTGTTAGTTCCATATTGGACTTTACTAATATCGGAACTGATATACGTCCAAGATTGTTGTTACCAACTCTAACAGCAACTTCATGGTATCATAAAATGTTGGATGATGATTTACAACAAGATCTTGAGAAAACAATTGAAATGGTACGTAGTTTCTGTGATACTGAGTTAATTCTTGCTTACAACAAAGGTGACAGTTTGGTTGGTGAAGAGCGAGCTGACATTATATCAAAACTTAAACGATTTACCGGATTATCAGAAGAATACTTGGAAAGTGTAAATCTCAGATTGTCTGTTGGTCCGTTCAATAAAGAATTGTTGAGATCTAAAAAACGAACTGTTGGACGATTGGATGGGAGATATTTAGGTATTGATAAAAATGCAGGTGGTGGCGAATTTTCTCATGATCCATCTATGACCGCAATTAGGGGTCCATATACAGCAACATTCAATGATTACGTTAGAAGAGAGTTAGAATTTGAAACTGATTTATTATACGAAATTCTTGGAGGATTATACACAAAATGGTCCTTCAAACCCCAATTCTATGCCGAGGGGTTGAATGTAGCTGAGACATTGCGAGATGCAATTTCTAAAAATAATGCATTAAAAGTTCATGTGATGAATGGTTATTATGATATGGCTACACCATTTCATGTGACAGAATATACGTTTAATCATCTTGGAATTGACCCTATCTTACAAGAAAATATTACCATGAGTTACTATGAAGCTGGTCATATGATGTACATAAAGGAGAGTTGTATGACAAAAGTTCGAGAAGAGATGGTTAAGTTTCTGGAAAACGCTTTGTAGTAAGTAATTGAACACAGGTTTAATCATTTAAATTTTTAACTTACAGAAAAACAAACACAACACAAACTCTAATACTTAGATAATAATAATTACCATAAATATTAATTATCCTAGAAGATTTGAAAACATAGTATGACTGTAAGTATCGGAAAAGCGACCTGGGAAGGTACATTAAAAGAAGGAAATGGAACAGTCGAGTTAGGAAAAAGTGGAATTTTTAAGGGTCCATTTACCCATGCTTCGAGGTTTGTAAATGGACCTGGTGATGGAAAAACTAACCCGGAAGAATTGATTGGAGCCGCACATGCTGGTTGTTATGCAATGTTCCTATCTGCATTATTGACAAATAATGGCACTCCACCAACTAGAATCGATGCTAGTTCATCAATTAAGCTTGGGGAAGGACCAACAATTACTGCCATCAAACTTAGAGTCTCTGGAGAGGTTCCTGGTATCGATCGAGCAAAATTCGAAGAATTAGCAAACGAAGCAAAAGAAAAATGCCCAGTTTCAAAGGCTCTTGGAGCAGTTGAAGAAATGTTACTTGAAATTGATTTCCAGTAATCAAATTGAGAATCATATCGAATTTAGGATTTTTCACTAGTCAACATAGAAAGGACTATCACAAAATATAACTAAAAATTTAATCTTTTACAAATTGAGTAATCACTTATATGGATAGGACGTTAAATGATTAAATCCTCCACTAATCAAAAATTGATGCGCCGCAGAGATATTTTTAGGATCTCTTCAATTCATATTGGTGTTGGATTAAGCATTGTAACTATTTCAGGATTTGTTAATGCCGAGATGAAATTTCTGGGATGGAAGTCTTCTACTATTACACTATTTTTTGGATTCGCAATTCTTTTCGAACTAAGTCGATTAATTATCGGTTATCTACAAGATCGTAGACCTAAAATCAAAGAATATTTAATAATAGGGTCTATACTTAGCTTTTTAGGATTGCTCATTATACCTCTAACAATAAGTTCGATTGACAACCCGATTGTCATTGTCGGATTAGCTCTTTATTATGGAGGGACTGCAATCCTCACAACATTGGTCGATTCGTATTTAACCCTTGTTTCTTATCCCAAAGAACGAAATAGAATATCCGGTATTTTACAATCGGCAAGATTAATTGGATTTGCTGGAGGGGGGATTTTAGGATCAATTACATATTCAAGATTGGAATTTGAGATATTCATTGGGATGATCAATATTATATTACTCCTAACGGTAATCGTAACATTAGTCTCACTTGATTTAAAGACTTGGCAAATTAGGATGAATGAAATAAGTTATACATCCTCTCAATATGAGAATTCTAATTCAAATACTGAATATAAAATAAATAAATCTCCTGTGTCTTCAATTTACGATAAGAATGTGCTGCTAATGAGCAGCTTTCTCATAATATTTTCCATTGGATTATTCATGCAAGATTTAATACTTGAACCTTTTGCAATTGCAAGGTTAGGATTCGGCAAATCGGACGTAGGTAAACTTGTTGCAATTTGGGGGATTGCAACTCTTATATTCGTTCCAGTTGGTTCAATTCTCGAAGGTAAAATTGGTAAATTGAGAACAATTGTGATTGGTCAGATGATTGCAACTATTGGTATGATAATTATATCTATCTCAAGCGAATTTAGTAATGATATTCTTTTTTACATCGGTCTAATTATCTTCTCAATTGGTGGTGGGATCTCAAGTAGCCCAGCCATTTCTTTAATGTTGGATCTCTGCTACATAAATTTAAATCATACAACCTTTCTATTGGGTTTTTTCGGAATTATTATTACACTTGGACGTTCGATTGCGGCGATTTCCAGTGGTGTTCTGTTAAGCATAAGCAATGACAATTATACCTTGATATTCATCGTGGAAGCTGTTTTCTTAATATTATCACTAATTCCTATTATCCCCATTTCAAAACTAATAGATGATTGGATAAGAGAAGTTGATTCGGAAAATAATTTTCATATTTCAATTCCTAGTCTTGATTAACTAAAGAATTGTTAATCGAATATAATTTTGCATTGAGTCAATTAATGTTTTAGTTGATAGATTTCACTCTAAATTAAATCCATATCTTTTTAGTTTCGTAAGTAGACTCTCTTCAGACCAAGGCCCTTGAATTACCTTTCGCACAATATGTTCAGACCATGAATAATTATCTAAGTTGTAAGTATCTTCACCAATTTCCTTAGTCAGTGGTATTTTACCACTTTTTTTGTAATAATCTTGAGCTAAATATCCTTCATTCATCTGAGTCATACATTCAGATAAGTCTTGGTCAGAGAGTTCTTTGTATTTATCCTCAAAAGCAATGTGTTTTAATGGATATCGTGGTCTGATATCAGTATTTTCCGATGCATCTGGATACCCAATGCATAAACCAACAAGTGGATATACTCGATTTTTTGGGATTTCAAACATGTCACAGATCTTATCAGCATTCAATGGTGTACCACCTAATAAGACTGATCCCAAGCCATAAGCTTCAGCTGCTAGAATTAGGTTTTCTGCAACTAAACTTGCATCTTGAATTGCCAACCATAATGACATTGTATCATCATACTTGTACTCGTATTGTTTATGTTTAATTATTTTTTCAAGCTTCCGAAAATCAACTAAAAATACCATAAGTAATTTTGTAGTCGGATAGGCTCCAGTTTTATACTTTTTAATTTTTTCTGGATCTCGAGTATATACAATGCTGTATAATTGGGCAGCAAAAGGGGCTCTGATTCCAGCTTCTAGTATTCCCTCGACTATTTCGTCTGGGATTTCCTTGTCCAGGAATTTACGAATGGATCTTCTATTATGGATGATCTGGAATAGATCTCGGTTTTTTACTTGTTTAGCTTTAGATTCACTTTCCAACATAGCTCTAACTGATGATTTGGTGATCATTTCTATAAAATATATAGTAGTTCTACAGAATTAATTGTAGTAATTAATGGAAAATGCTTGCAAAAGTTATCCAAGGTGCTATTTCGATTCCGAATTCTTATATTTACAAAGCTGTATAATTATTTCATGAGTTACTCACGTAAGCGTTTTCTATCTATTTGGAATGGGGTTGCCACAATTATATTTTTTGGTGGCATATTCTTGGGATTCAGCTACCTTGGTTTTTCTGGTTTAACTTTGGGTATTTTTATGTGGATAATTGGTGGAGTCATTGCTGGGATGTTATTTGGACCAAGCAAAAGTAAGGAAAGGAGATCTCGCAAAACTCGTAGATATGATCGATCAATAGATGTACCAGTTGAACATTCACATCAACAAAATCAATTTTGCATTGCATGTGGAACAGAATTTCCTATTAATGATCAGTTTTGTCCTCAATGTGGGACCGCTGGCACAAACAAAGTGACAACTAACTAGCAAAATAGAAATATCACATCTAAATTGAAAGGACAAATTAAAAATTTTCTTGCAACCAAATTAAAACGAAAATCCTTATAGAATTCGCAACAATATATGGAATATTAGTCTCAAATCAGATGAAACGGCTAATATCAAAGTTGTTATCATCGGAGATAATTCCGTAGGAAAGGCATCCGTAATCTCAAGGTTTTTTGGTAAACCTATAAATCATCCAAGTGGACAAAGAGCTAATTTAGGGATGGAATTCATGGTTCAAGAAATTGAAATGGGAGGGAAGCTATATAAATTTCATATATTCGTAACCGAAGGTGGTGAAAGTGGTTCACTACTAAGAAGAAGGCATTATGGTGGTGCAAACGCTTTTTTCATTATTTATGATGTTTCTAATCTTAGTTCATTTGAAAACATCACTTCCTATCTCCAAGAGGTCATTGAAGGGGCAGGGAAAGCTATGACTCCCTTACTATATATTGTAGCAAATAAAATTGAATTAAGATCATCGGTAGAACCATGTGTTACCAAAAAAGAAGCAGAATCGATTTTTAATTCACTCAATACCGAAAATATATTGGATTTGTCATATATTGAGGTAAGTTGTGTAACAGGGGAGAATTTTGACAGATTTATCTCCAGCTTCCATAAATCAATAGTTTTTGGAAGAGATCTTAAATTAGTATAACTGATAATTTTTCATCCCTTATCTCCAATTTATGTGCTTAAAGAAATATTCGGTAAGATTACCATGAGTCGAAAACTATAAAAATTAAACTCTAAATAGGTACATGTGTATCAGGGTACTCTAAGTAAAGAGAAACTACAACCTTGTCCTGACTGCGGTATTACGATCTGTAACTGTAGAAATTGTCACACTATGCACTGCGATTCTGAAAAACTTTGCACTTATTTGAAGTCGATACAAAAAATGGGTTCTCAGAGACCGATTGACCCAATTGGGTCTGCTTCAATATTAGACAATTATACAACCAATATCTCAGTCTACACGTCCAAAATTAATGAGAAATATGACATCATAGGTGTTAGCTCATTGGACGAAGATAGGGTATAAACTAGCTCTCAGGCTGAGATAAACTTGTAACAGGTGTCCAATTAAAGAGAACCATCGATAATAATTCTTCAATTAACAAAATAAAAATTATATCAAATCCCTGAAATTAAGAAATCTAAATATCGAAGCTTAGTTTTAATTATGATATTTATAATGGAAGAAATGATGAGCTTTGAAATTCACAAAGATCATAAAAAGACCAATGCCGATTTCGGTTCAGGAAGCTTGATTATAAGTCAGATTAACACTCCATTTGTTGAAGGCAATTTTTTCCTTCTTAATAATCCCAAAACAATGGAAGAAGAGCAACGTGTATGCATAACATTCAACAGACCTATTGTTCAAAGTATATTTCGGAGTTTGAAAGAGCCATTCGGAAAGATAGTTTTCGATAAATATATTCGAATTGGGAACATACCAATTGAGGATCTGCCTGTATTTCTGTTATCGGCCACTATTGTAGGAAATCACATGGATGTCGTATTATCTCCTAAGAATAAGTATATAGAAAAAATATTGAATTGATAATTATTATTACGTTCGTTCATTTGGAACCAGGCGTATTCAATCATTTGCTGAGATAAAAGTAAGAAATTAATGAATATTTTAAAACTAAGTCAATTCATCATTTATCCACATTTATCTTTTATAATACAGTAACCTTCCATAATACGGTGTTATTCTATTTCATTAAATAAGCATATTACTGATGAACTGGTTAATGACTCTCTAGAGTTAACAGATACTATTGTGAAAAAGTGTGGTCCTAGACTCGCGGGTTCAGAGGGAGTTAAACAAGCTCGGGATATAATAAAAGGATTGTATGAAGAATCGTGTGATTCAGTCCGAATCGAGGAATTTGATATCAGACCAACCAGCTTTCTTGGATTAATCAGGTATTCAGCCATCTTATTTATTATTTCATCTTTTTTCATTTATTCTGATCTTATCTATCTCGCCACAATAGGTTACTCTCTTGCATTTTTCATGATACTATCTCAATCATTCATGTACTGGGAGGTCTTTGATAGGTTTTTTACAAAAAAATCAGGATATAATATAATTGGAAATATAGAACCAGAAGGTGAGGTCAAACAACAAATAATTGTTAGCGGACATCATGATGCACCTTATGCTTTCCATTTACTAGAAAAAGTGCCAAAATTATATGGTATACTTGTAATTGCGGCAAATCTCACCATATTATCAAGTCTAATACTATCAAATTGGTGGATGTTTTCACTCCTAATTACTGGAAATAACCCTTCAAGCGCTTCTGCAATTCGTATATGGTTACTATTTGCCATCATCCCAGTCCTTCCATTCTTATTTTTCATAACAAAAACTGTATCACCTGGAGCAGGGGATAATATGATTGCATCTGTCATGACCATAAAAACTGCATCAATATTTGGAAAGCTGAAAAAATCCCATGAAAATGCTTTGCAACATACGAGATTACTTGTTGCATCCTTTGATGCGGAAGAAGCAGGTCTAAGAGGTGCACGTGCTTATGTACGCAAAAATTTGAAAGAATTACAATCAGTTCCAACCTATGTTTTCAATATTGATAGCATATATGAGGCAAAAAACTTGAAATTATTTAGTAGGGATCTTAATTCAAGAGTTCGACTATCTGATACAATGATAGAAACTTGTCAAAAAGTGGCGTCTGATCTTAATCTTGAACTACAAGCTATTCCGATGCCATTTGGTGGTGGCGCAACTGATGCAGCGGAATTTGCAAAAGAAGGAATTCATGCTACTACATTGATAGGCTTATCTACAAGTTTCGTTAGAAATGAGACACATTATCACACACAGTATGATACAGTAGATAAAATTGAACCTGAGGCAGTAGAAATCTCATTAAAATTGGTTGTGAATACTATTTCTCACATCGATACAAATGATCCGTTTAGAAATTATTAGCAAAGTTAGTAAACATATGTCATATTTTGACATATCGAATTATGACATATACTGAAGATTTATATTAAAGATAATCATACAAAGCTCATGAAAGAAAATGATCACGATCATAAAAAAATGAAGGAAAATTCATCCAATCATTCCCAGCATCAAGAACATGAACATATGAATATGACAGATGAATCAAAAGCCCATTCTGACAATAACATGTCTGACATGCAAGATCATAGTACAATGGATCATTCTAAAAATGAAGATCACGACAACCACGAAAATCATCATGAGATGATGATTCAAGATTTCAAGAAAAGATTTTATCTTAGCCTAGTACTTACAATACCAATTTTGCTTCTCTCAGAAATTATACAAGATTTTGCCAACTTCAACTTTGAATTTACAGGAGACACAACTGTACTACTGGTAATATCTTCAATAATATATTTTTATGGTGGGGTTCCATTTTTCACTGGCTTTCGTGATGAAATTAACAAACGTACTCCAGGTATGATGACATTGGTAACTATGGCAATTACAGTCTCATATGTATACAGTATCGCTGTGATAACAGTATTGGATTCAGGAAAACAATTTTTCTGGGAGCTGGCCACATTGATCGATATAATGCTTTTAGGTCATTGGATTGAAATGCGATCTATAATGGGGGCCTCACGAGCACTTGAAGCCTTAGCAAAACTCCTACCCAGCAAAGCACATAAAATTTTAGAAAATGGTGAAATAATTGATGTAGAGTTATCTTCTCTACAACCAGGAGATCGGGTCTTAATTAGACCTGGTGAAAAAATCCCAACCGATGCAACAGTCGAAAAAGGGCAATCATCAGTCAACGAAGCCATGCTTACTGGAGAAATGAAGCCAATTCTTAAAAATCAAGGTGACAAAATTATTGGTGGATCAATTAATGGTGAGGGGTCATTAACTTCAATAATTGAGTTAACTGGAGATCAAACATATTTGGCTCAAGTAATCAACCTGGTAAAAGAAGCACAAAAGAGCAGATCGAAGGCACAGGATTTGGCTAATCGGGCTGCATTTGTCCTTACTATTGTGGCACTTGTTGGGGGCACTCTGACTTTTGCAATTTGGATGGCTTTAGGTGCCGATTTGTCATTTGCAATTGAACGAATGGTTGTAGTAATTGTAATTGCCTGTCCCCATGCATTAGGCTTGGCTGTTCCCCTAGTAGTTTCAGTTTCAACCAGTATATCCGCACAAAATGGATTGTTGATCCGAAACAGGATTGCATTCGAAAATGCTCGTAACTTAAGTATAGTCGCTTTTGATAAGACCGGAACTCTCACAGAGGGTAAATTCGGAATAAGAAAGATTGTTGTATTAGGTAATGATAATGAAAATGATATATTGGGTATTGCAGCTTCTCTGGAATCACATTCAGAACACCCAATCGCAAAAGGAATAGTGGAATTTGCAAAAGGAAATGATCTGGTCATTCAAGAAGTGGATAATTTTGAAGCTATACCTGGAAAGGGCATTAAAGGAAAGTTAAGTGATCAAGAATACCTTGTTGTTTCTCCTGGTTATTTAGTAGGTCTTGGAAATGAATTGCCCGATCTTTCGCTTTCTAATGACGAAAAATTGGGTCTTACAATAGTGTATGTTCTCAAATCCGATCAAATTATGGGTGCCATTTTACTAGAAGACATTATCAGAGAAGAGTCTCGAGAAGCAATTGCAAAATTGAAAAGTATGGGAATAAAAACCATGATGATAACCGGTGATAATGAAAATGTAGCCCGGTGGGTCGCTAGCAGACTTAATATTGATAAATATCATTCGGAAGTTCTTCCTCATCAAAAATCGGAGATCATCAAATCCACCCAGCAAAGAGGGGAAATTGTTGCTATGGTTGGGGATGGTGTCAATGATGCACCTGCTCTAGTTCAGGCGGATGTTGGAATTGCCATAGGTACCGGAACCGATGTAGCTGTCGAAGCAGGAGATATAATTCTGATTAGAAACGATCCCAAAGATATCGTAGCAACAATAAAATTGGCTAGGAAAACTTATAGAAAAATGCAAGAAAACTTAGTTTGGGCTACTGGGTATAACTCATTTGCACTTCCAATTGCAGCAGGCGCATTATTCAGTTTTGGTATTCTTCTCTCACCTGCCGTTGGTGCAGCATTCATGAGTGTGAGTACTGTGATTGTTGCATTGAATGCAATGAGGCTGAAGATGGACTGATATCTGTTACATCACCATACCAAGTGTAATGAAATTGTAATTTGGTCTAATTTAATAAACTGTTTTTTAATTTCTGAAAGTATTGTATTCTGATTGTACAGATAATGGATTGTTGATGGGCAAAGAGTATACACAAATAACTATAATTAATCATTTAACTAGATCATTTGTGTCGAAGAATCTTTAAAAATACAAAAATTATCACTGTTCTACTATTAATATTAAAGGTTGAAAAATATGAAATTAAAACCAAAAAATAATGCAATATTATTAATTATTTTCATGTTCCTTTTTACTGCTTTTCCAGCCAATAACGCCCAAAGTCGTTATTCAGGAACTGCACTTAATTTGGAAGGAACTCATAATGGGGCAGAATATAAAATTCGAGTCCCTGAGAATTGGAATGACATACTTTTAGTGTATGCTCATGGTTATGGACAACCTAGTTCTGCAGATGCAGCTCCGGGTGGTACAGCAATGGAAGACTTTTTGCTTTCACTAGGATATGCTGTGGCAGGTTCTAGATACCAATCTGACGGTTGGGCAGTAAAAGACGGATTGCAAGATACAGCTTCGTTGACTAACTTTTTCAAGGGAAAAGTTGGTAATCCTGATAACGTGATACTTTGGGGATTCTCAATGGGATCCGTTATTGCTTTTGAGAGCGCTGAACGATATTCAGGGCTTTATGATGGTGTAATTGCTGGATGTGCTGTTGGAGGAGGGACCTCTAGAGCATGGGATGGGGCACTTCAGATTGGGCTTGCATATGATGCTGCTTTTGGTTGGCCTGAATCTTGGGGCTCAGTAGGCGATGTACGAGATGATATCGATTTTGGTTCTGAAGTAGTCCCAGTCCTTTTTGGACAAGTTACAACCCCTGGTAACATTGGATTGTTCGAATTTATCAGACTAGTAAATGGTTTACCTGCAGCAGATTTCTATGGTGGATCTAATTGGTTATTCACTGACATGTTCTTTGTAACCCAAGCGCGTGGAGAATTAGAGGGTAGAGCAGGAGGTCCTGTTGCTCAGAATGTGGGAATTACTGCTAGTTTAACCGCTAGTGAAATGGCGTATCTCAGTTCCCTAGGTGTTGATGCTTCTGCATTACTAGATGAAATGAATAGTAATACCATCACTGCTCCAAAGAATAGTCGCAATTATGTCAAACATTACGCTGATTATACTGGTGATATCAAAAGCCCGGTATTAACCATCCATACAACTACGGATGGGCTCGTACCAGTTTCAAACGAGAATGCCTATAATCAATTAATTGAGGCTGCAGGTAAGAGTTCAATGCTCGTCCAAACTTATACCGATTCTGTTGGACATTGTACATTTAGTCCACAGCAACTTGTTTCTGTAGTATTTGCAATGCAATCGTGGTTAGAAACAGGTGTTTCACCAAGTTCTTTATTCTTTTCAGAAGCAATCGGTTTCCTAAATGATTTCACACCACCAGAAATGACTATTTAGTAAAAGTTACGTGAAAAATAAACAAGTAATAGCTTAGAATTATACAATTATCATAAATTTGCTTTTTAAATGTTGAATCATTAACTCATTTTATTATGACTGATAAAACAAATATTTCACATATAAAAAAAGATTATCTGATTCAAGCTCCCCTTGATGATGTTTGGGATTGTTTAAGCAATAGTGATATTTCGACATTTTGGCAAAGACAGGATTGCATTGTGGGGACAAAAGTTGGAGATCTTATTAGTCTATTTGGAGGTTGGGTAACTGGTGAAATCCTGGGAATTGAACCTAAAAAGATATTGAGCTATACTTGGAATGTAGAAGAATGGGATAAGGTAACAGAACCATCAAAAGTATCTTACTCGTTAGATAAAATAGATAATGAAAATACCAAAGTTAAGCTAACTCACTGGGATCTCCCAAGTATTAAGGAAAGGGATAGTCATGATAAAGGATGGGATGAACAATTTTTTGATCCCATGATTGAGTTTTTAGGAAATCCGTTGAATTAGATATTATGAGTCATCTTCTCTTACATGTTTTTCGAGTAATTGGGTCAGATCAGCATGTGTCTTCTCTGCAATTTTATCAAAGATGGGCTTTAGCAAGTTCACTGGAATTCCAGTCCCTGCCTCAATTAATAACTCATTATATATTGCAGATACCCCATCAAGCTCCATACTTAGTAGAACACCTGTATTTGCTTGCACATTTTTTATAAAATATAGGAAAATATAATCATCTCGATGTTTGACAAATACATCATAATCTCCGATATCTAAACTACCGATGGATTCTTTGTCGGTGAATATTTCCCCACCGACTTGATTTAATGATGAAATTAAACCAGTCAATAAGTCTTTATCAATTCGTTTATCGGTATCTGAGTGCCAAAATTTCTCAAATATGGGCTGATTCTTATGACTAATTAGTATCCCATTGAGTCTAGGTAATTCTTCTACATTGAAAGAATTAGCATCTAATCGAAGTTTACTTTTAGCTACAACAGGATTAATAATCTGGTCATCTGATTTTTGTTCTTTCAGAGCCCTTTCAATTATTTTTCTGGAATTTTTCAAACCACGTAAACATAGTTTTAGTAATTCATCACTATAATACTCATTTTCTTTCTGTACCAAAAAGTAATCAAACAAATCATTGTTCAGACCATCTGTCAATGTGGTTGAAAGTAATTGCGAATTATGAACACATATTATTGAAATTGCGGGGGATGTGTCCTTTGCATATCTGGCGAGAGATAAAACATTCTCAGATTTTGAATCAAGTATGAGGACACCTGAATTTGACCCTCTCAAATTCCATAAGAGATCCTCATCATTTTCTGGAATCACTGTATGGTAATCCAAATCTTTTGATTTAATTTGTTCAAGGGTTTGGATGGTAGATTCATTTAGCTTCAAATTATTAGTATATGATGCAACAATTTGATTTACTCTAAAAGTCTCAGCTCTGTATTTTTCCACTTCAATGTGCAGAAACTCTTCGACTTCATCGAATTGATCAAAGTCATCCAATAGCAGCAATAAATCATTTTCTGTATCTTCCGTAAGATAATTTTCCATCAAATCCTCACCATAATTTGATAAAATCATATCGATCAGACTATCAATCCGTTCCTCTGCTTTGTCACAGTTGTGTCTACTCAGATTCCTGACTAAGAATGAAAATTGTAAAGATTTATGAAATCTAAATATAACAGAGATTCCACCGAAATTTATTTCTTTTACCGTTTTATGTTTGCTAAATAACTCTTCACCTAATGCATTAATAGATGCAAGATAACTCGCTAAGAGTAATTCATCTTGTACAATGGTTTTTTCAAAGAAGTGAGCGAATTTCGAAACTGTATCAGAATTTATCAAAATGCCCACAAAGTTCAAAGGTTGAGTCTCATCACCAAATGACAATGTCGGATCTAAAAGTAAATAGCTTGCTTTACTTAATGTGGGTGGTTTCGAGACAAATGAGGTCATGGTATAGTCAATAGTATATCTCGCTTCTTGTTCTAGGATAATTTTTAGAAATTCCTTATCAGAAATTGATATTTGTAAGATTGCGTTAATATTTCCTTTATTGATAATATCCTTAATTCCAATTATATCTGATGTTTGTGTAACTAAAATGATTCTGACAATACTCTGAACTTGTCTCAGACTATTTGAAATACTAATTATATCAAGATCTGGATCTTCCATATCAAGCAAAATTATTGGAAAAGTAATTTGAAACATATAATTAATTGCATCATCTATTTTTGGAGTACAATATAGATCATATCCATTCTCTTGGGATAATACATTTCGTAACCGGATGCCTAAGCGTCTCCTTCCAATTAACAGGATTCGATCAATTGCAGAGACAGAATCGTCAATAGCAAAATCATCTATGTGATCGAACGGATCGTTAAGCACTATATAAATAATAGTAACAAAATATATGAAGTTTGTTGAATCGGAAAACCCTGTATAGTTTTACTACAAATGCTGTAACAATAAAATTTAATAATTTGCAGATGATATTGAATTGATCGAATTCAATATTAATAGTTAATTATTTAATCATAACTTTTTTTTTGTAGACCCTATCTGGCTCTGGATTATTGAATGTGGCATGTGCTGCTGAAAGTCTTGCTACTGGAACTAGGTAAGGTGAACAGTAGACATAATCAAGTCCTATTTGATAACAATAGTATAAAGAAGTTGGGTCTTCGACTTCCCAAATCCAATTAATCTTAATTTAAGTAATGAAACTGATATTTGTCCTTTGAATCACGTAGTAATTTTACATATTGTGCAATTACAAGCTTTGGAATCCCTTTTTCCCAATAAATTTAATTTGTACTTTCGAATAATATTTGCTTCAATAATTTCTTTCTTTGAATTTTCAAAATACAATGCGTCTTCTGGACACTGGACTATACAAGCTCCACATTGAACACAATCATTAACCCTGGGAATTGTGACATACTCCATTTCGTCTACAAATTCGAAACAATTTCTTGGACACACCATCTCACAATCTCCAATACCTGTACATAGGTCTTGATGGATTTTGATAGTAAACAAGCGATCTTCGTGTAAATCACTTTTGTAGGTAGGGGTTAACCCCTTCAAATCAGTAATTATTATCAATATCATAATTATTGATAAAACCACAAGAATCGAGGTTTCAAATCTCGATAATCCGACTTGTATATTGATTAATAATATTAGGAGTGTGTAAAATAAAGAAAAAACTAACTCCACAAGTAATTTTCCTTTTTCAAAATATACAACTTTCTTTTCACTTCTAAGGAGTTCCTCAAACCAAGGAAAAGAGAGAAATATCGATATTGTTATCATCCAGCTAAGAAAGAATGTCATATTGGCGATTTTGAATGAAAACCAAACAAGTATAACATATAAAATTGTAGAAATTAAAAATGCCCAAGCAAGAGCTAATTCTAACCTCTCCCAAATCAGAAATTTAACCTGGCGTTGATTTGGTTGGATTTGATTTTGATTGTCTATATAATCGATTATATCTTTTGCATATGTTGGCCCCCAAATTCCACTCCAGCCAGTTTTCTGATGTATAATCCTGGGTTCAATCCCTGTTGCTGCTAATTGTGGTAAGATGTATTTCCGATGATTTACCAGTTCCGCAATTCCACTGGTTTTTAAAACCGAGATAACATCATGGTTAGTAAAATGTCCCCCTGTCGCCGCACACCAAACGTTTATTCCATTACTGTTTCCGACTAGAAGAAATAAATTCTGCCCTCGTAACGTTTTTCTTAATATTTCCACTGTTAATTTATAGTTACCAGTGACTAATACAGGAGAATTCTCATTAGGTGTTCCTATCTTTATTATTCCGGTTTTTGAAGACAACGGGAAAAATCTTGTCAAGATTGAAATTATGTATATAAAATAATATCTCAAATTACTGTCCAATTTTCACAACCCTCTTTTTACAGACTACCTCAATAAATGTCCCAAATCGATTAGATTTACTCTCGACGATTTCAAATTCCTTAGCTTGGATATCCAATTCGATATTTTTTAACGCTTTAGTCGTATTTTGGGTCAAAATGTATGTAATAATTACCAAGGGGAATCTAATCAGGTTTGAAAGAATTCTTTTGAGTCGGTTTTTTGGTTTGACCTCGTCTACTAAAATGAATGTACCTTTAGGCTTCAATATTCTGTTAATATGCTTCAATGAATAAATAATCTCATAGTGTTCGAGTTCTGAAAAGCATAATGTGGATGTTACTAGATCATATGATCCGTCGGGTTCAGAGTCTAATTCTGCAACTCCCTTTTCTTCCAATAAAATCGATTCAGATAAATTTTGCTCAGATATTCGTGATTCGGCAATTTCAAGCATATCTGGATTGATGTCAATTCCTTTAACGATCGCTCCCTTCTTAGCCATCAGTAATGAAAGTATACCGGTTCCACACCCAAGGTCAAGCACTCTATCATTTTCTTTAACTAAGGTAATAATTCTATTATAGGCAGAATATATCTTTTCACCAAGTAATAACTTGATTCCTCGATCATATCTGCTAGGAGAGGATTCAAGAATTTTCATCAAAATTAAAGTTGACATTTAGTTAAATATTGATACATTTCCCGGTATGTTACATTTATTGCTGATGATCGTACAGTAGTCATAATTTTTTATTTTAAACTGTGATCGATCGAAAGTCTTGCAACTGGAACTCTGTAGGAGGAACAGGACACGTATTAAAGTTCGTTTCTAAGCGAAGTCGATTAAGGCTGTGTCGGCCTATGTTCACCTACCGATTATCAAATAATTAAAGCAATTCTAATTCATATTATTTAACGTAAATACATATATACCAAATCATACATAGTATACATTAATGAGTGTGCTTTCTGTTAGAATAGAGGAAGAATTAGAAAAAAAGCTAAATAAAATATTAAAACTAAAAAATATTCAGGATAAATCGGCATACATCCGTCAAGTTCTTAATCAATCACTTCAAGAGGATCTAGTTGATTATTATTGTAATGAAGTAAGTGAAAAAAGAATAAGTATCCAAAAATCTGCAAAAATAGTAGGTATTTCTTTGCGAGCAATGTTACATGAATTAGCAAAACGTAACATACCAATGTATGATGAGGAAGCTTTGCAAGATGATTTGGAATTTCTTCGAGGTTAATTTGTGATTGCCATCATCAATGCATCACCGCTGATATTCCTAGGCAAGATAGATTATCTTAAGCATCTGAACAATATTTTCTCGAAAATATTGACTACAAAAGAAGTTATTATAGAAACCGTGGATCAACATAGTCTCGAGTATCCGAATATTCAGTATGCTTTGTCAAATTGGATTGAGGTTGTAGATAGTCGCAATGGCGAGTTGTCTCATATTCTGTCAAATCAAAACAACCTTGATTTAGGTGAGATAACAGTAATTGATATGGCATTTTCGTTGAAAAAAGAAACAGAGGGTTCGATAGTCATAATCGACGATCTCGCAGCTAGAAAAATCGCAAAACTATTGGGTCTGCAGGTTACTGGCACATTAGGTATAATACTAAAATTGGTTTCAGGAAATCATATAAGCAAGGAAGAGGGACGTCAAGCATTTGAAAATCTAATATTGAACCACGAGTTTAGGATATCTACAGCTCTATACATTAAATTACAGAACATATTGGCTTCTTTGAAATAGTTAGTCTAAATTATTAAAGTTCGTTTTCCCTTTTTTTACAATTTTTTCTTGTAAACTGCGTGAGGTTCTGGATTGATGAATGTGGCATGAGGCGCTGATAATCTTGCAACAGTTACATAATATGGTCAAAACGAAACATATGATGAAGATGTAGACTTATCCTAGGAGAGCTATTTTAATGAGTAATTCAATCTCATATATTTTGATATTTTCAATTTAATTATTCTTTCTAGTTTCACTTTATTGGAGGCATGGGCCATTTTTTACCATATTTTGGATCCACCTGAGGATTATTGAAAGTAGCATGAGCTGCAGCTAACCGTGCAACTGGTACTCTATAAGGTGAACAAGAAACCATATCAAGACCAATTCGATAGCAGAAATCTATAGATCTGGGGTCTCCCCCTTGCTCACCACATATCGAGACCTTCAAGTACTTGCCTGCTTGTTCTGCAGCCTTTCTCCCAAGTTCAACACACATATCCATCAGTTTCCCAGTTCCTCCTTCATCTATTGTTGCAAATGGATCAACATCGATAATATTATTCTCCAAATAGAATGGCAAGAATTTACCAATATCATCCCTTGAGAATCCAAGTGTCATCTGATGTAAATCATTGGTCCCGAAGGAGAAGAAATCTGCCCCAAGTTCACCTGCGGCAATTTCATCAGCGGTAAGGGCAGCTCGTGGAATTTCAATCATTGTCCCTACTAAGTAATCAAGCTTCTTACCCGTTTTCTCAAATATTTCATTTGCGGTTTCGTCAATAATCTTCCGTGACTCAAGAAATTCATTTTTAGAACCAATCAAAGGAACCATTATTTCTGGAACAACACTTCCCCCTTCATCAATAACTTGGAGTGCAGCTTCGATAATTGCCCGCGTTTGCATTACTGTAATTTCTGGGAACAATAACCCCAATCGACATCCCCGCAAGCCAAGCATTGGATTGGCTTCTTGATAATATAATATTTTTCTCAAAATATGAGTGTTGACATCTGTAGAAACAGGATTTAGTATCTGGACCCAAATTCTTTCTCTTATCTCAAGTTCTTTCGGTAAAAATTCATGTAATGGTGGATCTAGTAATCGGATTGTGACCGGTCTTCCGTCCGCAACTTTGAATACTTCCATGAAATCATGCTTCTGAATCTCAGCCATTTTATCAAGTGCCTTGAGCCTCTCTTCCTTAGTCTCTGCAAGGATCATATCCTGCATTAATGACAAAACATCGAAAAACATATGTTCTGTACGTGCCAAACCAGTGCCGGTTGCTTTGAAATCTATTGCAATCTGAGTGTCGCCACCTTTATCCGCATTAGCTCGGACTTTAATCTTTGCAAAACTATCTGCCCAATCAAGGATCTGTTCCAATTCCTCAGACAAATCAGTAGGAGAAACAATTGGAAGTATCCCTCGATATATCGATCCCTTATCAAAAACATCGACCGAAATAACATCACCGACCTCCACCAAACTCCCATCTTTTATTCGCATACTCTTTCCAGTTAAATCCATATTCGAAGAACTCGCACCAACAATCACTCGTTTGCCTATCTGCCTTCCGACCAGAGCAGCATGTGATGTTAAACCACCAGTCATTGTCACAATGGCGGACGAAGCAACCATCCCATGAAAGTCTTCAGGACTGGTCTCTTTCTTTACCAGAATCAGATTTGGAACTTTCTTCTCTCCCTGCGTTTTCCATTGTGTAACATCAAATGGTGGACTCACACCGTCTTTAACAATTGCCTCAGCTAGATCAGAATCAAACACTACATGACCACAAGCAGCACCAGGACCTGCAGGTAAACCTTCCCCTATCTTCTCAGCTCGTTTATATTCTGCATTTCTAGTCAAATCACTAATAGTAACTGATTTCAATTTATGATCTGCATCCTCAATATCATAATATTCGTGTAATTTTTGGCTTTTCCAGAGAACTGAGGGAAATAGACTGGCCTCCACATCACGTGGTGTAAGCCGTTTGACAGCGTCTTCTTTTGATATCATGCCTTCATTGACCATATCAACTGCAATCTTCGCCGCAGCTGCACCAGTTCTCTTTCCAGTTCTGGTCTGCAAAATGTATAATTTCCCATCTTCAATGGTAAATTCAATATCCTGCATATCTGCATAATGTTTTTCCAATTTTTTGGAAATTTCCACAAGTTCTTTATGCTGGTCTGGCATCTGTTCCTGCAATGCAGTGAAAGGCAGGGGGGTTCTTAATCCTGCAACAACATCTTCACCTTGTGCATTCATTAGAAATTCTCCAAACATTACATCTTCCCCTGAAGATGGATTTCGAGTGAATAGTACACCAGTTCCACTGTTATCGTTATAATTCCCAAATACCATTGTTTGAACATTTACTGCCGTTCCGATGTCATGAGGAATTCCTTCATGATTTCGGTAATCAATTGCTCTTCTATTATTCCAAGATTTGAATACAGCTTGAACTGCACGATCCAGTTGTTCTTTTGGATCCTGAGGGAATGGGGAACCATGTTCCTTCTCAAATAGTGTTAGATATTCTTGAATAATTTTATCAAGATGTTCCTCTGTCAATTGGTGATCCTGTTCTATTCCTGCTTCTTTTTTCGTTGTCTCCAATATCTCTTCAAAAGGATGAATTGAAAGATTATGAACAACATTAGAAAACATCAGGATTAATCTGCGATATGAATCTTTTACAAATCTACCATTATTACTTGCAGTGCTTAATTTTTCTACATTTTGAATATTAAGACCAAGATTCAGAATACTATCCATCATCCCAGGCATACTAATTTTAGCTCCAGATCTGACAGATATCAGTAATGGATTAGTTTGATCACCAAATTTTTTACCAGAGAGTTTTTCGACCTGCTCTAATGATAGTAATATCTCATTCCAAAGTCCATCAGGATACTTTCCTTCATTATTTAGAAAATCAATACATGTTTGTGTTGTTACTGTAAAGCCAGAAGGGACATGTAATCCCAATTGGGACATGCGTGCAAGATTTGCCCCTTTCCCTCCCAATGTTGTTGAATCCGGTTCACTGTCCGAAAATAAAAAGACTCTTTTACTCATGGTGCAACCTCATAATCTCTGAGTGCTTGCGTATAGCGTAACTAATCTTTTTTTTAAGATCTCCGTTGATAATACTTAATATCAAAATGAGATAAAAACAAATTCAGAAAATATGAGATATTTTGCAAATTTGCTCTATTTCTCTTTGGAATGATTTGTAATCTTGTAAGGACATTTGAATAACCGTATTTTTATATTGCTGTATAGCGTGTTTTATCCTTTATTTTTACTCATCCTCCGCCTTGTCTACCATATCTTTCAATATTTTGAAATGGTCTTCTAGAGTATTTTGAAAGTCAGTTCCTTCTGCCTTTGTGGTAAATTCTGTGCTCGAGATTGCTGTACCATCCTCATAAGTTGTCTTTCTAATCATCCCATCGGATCTTAGTAAATTATTCGAATATTCAGGAACGATCTCTTTGAGTATATTTTCAACGATACCGTCAAGATTATCTGCATATATAGAAGTTGCAAATTTAGTTATCGTAATAGATGGGAATTTGGAAGTTTCTCTCAAAACTCGCGCCGCTTCTAGAAGATTTTGCTGTAGTTGTGTTCTTCGCTCAGGATCATATTTGTGAATAAGAACCGCAATTTGAGGTACCTGGTCTAGGTTTTTCAATGTCATAAGTATTTGAAGCAGATACTCGAGGCTTTCATCAAACCTGAATTTATCCTGTATATCGAGGACGTAGATAAGCAAGGACAGATCTTGAAATATACGTTTGTCCTGAAAATACTTATTACGATACATTTCTTGCCCTCCAAGATCCCAAAACACAAGTTTATGATCTCCAAATGTATGGTATTTTCGTTCAATCCCCCGGGTTGGAGCAAGATCACTCAATTCATATAAATCTACATTTTCTATAACCGATTTGTATATTGATGTTTTCCCCACAGCGTCCAGTCCAGCAAAAATAATTTTGTGAACTGTTTCATTTAGAGACACAAGTTGTTGATACAATAATTAAAGATTAATATTTCCCCCTAATGGGGGAATTTGCACTTAATTTTAGATTTAAATTGAATTAGAGATTTTAAGGTACAAAAGCTGCTGCTTGAAGGTCAAAACAATCATTAACATCACAGGCAACTTCCACACTCGGAATCTGACCTGAGTGAACTAGTAAAAACTGGGATCTGCTTCATACTGATGTTTGATCTTTGGCATTTTCGCGACTTCCTGTGGTGATAGAATTTCGATAAGATCGTATTCTAAATTTCCCATCTTGTGTTCTGCTGCGTATCGCATTGCAATGTATGGATCTTTCATAGGGCCGTGGATTCTCTGAAAGGGATGTAAATCCACAGCTGAATCCAAATTCACATGTTTGAAAATCGGGGGGATTGAATTTGGGATTAAACCTTGTTCCTTAATCAGATCAAGGGAGGCAACATCAACTGCAACTATATCCCTGGATCCGACAACACCAATATCATTCACAACAGGAGGTTGTGCAATCCCC
This sequence comes from Candidatus Heimdallarchaeota archaeon, assembly GCA_021399405.1. The sequence continues at coordinate 3,769 of JAAFKL010000024.1, read as the reverse complement.
ATACAATCACATTGTGGAGTTATTTGTAACAAGTAATTCAAATAAAATTGTTTATCTTTATCAAAAGTATCTATGACATGCTTTGAAGCAATTGCTAATAATTCCTGAAATGCTGAAAAGTTTTCTTGTTTAATTTCGATTAGTTCAGAGCCATTATTAAATTTGGTACAGTCCATGCATTGGTTACACATGCAAAAGGCAACTTTCAATTCATGCTTTTCCTCGTTATATTTTATCGCATCATATGGACAGACAGCAGCTATTTTTTTTGCCTCTTCAGGACTACACTCGTCAGCATTCCAATACGGTAAAGATTGTTCTACATTGTGAATTTTGTACCAGCGAGATTCAGCAGCATAGGCTCCCAAAGCTAGATTCTTTATTGCCCCACCATAACCATTACATCCATGTCCTTTTGAATGAGTCAAATTAACCAATACATCCGCATCATAGATGGCCCCTCCAATTTCCAATGAATCGACGTTTTTATAATTAATTTCTTGATTGTAACTGTATCCATCTTTTATTCCAGCAACAGGGATAATTGGACAACCAACAGTTTCTTGAGTATAACCCCGTTTGTATGCATTGTAGACAGCAGTAGGATTATCTGTTACGAACGGATATGCACCTTGTTTCTTTATTATCTCAACTACTTGCCTCACAAAGAAAACAGGAATTGTTTGATATCCATCACTAAAACCCAGATGCATTTTTACTGCTACTTTTTCTTTTTTCTTGATAGTTGAGAAATCCAACAAATCAATTATTTGATCAATCTTAGTTTTTAATGAAGTTGCTTTGTTATTCTGTCCATGCTGGATGCTCCCATAATACACATCTGACCGAATTGAATTCATGGTACACCGAAAAGAAATTAGTATAAAAAGTATAATGCTTTGAGGTAAAATGTTTTGAGCTGTTTTCTGCATGTTCTTTTGTCATTATTTTCGTTTTTGCAATTCTTGCATTCTTTCAGTCAATTCTTTTTGTATTTCTGATTTTCCTGTCATACGCAAAACAGCTAATATTTCAAAATCACTTATATTTGATATTGCGACCTTCACACTATCAATGTAGATACTTTCTAGAATAATTTTTTTCAAATAATCATTGTTTTGTATTTTTTTAACAGCAGTATACCTCACATTTTCGTCATTATCACTCATCGCAATATTAGTCAACACATCTAATCCATTTTCATCAGCAATCATATTGTTCACTGCCTGTTCTCGGACCCACCGATTAGAATCATTAATAGCGATATTATTTAGTAAATTTTGATTATCAATTTTACTAACAGCGATCTCTCTAATTTTACTAATATTGGAGTGTAATGCTACATCTGACAGTAATTCTTCATTTTCTGTTATCTTTAATATACCACTGAGATTTACTTGTTCTGATGCATCATGCATGATAATGTCATGTATTAATTGTTCATCAGTTAATCTATTTACTGCTGCTTTGCGTACCTGCTCATTTATATCTTTTAAGCCGATTTGATGTAGAATCTCATCATTCTCACCATCTGCTCTCATCTTCCAAATAGCTGCATGTCTGACCATCCAATTCGGATCTTGCATAGCGACTATTATCAAAACATCTTGACAATCATAATTTAATTGTTTCACTGCACTCTCTCTAACATGATCATCTGGATCTTTCAAACAGATTTGTTTTAACAATTCAAGATTTTTTAGAGACGCAATTGCATGTCTCCTTACTAAGGGACTATGATCTGACTCTGCAATTATTGCTAATTTACTCTGAGCTTTAATTTTCAGGGTAGCTTCCGATCGAATAAATGGATTAGGATCCTCCATTGCCAATATTTCCAAAGTAGATTGATCTAGAAGCTTTCGAATAGCACTAGCGCGAATGAATTCGTTTTCATCACTTATAGCAATATTCTTTAATTCGAGCTGTGTAGCATCCGAATTAATGTATTCCTTGTAAACCATTTTTTGATAATTATTGGTAATTACTGGAAACTATAATCATTTCGAAATTGAAAACAAGAAATTATTTAGTTGTAGAAAATTGCAATAAATCTAAGATAACCACCATATTTACAAATTAATTTCACCAAGAAAAGTTAGTAAATCTTAACGAACTAAGGCTTTTTTAATATGTTTACGTATCTAGTGATTAGAACAATGTCACAAGAACAATCAACTATTGATAACAAGGTTTCAGAAGGGCCATTTGTTTCCATTTCGGACACGGCTTTAAGCTCATTAAGAGATGTAATTAAACAACAAGAAAAGAAGGAACTATTTCTTAGATTGTTCGTACAATCATCTGCATCAGGAGTCGGTTTTGGAATGGCTTTGGATACTAGAAGAAGTGACGACGATCATACTTGTTTCTATGAGGAAATTGAGGTTGTTATTGATCGTATAAGTTTTCCATATTTAGATGGTGCAAGCGTTGATTTTGTTCAGAGTGAGGAAAAATCAGGCTTCCAAATTACAAGCCCCAACGAACATTTAATTTACAACGCTTCTGGCTGTGGTAGCTGTGGCGGAGACGCAGGTTGCTGCTAAAATCATAGTACAAATAATTAATTAATTTTTGAACTCAATTATTGTTGTGCTAATCGTAATGCTGTCGCTACTTGTCCACGATGAGTGGTTAAATGTTCAACGAAATGATAAAGTAACCACGTATAGCTGTATTCCTTCCCTGATACCTTTGAAACGTATGCCTTTTCTAAATCATCATTGGTTAACACACTAATAGTTTCTAGATGACGTTTTTCTGATCTTTCGAAAGCCTCCCTCAAGCCGTCAATTGTTATAGGAACATCTTTCTTCTCGTCATCATCTTGTTGATGCATATACATGGCCATTGAATATTCAGCTTCTGTCATGTGTTTCAATTTTTTACCGATGCTATCATCATTTCCAATAGGTGTTGCAAGAAGTGAGTCATCCAATTTATCAAGAAGTTGGTTGATACTTTTGTGTTCTTCTTTTATTGAGAATTTAACAAAATCAAATACATTCATCTGTATCCGTTAATAAAAAATAGCAATTTAAACTTTAGAACTCTAATCCAAAAGTAAAAGAATCAATTAAGTCAAAACTGATAAATTTACTAGAAATCTATATTAGTCTCCTCTGCTGTTGTTTCATCATAGGTTCATTAAAAGTAATTAGGGAAGATCCTAAATTACCAATTTATTTCTCACAACCAGAAGGTGATGGGCCGTTTCCTGTTGTGATATTATTTATGCATAGACCTGGGCTTGATAAACCTCAAAAAATCGTGTGTGATGACCTAGCTAAGGCTGGATTTTTTGTAGCGGGTACCGATGCTTACAGAGACGGTGCATTGGATCAAGATTCATATACTGATGATACAATATTTGAAGATTTTGAGTATATATTGGAGCATGTAAAAGGATTGGAAATTACTATTAATGAAAAAATTGGCACAATAGGGTTTTGCATGGGTGGTCGCCATGATCTGAAAAGCTAACTTTTCTTGTATGTTCAGCAAATAGTATACAAACGTCACCGTATCATCCAGCTACTACACTGGTATAGTATACTACACTTCTCCTTTCAGAGAGTATCGCTTCCTTCCACTTGGTTTGTTCGAGTTAGCAGACCCGACCAAGATGGGATTTTCACACTTTTTAACCATCGCAAGATCATTCTCGAACATCCATCAAGACCTGATAATCTGACTAGCAGTTCGTTACGACGGATACAGGAACAGAAAATCGCTACTTTCTTATTGACTGTATGTGGACTTCCTT